>NZ_JBSHBJ010000013.1:72342-115845 GCF_053611945.1 Kribbella sp. NPDC054772 | reverse complement strand
CGCCCCCGGGGGCGCTGGGGGGGCCCCCCCCACCCCGGCGCCCCCCCCCCCCACTCTACCCCCCCCCGGGGGGGGGGGCGCCCGCCCCGCGCACCCCCCCCCCCGACGAGAGGCGGTGCGTCAGCGGTCGCCGTGCCAGGAGTGCCAGAGTGCGGCGTACGCACCCTCGGCACCGACCAGCTCGTCATGGCCGCCGAGCTCGACGATCTTGCCGTCCTCGACGACCGCGATCACGTCCGCGTCGTGTGCGGTGTGCAGCCGGTGGGCGATGGCCACCACGGTCCGGCCTTCCAGCACGGTCGCCAGCGACCGCTCCAGGTGCCGGGCCGCGCGCGGGTCCATCAACGAGGTCGCCTCGTCCAGGACCAGCGTGTGCGGGTCGGCGAGCACCAGCCGGGCCAGCGCGACCTGCTGCGCCTGGGCCGGCGTCAGCGAGACCCCACCGGAGCCCACCTCGGTGTCCAGACCGCCGTCGAAGCCGGCCACCCAACCGTCGGCGTCCACCGAGCGCAGCGCCGCCCAGAGGTCGGCGTCGGTCGCGTCTTGCCGGGCCAGCCGCAGGTTGTCGCGCACACTGCCCACGAACACGTGGTGCTCCTGGTTGACCAGGGCAACATGACTGCGCACCTGCTCGGCAGACATCCGGTCCAGCGCCGCGCCACCCAAGGTGATGTCGCCGACGCGTGGTGAGTAGATGCCGGCCAGCAGCCGGCCCAGCGTGGACTTCCCGGCACCGGACGGCCCGACCAGTGCCACCCGGGCACCCGGCTCGACCGTCAGCGTCACACCGTGCAGTACGTCGCGACCCTCCAAGTACCCGAACCGTACGTCGTCCGCGAGCACCGTCCGGCCGTCCGGCTCGGCGTCACTCGTCGTCTCCTCGGTCTCCACCTCACGGACGCCGACCAGGCGGGCCAGCGACACCTGCGCCACCTGAAGCTCGTCGTACCAGCGGATCATCATGTTGACCGGCTCGACGAGCATCTGGATGTACAGCGCACCCGTGGTTAGCGCACCGACCGTGAGCCAGCCCTGGATCGCGAAACCGCCACCGATGACCAGTACGGCGGCCAGCGCCACCGTGTGGGTCATGTTGATCACCGGGAACAGGATCATCCGCAGGTACAGCGTGTACCGCTCCCAGGCGACCCATTGACCGATGCGGGTGTCACCGAGACCGATCCGGCGGCCACCGAGCCGGTGCGACTCGACGGTCCGGCCGGCGTCGACCGTCTCGGCCAGCGCCGAGGCGACCGCGGCGTACCCGGCGGCTTCGGAGCGGTACCCCGATGGTGCGCGGCGGAAGTACCAGCGGCCACCGATGATCAGGATCGGTGCCGCGATCACCACGGCCACGGCCAGCGGCGGTGCGGTGACGACCAGGGCGCCGATCAGGAGTGACGCCCAGATGATCGCGATCGTCAGCTGCGGTACGGCGTCCCGCATGGCGTGCGAGAGCCGGTCGATGTCGGTGGTGATCCGGGACAGCAGGTCACCCGTCCCGGCGCGCTCCAGCACACCCGGCGGCAGTCCGACCGCGCGGACCAGGAAGTCCTCGCGGAGGTCGGCCAGCATCTCCTCACCGAGCACCGCACCGCGCAACCGCGTCATCCGCACGAACACGGTCTGCACCGCGAGCGCGATCACGAAACCGATGACGACGTACGGGAGCTTCACGTCGGTCTTGCCCTCGGACAGCTTCTGCACCACGTTGCCGAGCAGCCAGGGACCGACCATGCCGCTCAGCGCCGCCACCGCGTTCACCAGCGTCAGCCAGAGGAACGCACGGCGATGCCGGCGGAACAGCGTCTTCAGATAGGCACGAACGGTCGCGCCACTTGCCACCGGGAGCCGCACTACTTCCTGTGGGGCCGCCGGGTCGTACTCCGGGCGCTTCACACGGACTCCTCGAGAGTCGATTCGTCTTCACGGGTCACGACGGCGCGGTACCGCGGGTTGGTGTGCAGCAGCTCGTGGTGCGTGCCGACCGCTTCGACGCGGCCGTCCGGCACGAACACCACCCGCTCCGCGCGGTCCAGCATCAGTGGGCTGGACGTGAACACCACCGTGGTCCGGCCGGACCGCAGCAGCCGCAGACCGTCGGCGATCCGCGCTTCGGTGTGCGCGTCCACCGCACTGGTCGGCTCGTCCAGCACGAGCACCTGCGGGTCGACGTACAGCGAACGGGCCAGAGCGACCCGCTGCCGCTGACCGCCGGACAGGGATCGCCCGCGCTCGGTCAGCACCGCCTTCATCGCGTCGGACTCACCAGCGGGCAGCGTCTGCCGCAGTACGTCGAGAATGTCCTCGCACTGCGCCGCGTCCAGAGCCGTCTCCGGCGTGACCGCACCACTGGCCGGTACGTCGAACAGGTCGCGGACCGTCCCTGACAACAGCACGGGGTCCTTGTCCTGCACGAGCACGACCGTCCGCGCGGAGTCCAGCGGGAGGTCGTCCAGCGCGACGCCGTCGAGCAGCACCGACGCCTCGCCATCGGCGCTCGGGCTGTGACCACCGAGGCGGTCTGCCAGCAGACCACCGGCGTCCGGGTTGCCGGAGACCACCGCGGTGAAGCTCCCGGCCGGGACGTGCAGACCGGTGACCGGGTCGAGCAGGTCGCCTTCCGGCGCCTGCGCCTCCCCGGTGCCCTTGGTCTCGTCGGTCCGCTGCAGCGACAGCACGCGCGCGGCCCGGCGGGCCGACACCTTCGAGAAGATGAACGCGCTCGCCGTCTCCTCGAACGTGTGCAGCGGCACCAGCATGAACGTGATGAACCCGTACGTCGTGACGAGCTCGCCGACCGAGATCTTGCCGGACGTCACCAGGTGCACGCCGAGCCAGACCACGACCACCAGGAACACACCGAACAGCAGCACCTGCAGCGCCGCGATCAGCGCCCACATCCGGGCACTGCGGACCGCGCTGCTCCGGTACTGCTGGGAGGCCTCGCGGTAGCGGTCCAGGAACAGCTGCTCACCGCCGATGCCGCGCAGCACGCGCAGACCGGCGACGGTGTCGGCGGCCAGCTCGGTGGCCCGGCCGCCCTTGGCCCGCTGCTCGTCCGCGCGGCGCTCCGCGGGACCCATCAGCGGGACGATCGAGAACGCCAGCACCGGCACGGCGACCAGGACCACCAGGCCGAGCTCCGGTTCATAGAACATCAGGCCGACGACGACCGCGAAACAGGTCAGCAGGGCGGCGGCGAACCGGCCCAGGACCTCGACGAACCAGCCGATCTTCTCGACGTCGCCGCTGCTCACGGCGACCACCTCGCCGGCGGCGATCCGGCGGGTCAGCAGCGAGCCCAGCTCCGCTGCTTTGCGCATCAGCAGCTGCTGCAGGCGGGACGCCGTACTGATCCAGTTCGTCACCACGGCGCGGTGGAAGAACGAGTCGGCGCCGGCCTTGGCCGCACCGAAGACCAGCAGTAGCGCACCGGCCAGCATCAGCTTGGGCCAGGAAAGGTCGATCGCCGCCTGCACGGCGAGACCGACGGCGACCGGAGCGGCGGCGATGCCACCGAAGAAGACGAGCCCCCAGAAGACTGCGAGGACCTGCCCGCGCAGCTGCTGGTGCTCCAGCCAGAGGATGAGTCGGAGACCGGACCGGGTGTCGGGCACACCCGGATCGGCGAACGGAATGAGGCGCAACGACATGACGTCTCACAAAGAGGCATAGAGGGATGAGAAAGGGTGCCTGACCAGGCGAATGCATCAAGCGTAGGCGCCGCCGCCGACAGTCCGTCAAACCGTTTTCAGGTCCTGTGGCGAACCTCTCGGGAATCGTTTCCGGAACCGGGTAGTACAGTCTTCAACGGGCGATCGGAAGGAGCCGGGTGGAGGAGCTGACGCGCGGGCGGCGGCTGCTGGTTCTCGGCATCTGTTGCTCCAGCTTGTTCATCGTCGGGCTGGACTCGACGATCGTGAACCTGGCGCTGCCGGCCATCCGTTCGGAGCTCGGAGCGTCGGTCGAGAAGCTGCAGTGGACGATCGATGCCTACACCCTGGTGCTGGCGAGCCTGTTGATGGTGTCCGGGTCGACAGCCGACCGGATCGGGCGGCGACGGACCTTCCAGGCCGGGCTGGTGCTTTTCGGGATCGGGTCGCTGCTGTGCGGCGTCGCGCCGACCATCGACCTGCTGATCCTGTTCCGGGTGCTGCAGGCCGTCGGCGGGTCGATGCTGAACCCGGTGGCGATGTCGATCATCACCAACACGTTCACCAACCCGCGCGAGCGTGCGCAGGCGATCGGGGTCTGGGGCGGGGTGGTCGGGCTCAGCATGGCGGTCGGGCCGGTCGTCGGCGGCACGCTGGTCGACGGGCCGGGGTGGCGGTTCATCTTCTGGATCAACGTGCCGGTGGCGGTGCTCGCCGTCCTGATGACCAGGCTGTTCGTGCCGGAGTCGCGGGCCGCCGTACCGCGGCGGATCGACCCGGTCGGGCAGGTGCTCGTCGTACTACTACTCGGTGGGCTGACCTACGGAGTCATCGAGGGCCGGTCTGCAGGGTGGGGGTCGCCACTGATCCTCGGGTGCTTCGCGGTGGCCGCGGCGGCGCTGGTGACGCTCGTGTACTACGAGGGGCGTCGGAAGGAACCGCTGCTCGATCCACGGTTCTTTCGGAGCGCGCCGTTCTCGGGTGCCACTCTGATCGCGGTGTGCGGTTTCTCGGCGCTGTCCGGGTTCCTGTTCCTCAACTCGCTCTATCTGCAGTCGGTGCGTGGGTTCACCGCGCTGCATGCCGGCCTGCTGACGTTGCCGATGGCTGCCATGACTGTGGTGTTCGCGCCGGTGTCCGGCTGGCTGGTCGGTCACCGCGGTCCGCGGATACCGCTGGTGGTGGCCGGGACCATGCTGACTGCGGCAGGTCTGATCCTGTCCCGCTTGACGACCAGTACGCCGACTGTGCTGTTGCTGATCGGCTATCTGGTCTTCGGACTCGGTTTCGGCATGCTGAACGCGCCGATCACGAACGCGGCGGTCTCTGGGATGCCGCGGGCCCAGGCCGGTGTCGCTGCCGCGATCGCGTCAACCAGTCGTCAGGTCGGGGCCTCACTGGGTGTCGCCGTCGTCGGTACGGTGCTGACTGCGCGGTTGGTCGGCTCTTTCGAGACGGGGTTCGTCGACGCGGCTCAGCTCTGCTGGTTCATCATCGCGGGCTGCGGACTGCTGGTACTCGTGCTGGGGCTCATCACGACCACGCAGTGGGCCCGCCGTACCGCATCCGCTGTTGCCGACGAGCTGGCGGAGTCTAGGGCTGCTGGATGAGGCCGGCGCGGGTCAGGGCCTTCAGGCGGCCCTTGAGGATCTTCTGGCGGCGCTCCTCGCCGGGGAACAGTTCCAAGTAGTCCGGTCCCTTCGCGGCGAGCAGGTCGTCGTCGAGGCGGCGTACCGTGCCGGCCGGGGCGCGATGGGTCATGGCTGCCTGCACGGCTTGGCTGTCGATGCCGGTGAGCAGTTCGGTGAGCTGCTCCTCGGTGGTGACGCCGAGGCGGTGCAGGACACCGAGGATCCAGGTGTAGTGCGTCGTCTTCGCGTGCGGCGCGTCCGGGTACCGACGGGTCAGGTACGTCGTCAACGTGGCCGAGGTGAGATCCAGCGGGGCCTTGTCCGACGCGGTCGCGGCGAGCTCGCGGTACAGCCGGTCGATCTCGGTGAACTCGTTGTCGGCCAGCTCCATCAGCGCAGCGGCCAGCAGGAACCGCCGGTCGAACTCCGGCTTGCGGTCCGGCGGGATGTCGAGCTTGTACCGGATGTCGTGCTCGAACTCGGCCCACGCGTGCTGGACCGCCGTCCGGACCTGGATCTCCATCACCAGGTTCTTCAGTACGGCGTACTCCGGGAGCTCGCGACGGTGCTCGTTGAGCCGGACCAAGTAGTGCTTGCTCGCGTACCCGAAGACACCCTGCGCCCGGGTGTGCGCACCCATGTCGGTGTGCTCGACGATCTCGAACTCGGCCTCGATCACCTCACACACCCGGTCTACCGCCTCGACCAGGAACGTGATCACCCGGGCCGCGACCAGGTCCGTGATCTGGTTCAGCGGATCGTCGTACTTCGGCCGGTCGGGATCGTCCGGGTGCGGTTTCGAGGCCTTGGTGAGGAACGACTCCGGGTCCTTCGCGCGGGCCGTCGCGGTCAGGTAGTTGATGCCTTCCTCTTCACCGATCAGCTCGTTGATCAGCGCCTCGAGCTTGCGCGCGCCACCGACGTACTGCTGATGCACCCGTTCGTACAACGCCCCCGCTTGCGGAACCCACTCCACCATGGGCGGAACCCTAGTGGTCCCTGAAGTGGTCTTGGCGTCGCTCGCGGTGTCTATCGGTATCTAGTGAATTCGGTAGAAAGTCGTAGACAGTCCTCGCGACACGCTCTGGTCGTTGATTGGTCAATCTACGGAAAACGCTAGACGGCCTCATACAGTGAAAGCATGGATCCGATCCGGAATCCCTATGCGCCCGGCGCCGGTCAGCGGCCGCCTGAGCTGGCCGGACGTGACACCGAGGTGCGGCAGTTCGAGGTGGTGCTCGAGCGGGTCGCGGCGGGCCGGCCGGAACGGAGCCTGGTACTCAGCGGGCTCCGGGGCGTCGGTAAGACGGTGCTGCTCAACACGCTGCGATCGCAGGCGATCAAGCGCGCGTGGGGCACCGGGAAGATCGAGGCACGGCCGGACCAGAGTGTCCGGCTGCCGATCGCTCAGGCGCTGCACACCGCGATGCGGGAGCTGGGACACCGGCACCGCGACGACGAGCGGGTCGACCAGTTCAGCGCCGTACTGAAGGCCTTCGCGTTGCGGACCGCGGCGAACGACCGCAAAGGCATCCGCTGGCACCCGCCGGTCGACGTGGCGGCCGCCAAGGGGCGTGCGGACTCCGGTGACCTGGAGATGGATCTGATCGAGCTGTTCACCGATGCGGCGGACCTGGCCGGTGACCTGTCGGTCGGAGTCGGGCTGTTCATCGACGAGATGCAGGACATCAGCGCGGACGACCTGTCCGCGCTGTGCGCTGCCTGCCACGAGATCTCACAGCAGAGCGCGCCGCTGGTCGTCGTCGGCGCCGGTCTGCCGCATCTGCCCGCTGTGCTCTCCGCCAGCAAGTCGTACTCCGAGCGACTGTTCCGCTACATCCGCGTCGACCGGTTGGCCCGCGACGCGTGCGACCGGGCGCTGATGATCCCGGCGGAGAGCGAAGGCGTGCAGTACGACGAGGAGGCGCTGGACGAGCTGTACGCGCAGACCGACGGCTACCCGTACTTCGTGCAGGCCTTCGCGCACTCCACCTGGGACCACGCGCCCACCACGCCCATCACCATCAAGGACGTGGCTGTCGCGGCACCCGAGGCGTCGGCCGAGCTGACGGTCGGCTTCTTCGGTTCGCGGTACGAGCGAGCCACTCCCGCGGAACGCGAGTACATGCGCGCCATGGCCGAACTGGGCATCGGCGTCGACGACGGCGCCGTTCCGACGTCCGAGGTCGCCGGCACCCTCAAGCGCAAACCCCAGTCCCTCTCCCCCGCCCGCGACGGCCTGATCAAGAAAGGCCTCGTCTTCTCCGCCGAACGCGGCACCGTAGCCTTCACCGTCCCCCACTTCGGCAAATTCCTCCGCACCCGCACCGCCTGACCTCCTCGGGCGCTACCTCGCGGATGGTGTTGAGGCTGGGCTTGGATTTGTTGGTTGGGCTTGGTTTGAAACGGGGGTTTCGGGGTTCTGTGATGACTCTGTAGGGTGAAATGCCATGACCACCCGGCGGAGCGGCCAGCGGCCCGTGACGGCTGGGCGGAAGCGGGTGGGCGGGCGGCACAGCCGGCGGAAGTCCTACAAGGGGCAGTGGTTCACGGTGACCGCCCTGGCCGTGCTGGGGACCGTTGTGGTCGCGCATCCGGATGTGGCGCATCGGGCGAGTCTCGCGGCGGAAGTGGTTGCTGGGGCCAACAGCGCCGAGCAGCGGGAAGTGCCGGACAACATCGCGGTGCCCTCGCCCAGTGCGACGCCGATGGCGACGCCGACGCAGAAGTTCACGACACCGTTGCGGCCGGCACCGACTCTGACCCGCAAGCCCAAGAGTGCGAAGCCGAACGTGCTGGTGTCGACCGGCAAGCTGGCCGTGGTGCCGGGGTTCAACAAGGCGACCGGTGTGCGCGACAAGCTGACGTACCGCGTGGAGATCGAGCAGGGCGTAACGGTGAACGGCGCCGCCGTGGCCGCCGCGATCCACCAGACGCTGACCGACCCGCGGGGCTGGCAGGCGATCCATCCGGTGAACTTCGAGCGGACGGACAGCGTCGACGCCGATCTCCGGATCATCCTGGCGACGCCGACCCTGACCGACAAGCTGTGTCTGCCCCTCGACACCGGCGGTGAGGTGTCCTGCCGCGTCGAGGACCGGGTGGTACTCAACGCGAAGCGCTGGATCTACGCGATCCCGGCGTACAACGGGAACGTGGAGATGTACCGCAGCTACCTGGTGAACCACGAGGTCGGGCACGCGCTCGGCCACGGCCACTCGACCTGCACGAAGGTGAAGACCCCCGCACCGGTGATGATGCAGCAGACGAAGGGCCTGGCCGGCTGCCTGCCGAACGCCTGGCCCACCATCAAAGCCACCTGAGAGACTGGGTACGACGGGAGGGAGCAGGCATGTCGTCACAGGACTTCCCGACGTACGGCCGGGACGATGAGCCCGAGCAGCAGCCCAGTGCGGACCAGCACCACTACGCCCCGCCGACGCCGTACGGCGGTGGCACCTACGGGTCCGGTCAACAGCCACCGGAAGCACCGGAGTACTACGCCGAGCCGCAGCTCTACGGCACGCCCCCCGGCCAGTACGGCGTCCCTCCTCAACCACAGCCACAGCAACAGCCGCACGGCCAGGGACAGATCACCGCGCCACACGCGCAGCCGCCGACCTACCGGCCCGGCACCCCGTACGGCGCCTCCGCGAGCCCCGAGCCGCACGAGCTCCCGACGTACGGCCGTGACGAACCTGCCGCACCGCGTGACCCGCGCGCCGCTCGGGTCGTCGGCCTCGCGACGGCGATCGCCGCGATCTACGGCCTGCTCGTCATCTCCGTCCAGCGGGTCTCGCTCCGCGACATCTCGCAGGCGCCCGGCTCGCCGCTCAACCATCCGCTGCGCACCGACGTGATCGACGCGGTCGGTCAGCTGCTGCTGCTCGTGGTCGGCGTGGTCGCGCTGGCGATGTGGATCCGCGACCTGCGGGCCCGGAGCCGGGCCGGTCAGCAGCCCGAGCCGGGCGAGGTGGTCGGACTGATC
This sequence comes from Kribbella sp. NPDC054772, assembly GCF_053611945.1. Taxonomy (NCBI): domain Bacteria; kingdom Bacillati; phylum Actinomycetota; class Actinomycetes; order Propionibacteriales; family Kribbellaceae; genus Kribbella; species Kribbella sp. NPDC054772. The sequence goes on along the minus strand of NZ_JBSHBJ010000013.1, from coordinate 106,570 downwards.
CTGGTCGCGGTCTCCGCGGTGCTCATCCTGGTCTGGCTGTTCATGGTGCTGTCCACGGGCCTGGGCGCCAATGACGAGTCGGTGCACCGGCTGCCGACGGCGTACGGCTGGGGCGGTTTCGGGCTGCTGGTCCTCGCGGCCGGCCTGTTCCTCGGGCACCGCGAGCTGAAGCCCGAGGTGCCGAACCCGGTCGTGCAGGGTCCGCCGGCCAAGGCTCCCTGGGAGTGAGCGCTCCTGTCGTCCTGGTGCCCGGCCTGGGTCTCGGCCCGGAGTCGTACACCAGGACGGTCGAACACCTGATCACGCCGTACCACGTGGTCACGCTGCCCGGGTACGGCGAACCCGCCGGCGCCCGTGAGGACCTGCACCCCCGTGCGCTCGCGGTGGGGCTGGCCGAGAAGATCCGCGAGCGGTCGGTGCTCGTCGGCCACTCGGCGAGCTGCCAGATCGTCGTCGAGACCGCGATCCGGTACCCCGAGTTGGCGCACGCCGTCGTCCTCGTCGCGCCGTCCGGTGACGCCCGAATGTCGAGCGTGGACCGAGCGGTGCGCTGGCTCGGGTCCGCCGTGCCCGACTCACCGAAGCTCCTCCGGGTCGTCACCCCGCAGTACGCCCGGACGACGCTGCCGACCATCGCCCGCGCCGGCGAGGCCTCCCGGCAGCACGACCTGGCGGCGGTGATCGCGCAGGTCAAAGCGCCGGTCCAGATCGTCCGCGGCCGGCACGACCTGCTGTCGACCGCCGAGTGGGTCGAGCGGCTCGCGACGCTCAGCAACGGCGAGTCCCGCACGCTCGACACCGGGGCCCACATGCCGATCGTCACCAACGGCCCGGAAGTCGCCGCTCTCATAGAACGAGCAGCCACTCTTCCCGAAGGTAGCTGACGCGTTAGAGTTGTCCCCGTCAAACCTATGCGGGAGCTCGCACCGACGTGCGCGGGCTGAGAGGGCGACAGCTGGGTCGCCGACCGCCTGAACCTGACCGGGTAATGCCGGCGTAGGGAGTGGGGTCACTCATGACCAGTACTGCTGTCCGTTCTGCGAGCACCACCGAGGCGCCGCTCGTCCTCACCACCGACGCGCCGCGGACGCTCGGGTTCTTCGACCAGTTCACGCTGTGGGGGAACTTCGGCATCTCGCTGTTCGGGCCGGTCACCGGTGCGCTGGTCGCGGCGTACACGGGCTCGCTCTGGCAGGGCCTGCTCGCGGTCGTGGTCGGCTGCGGGATCGGTGCGCTCGTCCTCGGCGGCGCGGCCGTGTTCGGCTCCCAGACCGGGGCGCCGGCGATGGCTTGTCTGCGCGGGCTGTTCGGCCGCCGCGGCTCGATCGCGCCGACCGTGCTGAACATCGCGCAGAACGTCGGCTGGGCGACGATGGAGATCATCGTGATCTCGCAGGCCGCGGTCGCGGTGACGAGTGAGCGCTGGCGCTGGGTGTTCGTCGTCCTCGCGGGAATCATCGCGACGACGATGGCGGTCCGGCCGCTCGGCAGCGTGAAGATCCTGCGGAAGTTCATGGTCTGGATGGTCCTGGTCGCGTCGATCTACCTGTTCGTGCAGGTCCTCAGCAAGCCGGCGCATGCCTTGCCTCAGGACAACGTGTTCGGCTTCTGGCCGGCGGTCGACCTCGCTGCGGCCGGTGTCGTCTCGTTCGCCCCGCTAGCTGCCGACTACACGCGCCACTCGCGCACTAATAAGGCTGCGTTCGGCGGGTCCGCACTCGGCTACGGCCTGGCCGCGATCGGGTACTACGCCCTCGGTGTCGTCGCCGTCGCGACGCTGCAGACCAACAGCGAGGACGTGATCACCGCACTGGTCACCCTGCCGGCCGGCGCGATCGCACTGTTCGTCCTGCTGGTGGACGAGGTCGATGAGGCCTACGCGAACGTCTACTCGACCACGATGGCCGCCCACAACCTGATCGGCCACATCGACCGGCGGTGGATCTCGGTCGCGATCGGCATCATCGCCACCGGCATCGCACTGTTCATTGACCTGGGCAACTACACGCAGTTCCTTTACCTGATCGGCTCGGTCTTCATCCCGTTGTTCGCGGTCGCGATCGCGGACTTCTTCATCGTGAGCAAGATGAACTGGGACGTCTCCGATACGGCGAAGTTCCGCTGGCAACCGACCCTCGCGTGGCTGATCGGTTTCACGGCGTACCAGCTCGTCAACCCGGGCACCGTCGGCGGCTGGTCACCGTTCTGGACCGACCTTCAGCAAAGACTGTTCAACCACCAGCCGGTACCGACCTGGCTCGGCGCGACCTATACGTCGATCATCGTCTCGATGCTGGCCGCTGTACTTCTGGGCCGGATCGGTCGCCGACAGGCTGCCTGAGCAACACCAGCGCGACCGTTGGGAACACCAACACAGACAGCAACCCGGCGCAGACCAGGGCTGCGGCGGTGACCGGAGTCATCAGACCGGTGAGTACGCCGATCTGCGTCGCGGTGACGATGAACGGCAGCGATGTCGCCTGCAGCAAGGCCGTTGCGGCTGTCGCCCGGGATCCCAGCCTCCGGACCGCAAGGTACGCCGGTACTCCCCGGACCACGAGCAACGCGACCAGGAAGAGCGGGACGCGAACCAGCGCGGCCGGGTCGTCGAGCAGACCGCGAAGATCGAGACGCAGTCCGCTGGTCACGAAGAACACCGGAATCAGGAAGCCGTAGCCCAACGCCTCCAACTTGATCCGGAAACGTGGATGCGACTCGGCGTCGCGATCCACCAGACCGATCACCGCACCGGCCAGGAACGCGCCGAGGATCGTCTCCAGTCCGAACTGCTCGGCCAGCACCACGAAGGCGACCAGCAGCGCCACCGCGGCCCGGACCCGGATCTCCGCCGTCGTGTCCTGTAGTCGCAGCAACACTCCGCCGAGTCGCTGCGACCGTCCGGCGGTGGCGACGACCAGTCCGGTGACGACAACGAGCAATGCGAACAGTCCGACCATCACCAGCCGTTCGCCCGCGCTGCCGCCTTCGGTCGAGAACACCAGCGACAGCACCAGTACGGCGGCGAAGTCAGCAACTGACGCGGCGGCGATCGCGAACTGCCCGACGCTGCTCTCCGACTGGCCGGCATCCTTGAGCACCGGAACCACCAGCCCGAGCGAGGTCGCGGACAACGTCACTGCGAGCAGCAACGGGCTGTGCACCCACCCGGCCGCAGACAGGCCGACTCCGGCGAGTGAACCGAGCAGCAGAGTCACGACGTACCCGAGGACCGCCAGTCGCAGCACCTGGCCGCGGAGCCGGTGTACGTCGATCTCCAGGCCGGCCAGGAACAGCAGGAAGCCGAGGCCCAGCACGGCGACGATCTGAACGGGCAGGTCGACCGCGACCAGTCCCAGTCCGTACGGCCCGACGATGATCCCGGCCACGATCTCCAGCACAACGGCAGGCACGCGGAGTCGCGGTGCGAGCCCGAGCAGCAGCGGTGCGAGCAACGCGATCACCGTGACCGCGAACAGATTGGTGAACTCAACCGTGCGGCATACCGGATCAGTGCCGCCGCCGCGGCCGGGCGTTACGCCTCAGCGGCGAGGAAAGCCGCGGAACGCGTCCATCAGGCCGTCGCGGGTCTCCGCGGATAGGTGCTGTGGCTCGACCTGGCCGATCTCGGCGACGGTACGGCGGATCTGCTCGACGTAGATCTCGCAGCCGTCGCAGAGCTCGAGATGGTCGACGAATCGCTGCTCGGTCTCCGGGTCCAATGCATGGTCGAGATACGCGGTGACCAGTTCGACCAGTTCGGCGCACGTCATGAGCCGGCTCCTCCGAAATAGCGCTCGAGCCGGCCGCGGACGTTCGCCCGGGCGCGGTGCAGCAGGACCCGCTGATTGGCCATCGAGATCTCCAGCAGGGCACACACGTCCTCGGCATCGTGGCCGTCGATGTCCCGGAGCGTCAGGACGACCTGCTGCCGGACCGGCAGGCCGTCGATCGCCGCCGCCACCGCCGCCCGGACCTCGTGTGCAAGGACCTCGGTCTCGGTGGTCGGCCAGCGCTCCGGGAACGTGCGCCACCCGCCCGGGTACTGGTCGCCGGCGCCCCGGAACCGCTTCGGGTCCATCGTCGGCCCGTGATCCGGGGCCAGGCTGGTCCACGGTACGGTGCGCTGCTCGCGGACAGCCCGCTTCCGCGCGATGTTGACCAGGATCCGGTACACCCAGGTACGCAGCGTCGACCGGCCCTCGAAGCGCTCGATCCCTTCGAACACCGCCAGCCAGGTGTCCTGGACAACCTCTTCGGCGCTGGCCGTGGTCGACACGAACGACCGGGCCAGCCGCAGCATCGAGCCCGACCAGCCGTTCAGCAGGCACGCGAACGTGTCCTCGTCCCCGGTACGCAGACCGGCGACGAGTACGTCGTCCGTCGGCACCACCACCCCCACAGGCAGACGGTACAACAGCCGGGTCAGCGGTACTCCGGGTTCTCGAAGTCGAATCGGCAGCCGGCATCCCACTCCGACCGCTGGTTGCCGTACGCCGGGATGCCGCCGGAATCCTTCATCATCCGGGCGAGATGCAGCAGGTTCCAGGTCATGAAGGTGGTGTTCCGGTTGGTGAAGTCGTTCTCCGGCCCACCCGATCCGGCATCCAGGTACGACGGCCCGGGTCCGGCCGCGCCGATCCAGCCGGCATCGGCCTGGGGCGGGATCGCGTAGCCGAGGTGCTGCAGCGAGTAGAGGACGTTCATCGCGCAGTGCTTCACCCCGTCCTCGTTCCCGGTGATCAGGCAGCCGCCGACGCGTCCGTAGTACGCGTACTGGCCGTGCTCGTTGAGAACCGACGAGTTGCCGTACAAGCGCTCGATCACCCGCTTGGTCACCGAGCTGTTGTCGCCCAGCCAGATCGGCCCGGCGATCACCAGGATGTCGGCCGCGTGCACCTGCTCCTGGATCGCGGGCCACGCGTCGACCGCCCAGCCGTGCTCGGTCATGTCCGGCCAGACCCCGGTCGCGATGTCGTGATCGACGGCCCGGATCACGTCGACCTGGACACCCTGTTTCTCCAGGATCTTCCGGCTGATGTCGACCAGGCCCTCGGTGTTGCTGACGGCGGGCGAGCGTTTCAGCGTGCAGTTGACGAACAGTGCGCGAAGGTCGGCGTACTCGGTCATCGGTGGCTCCTAAAGCAGTTCCGCGTCCTGCTCGATGCAGAGCAGGGCTGGTCCGGTGGCGGCGAACAGTTCGGTCATCGCGGCGTCCAGGTCCGCGCGTCGGGTGACCCGCAGGCCGGTCGCGCCGCAGAGTTCGGCGTACGACGCCCAGTCCGGGTTGTGCAGGGTCGTGTGCCAGACCGGGTAGTCGGCGGCGAGTTGTTCCTTGCTGATCTTGCCGAGCGAGTGGTTGTCGAGCAGGACGTGCTTGATCCCGATGCCGTACTTGACCGCGGTGGTGAGTTCGGCGGCGTACTGCCCGAAGCCGCCGTCGCCGGTGACCGCGACGATCGGCCGGCCGGGTGCGGCGGCCCAGGCGCCGAGTGCCGCCGGGTACCCGAAGCCGATCGACCCGAGGTAGCCGGACATCAGCACCGGTTGGCCCTTCGACTCCAGGTACCGGCCGAGCGAGTACGCATGGTTGCCGACGTCAACGGTCACGACGGCGTCCGCGGGCAGGTGCCTGGACAGCGCGTCGAAGACCGCGGCCGCCGACACGCCCTTGCCGCGATCGTCGTCGACCCGGCGCTTCTTCTCCGCCCGCCAGATCGCCCAGCGTTCGGCGAGGTCCGGCCGCTGGTCCTCGGCCTTGGTGTCGGCGAGCATCCTGGTGAGCGTGGCCAGCGCCAGTTGGGAGTCGCCCAGCACGTCCACGGCGACCGGGTCGAAGCGGCCGATGGCGGCGTGGTCGTCGTCGATCTGGACGATCGGCTTGTACGCCGCGATGCCGGTGTGGTTCGAGAACGAAGCGCCGACCACGATCAGCAGATCCGACTCGTTCATCAGCCAGCTCGCCACCGGCGTACCGCTGCGGCCGAGTACTCCGGCGCCGAGCGGATGAGTGTCCGGCACCAGCCCTTTGGCCTTGAACGTGGTCAGCACGGGTGCGTTGAGACGCTCGGCCAGCTCGCGGACCTCGGTCTCGGCGCGGCGAGCACCGTGGCCGACGATCAGGACCGGTCGGCGGGCGTCGTGGATCATCGCGGCGGCCCGCGCCAGGGTGCCTTTGTCCGGCCGGATGAGACGCGGTGACAGCCGTCCACCCGGGCGCGTGGCCGGTGCGTCGGACGGCTGGACCTGGACCTCGTCGGGCAGCACCAGGTGCGCGACGCCACGGCCGTCGATCGCGTGCTTGACCGCGAGCGCGGCCAGCTCGGCATGATCACTGCCCGCGTGCACCGACGTACTCGAGACCGCGACGTCGCTGAAGACCGCGGTCAGATCGAGATCCTGGAACGCCCCGCGGCCGCGCCACTTCGACGGCACCTGTCCGGAGACCGCGATCACGGGCGAGCCGTCGAGCTTGGCGTCGTACAGTCCCGTCAGCAGGTTGGTCGACCCCGGGCCTGCGATCGCGAAGCACACGGCCGGCCGGCCCGTCAGCTTGCCGTAGGCGCTGGCCGCGAACGCTGCGGCGCCCTCGTGGCGGATCCCGATGTAGGTGAGTTCGCCGCGGTCCTCGGCGCGCCGCATCGCGTCGGCGAACCCGAGGTTCGAGTGCCCGACCATGCCGAAGACGTGCGTGATCCCGTGCGCCACCAACGTCTCGACCAGCACGTCCGCGACGGTCCGTACCTGCGTCGGCAGTTCCGGAAGCTGTACGTAGACACCGTCGGCGCGCTCGTCCACGTCGTACGACGGAACGCCGTCGGAGAACCCCTCCGGTGGCTGACCGGTGATCGGGTCGTAGTCGTACCCGTGCCACGGACAGCGCAGCAGCCCCTTCTCGATCGAGCCCTCACCGAGCGGACCGCCCTGATGCGGACACTTGTTCTCCAGTGCGCCGAGTCGCGCCCCACAACGCGCCATCGCGATACTCCGACCGTCCACAGCGACGCTGCGGACCCGCCCTTCCGCCGGTACGTCGATGTCGTTCACCCGATGCCAATTCGCTGACATGTAACGTCTCCCGCCCCTCGCGACACAGACCGTCCAACAGATCAGTGCCGGCCACCGATCAGGCGTTACAGGAAGAGGGGCCACCATGCACGCACGTTCGCTCGCCGTAACCCGCCGATCCCTGCACGGCGTCGCCGAACTGCTGCTGGCCGGACCCCAGCACCGTCAAGGCCGCGGTATCAGGTTGCGCGTCGTACCGGGCGGCTTCGGCACCCTGGACGGCACGCTGCGGGTCGCCGGCGACTCGTTGGTCTCGCCGACGGTCTCGGTGCGGCTGACCGGCACGTACGCCGAACTCGCCGCGGCCGTCGGTGTCGAGGCGAGCCGACTCGACGACGTGTACTCCGGTGGTCCGAAGATCGCGCCGGACGACCACCTGGAGATCGACCCGGCGGCCACCCGGCTGCTCGAGGATGCCTTCGCCCGCGGTGACGCCGCACTCCGGGACCTCGCGCCGGGTGAGACCCCGACGCTCTGGCCCGAGCACTTCGACGTCGGAGTCAGCATCGACAAGGTCAACTACGGCGTCTCACCAGGCGACGACGACCAGCCCGAGCCCTACGCGTACGTCGGGTTGCCGACGCCGCGGACCGGTGAATTCTGGAACGCCCCGTTCGGCGCCGTGCGGCCGCTGTCCGAACTGGCGCAGCTCTCCGGCATCCGTGAGTTCTTCGGCACCGCGAGATCCCTGCTGGACAACTGACCCGGGGGTACCGGAATACTGACAGCATGCTGAATTCCGCACTGCGTAGCCGGGCCGAATATGCGGAACTCGGGGCCGACGGCCTGGCCGCGCGTACGACGCCGGAGCGGGACGCGCTGATCGTCAAGGCCGTCGAGGAGCTGCTCGCCGACCGGGAGACGGTGCTCGACCTCTGCTGCGGGTACGGCCGGGTCGCGCTGCCGCTGCGGCGGGCGGGCAAGGTCGTCCGTGCGCTGGATATCTCGCCGAACCTGATCGAGGCCGGCCGCGCCCGGGCCGCGGAGGACGAGCTCGCGGTCGACTGGGCGATCGGTTCGATGACCGACCTGCCGTACAAGTGGGACTCGTTCGACGCGGTGATCTGCCTGTGGACGGCGTTCCACGAGCTGTTCGCCGAGGACGAGCAGATCTCCACGATCTGCGAGATCTCCCGGGTGCTGAAGCCGGGCGGGATCGCGATCATCGAGGGCCCGGCCTGGGGACCGGCGACGGCCGCCGAGATCGCCAACGGCCTGCGGCAGGGACCCGAGCACCGGATCGTCACCACCGAGCACGCCGACGACACCAGCAGCGTGCATTTCATCCACGACGAGATCAGCTACGGACGGCTCTGCGCGGCCGCCGGAATCGACGACTACAAGGTCTACAAACGGGATTGGGGCGGTCGCCGCCGGCTGATCCTGGAGATCCACCAACCGTCGAATGACTGACGCGTCAGGAAATTCCGTCGCCCGCGCCGCCTGACCGGAAACAAGAAGCAGATCCCCACTCCACATTGGGGATCTGCTCCTTTGTGTATTCAGTCTAAATCCATTCCGGACGATTCCGGAAAACTCAGCTTTTTGCTTCGAGATTCAGCAAGAAGCGTTTCGCGTCGAGCCCACCGGCGTACCCCGTGAGGGCGCCGCTCGCGCCGACCACCCGGTGGCACGGCAGCACGACGCACACCGGGTTCGCCCCGAGGGCCGTCCCGACCGCGCGGGACGCCTTGGGTTTCGCGATGTCGGAGGCGACCGCGCCGTACGTCGTCGTGGCGCCGTAGCTGGTGTGGCTCGGGAGATCGTTCAGGACCAACCGCTGGAACGGTGTCGCCAGCGCCAGGTCCACCTCGACGTCGAAGGCCTGACGCTCACCGGCCAGGTATTCGTCGAGCTGGCGGCGCAGGTCGTCCAGTGGGCGGGCCTGACGCAGTACTCGCGGGGAGATCGCGCGGGCGAGCCGATTGGTCATCGTCTCCTCGTCGCCGAAGGAGCTGGCCACCACCCGGCCGTGCGTGATCGCGAGCAGCAGGGTCCCGATCGGGGTGTCGTGCAGGGTGTAGGCGACGTCCGCCGCCGGGAGGATCGGTGGTTTCGGGTCGAGTGTGCTGAGCCGGGTCAGCCGGCTCTCGAGATCAGTCATCGTTTACTCCGAGTTTCGTGCGCAGGGTCGACAGCGCGTCGCTGACGAGCCGGCGCGACGCGGCGGGCGTGGTGTCCAGAGCGGCGGCCACGCCGTGGTGGTCCAGGTCGCCGACGTACTTGAGCGTGATCGCGAAGCGTTGCCGCTCCGGGAGCTGGTTGACCGCCTGCCACAGGTCGGGGTCGGGCCAGTCGGCGGCGTCCGGGCCTTCGACCGCGACCGGCGGCGCCTCGTCCAGTGGGCGTTGCGGTTTCCGCGCCCGGTGGACGTCGGTCGCGCACCGGGCAGTGATGGTGAGCAGCCAGCCGCGCAGGTTCTTCGCCGACGTCAGTGCCGGGTACGCCGCATACGCCTTCTCCCAGGCGCGTTGCGCGACGTCGTCGCCGTCCACCGGTCCGGCCAGCGCGCGCGCCAGCCGGCCCACGTCCCGCCAGTGCGCGTCGATCAGCGCCTGGAACGGCGGCAGTACGACCTTCTCCCGAGCCATCACGTAAGTAGAACGCATCACCGGTGGAGCGTGTGAGTCCGCATCACGAGATTGTCCACTTAGTCAGTAGACATTGATGCGAAGATATCTGACATGACGACGACCTTCCTCACCCGCCGTCGCGTCATCGATCTCCTGCGGACGGCGAGCGCCACCTGTCGGTGAGCCCTGTCCTCGTACTGCGCGAGGCTGTCCCGCTTCGCACTTCATGAGGCCTCTGCCTCTGTCTTCCGCCCGGTCACTGCTGCCGGTCGTCCCTGCCCCGATTCCGAGGGAGAGACATGTCTTTGCCTGCCCTGAACCGTCCTGCCCTGTCCGTCGTCCCCGACCATGCCCAGGAGCGGGTGGTGGACGCCGACGTCTACCGCACCGTCTTCCGTCGCCACGCCGCCGGTGTCGTGGTGATCACCGCGGACGCCGGTCACGGCCCGGTCGGATTCACCGCCACCTCACTCGTCTCGATCAGCCTGCTGCCGCCACTGGTCTCGTTCGCGATCGCGACCAGCGCCTCCAGCTGGCCGACCGTGAGTACGGCGTCCAGCGTGGTGATCAACTTCCTGTCCGCCGACCAGCACGGGATCGCCGGCCGGTTCGCGACCAGCGGGATCGATCGGTTCGCCGAGCCGACCCGATGGTCCCGACTCGACTCCGGCGAGCCCGTCCTCGACGACGCCCCGAGCTACCTGCGCGCGCACGTCGAGCACCGCTTCGCCGTCGGCGACCACTACCTGGTCGTCGCCCGCCTCGCCACCCATACCGAACGCCGTGAACACGAGCCGCTCCTCTACCACGACGGCCGTTACGCCACCGCCACCCCGAAAGCACACCATGCCTGAGATCCGTAAGTTCGCCGTCCTGACCGCTGCCCTCGCCGCCTTGTCCACAGTGGCCCTGCTGACCGGCTGCGGCGGTGATGCCAACGCCGGTGGCGACGCCGCCGCGAAGCTCTCGCTCGACGCGCCGCTGCCGACCACCGTCCCGGCCGGCGCCAAGATCGTGGTCGGTGACCCCGCCACCGAGGTCGCGCTGAAGCTCTCCGGTCAGTACGACGCGGTGTCGAAGTACGTCCAGTTCGCCAACCTGAGTGGCGGTCCGCAGACCACCGAGGCGTTCCGGGCGCATGCCCTCGACCTCGGTTCGGTCGCCGAGATCCCACCGATCAACGCGACCTGGACCGGGCTGCACGTGAAGATCGTCGCCTCCAAGTTCCGGCAGGACGCGATCAAGCACCCGATCTACAAGCTCGGGGTCGCGCCCGGGGTATCGGTGTCGACGCTCGGCGACCTGCGCGGCAAGAAGATCGCGTACAGCCCGGGTCAGGCGCAGGGCGCGCTGATCCTCAAGGTGCTGAAGAAGGCCGGGTTGACCAAGGAGGACGTGAAGCTGATCGAGCTGCCGAGCACCGGCGACGTGTACTCGAACGCGCTCTCCTCGAAGCAGGTCGACGTCGCCCCGATCGGCGGCGTCCAGATCAAGCGGTACCTGGCCAAGTACGGCAAGGACGGCGCGAGCGTGATCGACCACGGCCTGCGCGACGACGCCGGCCACCTCTACGGGCCGGTCGAGTCGCTGGAGGACCCGGGCAAGGCGGCCGCGATCCGCGCGTACGTCGCCGCCTGGGGGATCGCGCAGAACTGGATCGACAAGCACCCCAAGGAGTGGATCGCGGGGTACTACGTGAAGGACCAGGGCCTCAGCGAGGCGGATGGTCAGTGGCTGGTCGACAACGCCGGTCACCCGGACATCCCGGCGGACTGGAATGACGCGATCCAGCGGCAGCAGGAGACCATCGAGCTGCTCGCCAAGGAGACCGACAAGCCGGTGATCCAGGCCAAGGACCTCTACGACCTGCGGTTCCAGACCGTCGCCGCGGACGCGATCAAGGGCGGCGCCAAATGAGCGCGACCACCCTGCCCGGGTTACGGACCCGGACCACCGCGAAACCCGTCGTACGCCGCCGGCGGCTCGGGCCGGGGAAGCCGATCAGGTTCGGGGCCGCGATCGGTCCGGTGCTGCTGCTGGTGATCTGGAGCATCGGATCCGCGGCTGGTTGGATCGACCAACGAATCCTGTCCGCGCCGTGGACCGTGGTGAGCACGGCCGGCGACCTCATCGCGGACGGCCGGCTGCAGTCGAACCTGTGGACGTCGGCGCAGCGTGCACTGGTCGGACTCGCGCTCGGCATCGTGCTGGGCGTCGTACTCGCCCTGATCTCCGGCCTGTCCCGCCTCGGTGAGGCCGTCCTCGACGGACCGATCCAGATCAAGCGGGCGATCCCGTCGCTCGCCCTGCTGCCGCTGCTGATCCTCTGGCTCGGCATCGGCGAGTCGATGAAGGTCGTCACGATCTTGCTCGGCGTGTTCGTGCCGGTCTACATCCACACCCACAACGGCCTGCGCACCATCGACAGCCGGTACGTCGAACTCGCGCAGACGGTCGGTCTCTCGCAATGGCAGTTCATCCGCCGCGTCGTACTGCCGGGAGCCCTGCCCGGGTTCCTGCTCGGGCTGCGGTTCGCGGTGACCGGTGCGTGGCTATCGCTGGTCGTCGTCGAGCAGATCAACTCCACCAGCGGAATCGGCTACATGATGGAGCTGGCCCGCACGTACGGACAGACCGACATCATCATCGTCGGCCTGGTCGTGTACGGCGTCCTCGGCCTGCTCTCCGACGCGGTCGTCCGCCTGATCCAGAGGAGGGCCCTGTCATGGCGCCGAACGCTAGCCTCGTGAGGACGGTCCAGGTCCGCGACCTGGTCCGCCGGTACGACGAACGCGCCGTGCTCGACGGTGTGGACCTGGACATCGAACCAGGCGAGTTCGTCGCCCTGCTCGGCAAGAGCGGTTCCGGCAAGTCCACTTTGCTGCGGGCACTGGCCGGGCTGGACTTCGACGTCGAGGGATCCGGTGACGTGTCGGTCCCGGAGAACGTGTCAGTGGTCTTCCAGGACTCCCGGTTGTTGCCGTGGGCAAAAGTTCTCGACAACGTCGTGCTCGGGCTGCCCGACGCCGGCGAGCGTGGTCGGCAGAGTCTCGAGGAAGTCGGACTGGCCGGTCGGGAGAAGGCCTGGCCGAACGAGTTGTCCGGTGGCGAGCAGCAGCGGGTCGCGTTGGCCCGATCGCTGGTGCGCGAGCCGGAGTTGTTGCTCGCGGACGAGCCGTTCGGAGCGCTGGACGCGTTGACCCGGCTGAAGATGCATGTGTTGTTGCGGAAGTTGTGCGCCGCGCACCAACCCGCCGTACTGCTGGTCACGCACGATGTCGACGAGGCGATCGTGCTGGCCGATCGGGTGATCGTGCTCGACGCCGGCCGGATCGTCGCCGCGGAGACGATCGACCTGCCGGCGCCGCGGAGTGCGGCCGATCCAGGATTCGCCGCGGTCCGTGCGCGGCTTCTCGACGCCTTGGGAGTCTCGGTATGAGCAAGCAGTTGCACCTGAACGCGTTCCTGATGAGTACCGGGCACCACGAGGCGTCCTGGCGGCTGCCGGAGAGCGACCCGTTCGCGAACGTGAAGATCGAGCACTACCAGGAGCTGGCGCGGACCGCGGAGCGCGGGAAGTTCGACTCGATCTTCTTCGCCGATTCACCGGTGCTGATCGGGACCGTCGGCCGGCGTCCCGCGGGCGCGCTGGACCCGACGGTGCTGCTCGCGGCGCTGGCGGGCGTGACGTCTCGGATCGGACTGATCGCGACCGCGTCGACGACGTACAACGAGCCGTTCAACCTCGCGCGGCGGTTCGCCAGCATCGACCACGTCAGCGGTGGCCGGGCCGGGTGGAACGTGGTCACCACGGCCGGGCCGGAGGCGGCGCGGAACTTCAACCTCGCCGACCAGCCGGCGCACGCGGAGCGGTACGAGCGGGCGGCGGAGTTCCTCGAGGTCGCGTACAAGCTGTGGGACTCGTGGCAGGACGACGCGGCGGTCGCGGACAAGGCCGAGGGGGTGTGGGCGGTGCAGGAGCGGGTGCTGCCGATCGACCACGTCGGCCGGTACTTCCAGGTGCGCGGGCCGCTGAACCTGCCCCGGTCGCCGCAGGGACATCCGCTGATCGTGCAGGCCGGGTCGTCGGAGGACGGCAAGGGCCTGGCGGCGCGGTACGCCGAGGCGGTGTTCACCGCGCAGCAGACGCTGGAGGACGCGCAGGACTTCTACCGGGACCTGAAAGCGCGTGCGGTCGCGCTGGGACGGGATCCGTCCGAGGTGAAGATCCTGCCCGGGATCGTGCCGGTGATCGGGTCCACGGTCGAGGAGGCGGAACGGCTGGAGCATCAGCTGGACGCGCTGATCCGGCCCGAGTACGCACGGCTGCAGCTCGCGAAGACGCTACGGGTGACGCCCGAGGACCTCCCGTTCGACCAGCAGTTGCCGGCCGAGTTGCCCGACGAGGACGAGATCGAGGGCGCGAAGAGCCGCTACACGCTGATCGTGTCCCTGGCCCGGCGCGAGCAGCTGACCGTGCGGGAACTGATCGGCCGCCTCGGTGGCGGACGTGGTCACCGGACCTTCACCGGTACGCCGGAGCAGGTCGCGGACGCGATCCAGCACTGGTTCGAGGCGGGTGCCGCCGACGGCTTCAACATCATGCCGCCGGTGCTCCCGTCCGGGCTCACCACGTTCGTGGACGAGGTGATCCCGATCCTGCAGTCCCGCGGCCTGTTCCGCACCGAGTACTCCGGTACGACGTTGCGCGACCACTACGGCCTGCCCCGACCGACCGGGCGTACGGCGGAACTCCAGGAGGCGACCGCCTGAGAACGTTGGGGGTCCCGTCAGGTGGCGGGACCCCCGACCCGCACCACCAGCTTCCCGACCGCCGTACCGTCCTGCATGATCCGGTGCGCCTCGCCGATCTCGTCCATCGTGAACACCCGGTCGATCCGGATCGGCAGCTTGCCCGCGGCCACGAGGTCGACGTACCGCTGGAACGCGGCCGCCGGGAGGTCCGAGCTCTCGCCGCCGTACGCCGTCAGCCGGACGCCGTTCGGGAGGTAACCGATCGGGTAGAAGTCCGGGATCGTCCAGGAATCACTCAGCATTCCGGTGAAACACACCGTGCCGTGGATCGCGGTCGCCTGCAGGGTGTCCGGAAGGACATTGGTGCCGACCAATTCGAGCGCCGCGTGCACGCCTTGCGGGAGAATCTCCCGGACCTTCGCCGCGACGTTGCCGTCGTCAACGATCGGGTGATCGACACCGAGCTCACGCAGTACGTCGGCCCGCTGCGGATTCCGCGTCGTCGAGAACACGGTCAGCCCGGCCTCCTTCGCGAGGACTGCGGCCGCCACGCCGACGGACGACGTACCGCCGCGGACGAGGAGCGACTGGCCGGGCTCGATCGCCAGCCCGGTGTGGAGCGATCCGTGGGCGGTCTGCAGCATCTCCGGCAGCGCGCCGAGCGTCGCCCAGTCCAGGTCGGTCGTCACCGGGATCACCGAGGACACGGGAACGACGGCGTACTCGGCGTACCCGCCGTCGAACTCGCGGCCCATCCCGCCCATCATCGCGACGACCTGCTGGCCTTCGGCGAACTCATCACCGGGCGCCAGGTCGATCGTCCCGGCCGCCTCGATGCCCGGGATGACCGGGAAGCGCGCGTTCGTCGCGAGGCCGGCCCGGAGGTGGTACTCCGACCGGTTCAGCCCGAACGCTTCGACCTTGATCCGCACCCAGCCCGGGCCCGGTTCGGGGACGGGGACCCGTCGCACCCGCAGTTCCTCCGGCTGCACCGGCCCGTCCAGCACGATCGCGCGCATGTCCATGGCGTGAGGGTATGTCTCGTCCCCCGATCCACCGGCATCGTGTGAAAGAGTTTCCTGCATGCGGAAGCTCCCGCGCGTCGTTGCCCATCGCGGCGCCAGTGCAGTCGATCCTGAACACACGCTCGCGGCGTACCGGCGGGCGATCGACGTCGGTGCGGACGGACTCGAGTGCGACGTCCGGCTGACCAAGGACGGGCATCTGGTCTGCGTGCACGACCGCCGGATCGAGCGCACCTCGAACGGCCAGGGCGTGCTGTCCACGATGACCCTCGAAGAGCTCGAGACCTACGACTGGGGCTCGTGGAAACACCAGGGGGCCGACGTCGACGAGGAGACCGAGCTGCCCGACCTCGACAGCCGGAAGGTGCTGACGCTCGACACGCTGCTGGCGACCGTCCGGGACGCCGGCCGCCCGGTCGAGCTGGCGATCGAGACCAAGCACCCGACCCGGTATGCCGGGCGCGTCGAGCGCCGCCTGATCGAGACCCTGGACCGCTACGGCTGGGCGCACCCGAAGCTCGGGACGGAGTCGCCGGCCCGGGTGATGAGCTTCTCCTGGCTGTCGCTGCGCCGGATGCGGGCGGCCGCGCCCGGGCTGCGCACCGTCCTGCTGATGGACCGCATCCCGCTGCGCTTCCGCGACGGCTCGCTGCCGACCGGCGTCTCGTACGCCGGCCCGAGCCTGGAGATCGTCACCGCGCACCCGGAGTACGTCGAGCGCGCGCAGAAACACGGGCACCAGGTTCATGTCTGGACCGTGAACGCCGAGGAAGACGTCCGGCGCTGCCGCGAGCTCGGTGTCGACGCGGTCATCAGCGACCGGCCGGACGTCGCGCTGCGGGTGCTCGCAGAAGGGCCGGAAGATGTAGGACGCCGTACCTGACCTGCGGGTTTGTGACACTTCGGCACGGATTGTGTGGCTTGTGTCACGCTGGTATGGATACGTAGTGACGCGAATGCGGGCGGTTATTCTTAACGCTCAATCCGTCGATTTCATCACGGTTTCCCGGAGTTTAGGCGGGAACTCCGCGGTGGCTATGTAACGGAATACTTGCAGTGGTTTTCCGGGGCCGGATCGTGGGCAGATGTTCCTATGGCTGTTCCGATCATCGAGGAGACCCTGCTTGTCCTCAGCGACCTTGCCCGCCGACGTGAGCGTCGTGGACGTCGTACTCCCGCACGAAGTGTCCGCGGTAGCGGACGCACGACGCCGTCTGGCCACCTACCTGAAGCGGTACAGGGTGGCCGGAAATGCCTGTGAGGACGCCAAGCTCGTCCTCACGGAGCTGCTGTCGAACGCGATCCGGTACGCCCCGCCGCTGCCGTCGGGCGAGGTCCGTGCCGCTTGGTGGATCGACAAGGCCGGAATCCATGTCGAGGTCACCGACGGCCGTGGTGACACCGAACCGCAGCGCATCAGCGACACCCACCCGGAGTCGGTCGGCGGCCGCGGTCTGGCCATCGTCGAGATGCTCACCTCGGGCTGGGACGTCCGCACCGCCGCCCACCACCGCACGGTCCACGCTGTCATCCCGAACTGACCGGCGCCGGCAGCCCCGGGTGAGTTGGCTCCGGGGCGTGCTGGGCTGCAAGACTGCGTGGTTATGGGAAAGAAGTCGCGGCAGCGCGCGAAGAACACGACGACGACCGTCACGCTCGACCCCGCCGATCTGGTCGACGTCGGGCCGCGGGAACCCTGCCCGTGCGGTTCGGGCAAGCGGTTCAAGCAGTGCCACGGCAAGGACCGGGCGCAGGCGGCCGATGCGTTCGTGGTGCGGCCGTTCGAGGGGCTGCCGTCCGAGTGTGACCTGATCGCGTTCCGCGAGATCGTCCCGTCCGGCACCGTGCAGGTCGAGCTGGTCGGCGACAACGCCGGCAAGGTGGTCAACCTGGTCACGCTGCTGCCGATGGCGATGCCGGGTCTGGTGCGCGACGACGAGACGATCTGGATCGGCCTGCAGACGCACGCGTCGTCGGGTGACCCGAGCCGCGACCTCGGCCACGCGATCACCGCCGCGCTGCGGACCGAGCCCGGGAACCCGATCCAGCTCGGCGACCTGATGAAGGACGGACCGCGGCTGCAGGACCTGATCGACACCTCCAAGCCGCTGGAGATCAAGGTCCACGAGGGCTTCGACTACTGGGTCGGAGAGAACGTCGAGGACCCGACCGGTGAGGTCGCCGCCGGCCTGGAGCGCGCGAACGCCGCGGCCGCCCCGACCGTCCGGCTGGAGTCGGTGGACGCGGCGTACTGGACGCAGATCGGCGACCGCATCTACCTGCGCTGGGTGCTGCCGCACACCGAGGACACGGTGCTCGACGCGCTCGCCCGGCTGCACGCCGCCGGTTCGTCGGCGATCATCAACGGCAGCCGCCTGATCGGTTCCTTCCGCGCCCTCGGCGTACTGGCGCCGGTCTGGGAGCTCCCGGCCGGGACCGAGGCCACCGACGTCGAGAAGCCGGCCGCCGACTTCGCTGCCGCTCTGGAGAAGGCGCTCGCCACCGACGCGCCGCTCACCACCGACGAGCGCGCGGCCCGCGCCGGCCTGGCCAGCCGCCAGCTCACCATCCGCTGACCGCTTGAAACGACGAACGCCCACCCCTGGCTGCTGCCGGGGTGGGCGTTTCGTTCACCCACAGTGGTCTAGGCCAACTGGCTCGATCTCACCGTGGAACGTGGACGGCCCAAGTCCTGCTGACGGGGGAGCAACAGGGCCTGGGCCTAGGCATGAAGAGTACTCAGGATGATGCCGGGCCACAAGCCCCGATTTCACTCCGCGTGTCGTTGGGCTTACGCGCCCACCGGTGCCCGCAGTACCGGGCACGACATACAGCGCGGTCCGCCGCGGCCCGAGCCGAGCTCGGAGCCGGAGATCCGGATGACCTCGATCCCGGACTCCTCGAGTCGTGCGTTCGTCTCCACGGTCCGTTCGTACGCGATGCACACGCGCGGCGCGACCGCCAGGGTGTTGTTCCCGTCGTCCCACTGCTCCCGCTCGGCCGTTACCGGGTCCAGCCCGGTGTCGATCCGGCGCAGCGTGTCGATGCCGAGTGCCTTTGCCGCCGCGACCAGGAACGGCTCCGGCTCCGCCACATGCAGCTCGGCGCCGTCGGTGGTGACCGCCAGCGCCCGCATCTCCTCGGCCATGTTCGGATACATCAGTACGGCGTCGGTGTCGACCATCGTGCACACGGTGTCGAGATGCATCGTCGCCCGCTGCTGCGCGATCGGTACGGCGAGCACGGTGTGCGCCAGCCGTTTCTCGAACACCCGCTGCGCCAACCGCTCCACACCGGCCGGAGTCGTCCGTTCGCCCACACCGACCGCGAGAACGCCGGGACCGAGCGCCAGTACGTCCCCGCCCTCCACGTGCTCCAACTGGTGGTCGTACACCTTGTCGGCGCTCGCGAACCGCGGGTGGAACGTGTAGATCAGCTCGGTCAGCTGCGTCTCGCGCATCCGGGCCGGCATCGCCAGTGAGGTGACCGCGATCGAGTCCCGGATCCAGACGCTGGAGTCCCGGGTGAAGAGCAGGTTCGGCAGCGGGTCGATCAGGAAGTCCTCGTGCGCCAGCAGCGACGTCACCAGCCCGCCCACGCGCACCTCGTCGTTCCGTACGCCGGCCATCAACGCCTCGGCCAGCGCGGCCGGATCGAGCGCACCGAGAGACGCCCGCAGGTAGTCGCGCAGGGTGTCGCCGAGGCGGAGGTCCTCGATGGCGCCCGCGACAGCCCGCGCCCGGGCCTCGGGATCGTTGAGCGCCTCCGTCAGCAGGTCGCCGAGGTACAGCACCTCGACGTCACGGTCCCGGAGGGCCTGGGCGAACGCGTCGTGCTCGTCCTGCGCCCGACCGACCCAGGGGATGCCGTCGAACAGCAGTTTGTCGTTGTTCCGCGGGGTGAGCCGACGGAGCTCGTTGCCCGGCCGGTGCAGCATCACCGTGCGCAGCGGGCCGACCTCGCCGTCGACGCCGTACGCCTTGACTCCGCCCGTCTCGGTCATCCGCCCAGCCCTTCTTCCGGTCGTGGTCTTCCACGCTACGGCACAGTCCGCCCAATCTGTCTGATTGTCCGACAATATGCCCCGGAGTGCCAACTTCAGGAGCGCACGCGGTCGTAGAGCAGGCAGAGCGCGCCGGACTCGGTCGGCGTCGCGTCGGTCAGCTTCCACGACGTGGCCGGCAGCCCGTCCTCGAACAGCCGGGCGCCGCCGCCGACCAGCTCGGGGTCCAGGGTGATGCTCAGCCGGTCGACCTCGTCCGCGGCCAGCAGCGCGCGGATCACGCTGGAGCTGGCCAGCACGATGATGTCGCCGTCCTCCTGGCCGCGCAGCTCCTTGACCACGTCCGCGGGCTCGCCCTCGGCGATCCGGGAGTTCTGCCAGGGGGCGTCGGTCAGCGTCGTCGAGAAGACCACCTTGTCGGTCTCGTTCAGCCAGCGTGAGAAGGCCCGGTCCTGCGGTGCCGCGGTCTCGTCATCGGCCACCGCCGGCCAGAAGCCGCCGAAGCCCTGGTAGTTCTTCCGGCCGAGCAGCACGGTGGTGGCCGGCTCGGTCACCCGGAGCATGTGGTCGCGGGCACCCTCGGTGATCGCGTGCGGCACGATCCAGCCCATGTCGAAGTCCCCGCCCGGTCCGTTCACCCGGCCGTCGAGCGAGAGCGAGATGTTGGCGGTCACTGTGCGAGTCATTTCGGTACCCCTTCGGTTCGGGTCGGCCGCTGCATCGGCCTGACACCAGAAATCCTGCCGCCGCGGGCGGACCGGAACATCTGCCACCTGGCTGATATCCGCGACCCGCCTGGCTGACCGGGCCGTCGTACGAAAGGACGAATATCCACAGGTGGACGGTACGGACGAGGTCGATCGGCTGGAGAGGAACTAGGCTGCGGTGCTGTGCCCGGTGATGAATTGTCCTCCGAACCGTTCGAGCGTGCCGTCGCCTGCGTGATCCCGGCGAAGGACGAGGCCGAGCGGATCGCGGCGACCGTCGACGCGGTGCACAAGATCATCGGTGTCGACCTGGTCGTGGTCGTCGACGACGGCTCCAGCGACGGTACGGCGGAATCCGCCACGCGCGCCGGAGCCGTAGTGGTCCGGCACGAGCGCAACCGCGGGAAGGCCGCCGCGATGGAGACCGGCGCGGCCGCGGTCGCGGAGCGCGACGGAGCCCGGCCGCGGCACCTGCTGTTCCTCGACGCCGACCTCACCGACACGGCGACCGCGGCGGGCCCGCTGATCCAGCCCGTGCAGACCGGGCGCGCGGACATGACCATCGGGACGCTGCCGGCCCAGGTCCGCACCGACGGCTCGAAGGCCGGCGGTCACGGGTTCGTGGTGCGCCTCGCGCGGGCCGGGATCCAGGAGGCGACCGGCTGGGCGCCGGAGCAGCCGCTGTCCGGCCAGCGCTGTCTGACCCGGGCCGCGTTCGACTCCGCCGTACCGCTGGCCGCCGGGTTCGGGGTCGAGACCGCGCTGACGATCGACCTGGGGCGGAAGGGCTTCCGGATCGTCGAGGTGCCGATCGAGGTCCGGCACCGCGCGACCGGGACGGATCTGCGCGGCCAACTGCACCGCGCGAAGCAGTACCTGCACGTCCGTCGTGCGCTCGCCGCCCGCAGTGCGCTGCCCGCGGACGGTGGTGGGCCGTCGCTGCGCAGTCTGTTCCCGCGGAAGACCGCGCAATGAGCACTGCTGACGCGCCCGACGTCGAGCTCGGCCGGAAGTACGGTCGCCGCGCCGTCGCTCTCTACCTCGCGTGTACGGCGCTGATCGTCGCGGTCGGGCTGCTCGGTCCGTCCGTGGTCGTGCTGACGCTGACCGGTCGGCACTCGTGGCTCCCGTCGTACTGGTTCACCACCAAGCCGAACGACTGGCTCGTATCGGTGATGATCTACGTCGCGATCCTGCTCGGCGGGTACGGCGTCTATCTCGCCACCAAGGCCCTGAAACACGGCTGGGCCCCGCGCATCGACCGTTTGATTGCCCTGGGCATCGGTACGACGGCGGCCGTCACGTTGGTACCCCCGATGGCCTCGGGCGACGTCCTGATCTATGCGGCGTACGGGCGGATCATGTCGCTCGGCGGCGACCCGTACACGGCGTCGCCGGCGGACACCATCCGGCTCGGGTACGACCCGGTGATCGCCGCGACCGAGCGGCCGTGGCAGGGCGCGCGCAGCGTGTACGGGCCGATCGCGACGTGGATCCAGTGGCTCTCGTCGGTGATCGGTGGCAACTCCGCGCAGCTCACCGTCTGGATGCTGCAGCTGTCGGTCGCGATCAGCCTGGTCGTCACCGGGCTACTGCTGCTGAAGCTGGTCGGCAAGGACCTGCCGGCCCGTCGGCGAGTGATCATGCTCAGCCTGGCGAACCCGTTGCTGCTCTGGGCCGTTCTCGCGGGCGCGCACAACGACGCGATCGCGGTGATGTTCGCGGTGATCGCGCTGGTGCTGTTCCGGCGGCACGTGTTCCTGGCCGGGATCATGCTCGGCGTCGCGGGCTGCACGAAGCTGTCCATCGGCCTGGTCGGCGTCGCGATGCTGTGGGCGCTGCGGGCCGACCGCCGCAAGTGCATCTGGTTCTGCGGTGGTGGTGCGCTCGCGATGGGCGGGCTGTACGCGATCGTCGGTCTGCAGGCGTTCCAGCAGGCGCGGTCGCAGACGTCGTTCATCTCCACGGGCACGCCGCACAAGGTGCTGCTGAGCTTCTTCACGCTGTTCCTGCCGAACGGCCTGGTGCGGACCGTCCTGGCGATCCTCGCGTGGGTCGGGCTGATCGTGGTCGCGATCCTCCTCACCCAGGTGATGCCGAAGTCGTTGGTGCCCCAAACGCATCCCGACGACCCGACCCCGGCCGCGATCCGCTACACCGCGATCTACGCGATCGCCTGGGTCCTCACCGCGATGTACTCCCTGCCCTGGTACGACGTGATCGCCTGGGTCGCCCTCGCCGCGGTCGCCGCGTCCAAGGTCGACGGACTGATGGTCGTGCGTACGACGATGCTCGCGATCGCCTACGTCCCCGGCCGGGACCCGAACGCGCGACAGGTCGCGGCGAGCCTCTCGGACTCGCTGGAGTTCTTCAGCGCGCGCCTGCGGGACACGATCTGCCCGGCGATCGAGCTGGGCGTGCTGATCGCGTTGATCGTCTGGGCCCGCCGCAACGGCGCCCAGTGGTGGCCCTACGACTGGCCCCGGCGCAAACCGAAGCCAGTCCCACAGAAGGCCGCCGAGGCGCACTAGCTCCAGAGGGACTCGGCGGCGGCGATCGCGCGGGCCAGGACGAGTTTGACCGGTTGGCCGAGTTCGGTGGCGGCGGCGACCACGTCGTCGTACTCCGGTTGCACGTTGACCACCTGACCGTCGTACCTGGCGATCTTCACGCTGATCGAGGTGCCGTCGAGCTTGATCGTGGTGAACTCGCGGTCGGCGGCGTGCTTGCTGATCGGGTACTCGCGCAGGCCGATCGCGGTCGTCTCGGTGAGGATCACCCGACGTACCGCGGCCGCGTTCTTGCCCGTGACCAGGACCGACAGGGTGTGGGCCGGGCGGCCCTTCTTCATCAGGATCGGTGTCAGCCAGGCGTCGGCGGCACCGGCGGCCAGCAGCTTCGCGAGGATCTGCGGCCACAACCGCGGGTCGAGGTCGTCGACGTTCGTCTCGTAGACCAGCTCGGTCGCGGGGCGGTCGGTGGACTCGCCGACGATGACGCGGAGGATGTTCGGCACCTCCACCGGGTCCCGCCCGCCGGCGCCGACACCGGTCGTGCTGACGCGCATCGGCGGCATCATCCCGTACTCGTCAGCCAGCGTGGCGAGCAGCGCGGCCCCGGTCGGCGTGGTCATCTCGTACGGCGCCGTACCGCCGATCACCGGCGCTTCGGCCTCGGCCACCAGGTGCAGGACCGCGGGGCCGGGAATCGGGATGCCACCGTGCTGCCCGCGGACCTGCGTCCCACCGCCCAGCGCGATGGTCGACACCACGACCCGCTCCAGCCCGAGACTCACCGCGGCCGCCGCGACCCCGACGATGTCCGCGATCGCATCCAGCGCGCCGACCTCGTGGAAGTGCACCGTCTCCGGATCCACTCCGTGAGCAGCCGCCTCGGCCCGAGCCAATCGCCCGAACGTGTCGAGCGCGCGAGCCCGCACCGGCTCGTCCAGCGCCGCCTCCTCGAGCAACCGCCGAACCTCAGCCCAAGCCCGCGTCGGCCCCGAATGCGTGTGCTGCGAGGAAGACCCCTGCCCGTCGTGCCCGTGCCCGGCGCCTTCCGCGTCACTCGCGTGGCCGTGCCCGTGCCCGGCGTCCTGCTCGTCGCCCGCGTGGCCGTGCCCGTGCCCGTGACCTGCGGCGTCGTCGTGACCGTGACCATGCCCGGCGTCGGGGAAGTTCTCCGGGTGTGGCGTGCCGTTGACCTCGACCGATGCCTTGGTGGCGGCGATCTGGTGGCGGGCGGTTGGGGCGACTGCGACGGCGAGCGACGGGTCGACGGCGGCGACCGCCGCGTTCACGTAGGCGAGGTCGGCGCCGGCCGAGAGGAAGGCGCCGAGGAGCATGTCGCCGGAGGCGCCGGCGGAGCAGTCGAGCCACGCGGTGCGCATCAGGCGTCCTTCGTCTCGCGCGGCACCGAACGACGCGCCACCCGGGCCGCGAAGACCCCGGCACCGAACCCGTTGTCGATGTTCACGACCGAGACACCGGGCGCGCACGAGTTCAGCATCCCGAGCAGCGCGGCCAGCCCGCCGAACGAAGCGCCGTACCCGACCGAGGTCGGCACCGCGACCAGCGGTACGCCGACCAGCCCGCCGACGACGCTCGGGAGCGCGCCCTCCATCCCGGCGACCACGATCAGGCAGTCCGCCGCGTCCAGCCGCTCACGGACCCCGAGGATCCGGTGCAGCCCCGCGACGCCGACGTCCGTGATCATCTCGACCTCGGCCCCGAACACCCGGGCCGTCGTCGCCGCCTCGGCCGCCACCGGCGCATCCGACGTACCGGCCGCCACGACCGCGACCCGCCCGCGCAGGGAGCCCGGCTCGCCGAGGACCGCCGTACGCCCGACCGGGTCGACGACCGCCTCCGGAAGCGCCGCGGTCACCGCCTCCTGCGCCTCGTCGGTCAGCCGGGTCGCCAGTACGGCGTGATCCGGGTGCGTGGCGTGCAGTGTGCGGAGCAGTTCCACCACCTGAGACGGCGTCTTACCGGCGCCGTAGACGACTTCGGCGTCGCCGGTGCGCTCCAGCCGGTCGGTGTCGAGGCGGGCGTAGCCGAGGTCGTGGACGCCCGGTTGTGGACCCTGATCAGGCAAATGTGTCACGCCGCGAATCTACGTTGCCGCGGCCCGAGGTACCGCATCCGTCCCGTCGACCACACGCTGTGCAATCGCTTGAATACTCAGGTATAACACCACATGCCTTAGGCTCTCGTGCGTGTCTTCGACGTTAGCCGGTGCCTTCGGGGTCGCCGCCCTGTTCGTGGCGGTGCTTGCCCTGGTGTTCGCGATCCAGGCCCTCCGGGCCCGGACTGACACGTCGGACCAGGTCTCACCCGCCGCACTCCCGGATCCGGCCCCGCAGCCGGAGCAACCCGAGGCGAAACCCGGCACGGTGAAGTCCGAGCTGCGCAGACTCGGCAAGGAACTCGACGCCACCCGCGGCGAGCTGAAGGAAACGCTGCAGCACCTCGCCGTCGTCCGGTACGACGCGTTCGGCGACACCGGCGGCAAGCTCTCCTGGTCGATGGCGATCCTGGACAGCAACGGCGACGGCGTCGTCCTCACCTCCATCAACAGCCGCGCCGACGCCCGCACCTACGCGAAGGAAATCCGCTCCTTCACCAGCGAGTCCAAACTCTCCCCCGAAGAACAAGAAGCCATCGACACCCTCCACAAAGAGTCGGGCCCAACGGTCGACTGACCACCCCGCCCGGGCCTGCGCCGGAGGAAAAACGGCAGCTCGACAGGATGTGTGCTCGGGATCGGGCCTGATGCCTGCCGCCGTGAGCGTGGCGAGCGGGCGGGAAAGCCGACACCTCCTGTCGAGATGCCGATTGTTCAGCGGCGTTTGGGGACTCGGGCGGTGAGGGCGCCGGGTTCTATCTCGGAGACCAGGTAGCGGCCGGGGCCGATGGGGTCTCCGTCGAGTTGGCGTTGGACGTCGACGGCGGCGTGGATCTCGACCTTTCGGCCGGTGAAGCGTTCCAGGTACATGTCGGTGCGGTTGGTGCGGGTCATCAGGCGCCAGACGACGATCGGCCACTGGGTCACCCGGCGGGGCGCGATCACCACGACGTCCAGCAGGCCGTCGTCTGGGCGGGCATTCGGGAGCAGTGGGATGTTCGCCTGCAACATCCCGACGTTGCCGACCACGACGGTCCGGACCCGACGCTCGATCGGCTCCGCGTCGTCGATGGTGAGCTGGACCCGCACCGACGGGTGGTTGATGTTCTTCGCCGCCGACACCAGGTACGCCGTCCACCCGATCTGCTTCTTCAGGTGCGGCGGCGCGTCCGAGATGATCGCGGCGTCCAGCCCCAGCCCGGCCATCACCGCGAACCGGTCGGTGTCCAGCTCGTCGCCGTACACCCGGACCAGGTCGATCCGCCGGTCCCGCCCTTCCAGGATCCGCTCCAGCGCATCATCCAGGTCCAGAGGAATGTGCAGGTTCCGCGCGAGCAGGTTCCCCGTCCCGGCCGGAATCACGCCGACCGGGATCCCGGTGTGCGCGAGCGCCGAGCACACCACGCGGACCGTGCCGTCGCCGCCCGCGACCAGGACGAGATCCGATTCGTTCTCGATCGCCTGCTTCGCCATCGCGTTACCGGCGTCGTCCTCGCGGGTCTCGAGCCAGAGCGGATCGTCGTACCCGCGGACCGCGAGCGCCCGGGTCACCTTGCGGCGGAACGCGACCCCGTCGCCGACCTTGATCGGGTTCACGATCACCGCGGCCCGCGGCGGAGCCGTCGTACCGTCGCCGTCGGACGGGGTACGGCGGCGGCGCCGGCGCAGGCCCGCACGCAGCCCGAACCCGATCGAGGTCGCGGTCAGGATCGCCAGCCCGAGCGCCCAGCCGCCGAGCACGTCCGACACGTAGTGCACGTTCAGCGCGATCCGGTCCGCGGACGCGATCCAGACCACCAGGAGCACCGGCAGCAGCACCAGCAGCCGGAACCGCCGCCGCCAGCCCCGCACCGACGGCAGCACGACCCCCAGCGCGCCCGCCATCACGAACGCGGCCGTCGCGTGACCCGAGACATACGAGAAGCCGCTGGTCTCGACCAGCATCCCCGCCGGCCGATCGCGCTCGAAGATCGCCTTGACCACCTGGACCAGAACCAGCTCCGCGACCGCCGAGGTGAGCAGCCAGAACGTCAGCAACCGGGCCCGGCGCTGCCACAGGTACGCCGCCACGATCACGATCACCGCCCGCGACGTCCAGGGCAGGACGACGGCCCCGACGACCTGCCAGAAGTCGACGACGCTCTCGTGCGCGGCGCCGTACGACGCGGCGCGGGCGGCGACCGACTGGTCCCAGCGGGCCAGCGGTGACCAGTGCTCGAAGACCAGCAGGGTGATCACGGTGAACGGCAGCGCACCCAGAACGACCGTGAGCGCACGGCCGACCGGACTGGGTGGGTGGTGGTTCATCGCCCGCTCAGATCCCCCTCGACGATCGGCTGTTCACACCACATCATCCCGAATAGACTTCGCCGCCGCAGACACGCCCCGATACCCTCGTCGTGTGATTGACGCGAAACTGCTCCGTGAGAACCCCGACGTCGTCCGGGCTGCCCTGACCAAGCGCGGCGAAAGTACGGACCTGGTCGACCAGATCCTGGTGGCCGACGGGGAGCGTCGATCGTCCATCTCCGCCTTCGAGGCGCTCCGGGCCGAGCAGAAGACGCTCGGCAAGCAGGTCGCCCAGGCCAAGGGGGACGACCGGACCGCGCTGCTCGAGCGCACCAAGACGCTGGCTGCCGAGGTGAAGGCCAACGAGGCCGCCGCGAACGCGGCCGGGAACCGCTTCGACGAGCTGGCCCGCGCGCTGCCGAACCTGGTCTCCGACGAGGCCCCGGTCGGCGGCGAGGACGACTTCGTCGTGGTCGAGGAGGTTGGCAAGCCGCGCGACTTCGCCGCCGAAGGCTTCGAGCCCCGCGACCACCTCGCGCTTGGTGAGCTGCTCGGCGCGATCGACATGGAGCGCGGCGCGAAGATCTCGGGCTCGCGGTTCTACTTCCTCAAGGGCGTCGGCATGCTGCTCCAGCTCGGCATGCTGCAGCTGGCCGTCCAGCAGGCGGTCGAGAACGGCTTCACCCCGATGATCACCCCGACCCTGGTCAAGCCCGAGGTGATGGGCGGCACCGGCTACCTGTCGGCGCACGACGACGTCTACCGCCTCGAGGACCCCGAGCTCTACCTGACGGGTACGTCGGAGGTCGCGCTGGCCGGCTACCACATGGACGAGATCATCGACCTGTCCAACGGTCCGGTCCGGTACGCCGGGTGGTCGTCGTGCTACCGCAAGGAAGCCGGGTCGCACGGGAAGGACACCCGCGGGATCATCCGCGTCCACCAGTTCGACAAGGTCGAGATGTTCTCCTACTGCAGCCTCGAGGACGCGCCCGCCGAGCACCTGCGGCTGCTGGCCTGGGAGAAGGAGATGCTCGACAAGATGGAGCTGAGCTACCGGGTGATCGATACCGCCACGGGCGATCTCGGCATCTCGGCGTACCGGAAGTTCGACTGCGAGGCGTGGGTGCCGACGCAGGGCCGGTACCGGGAGCTGACCTCGACGTCTAACTGCACGGACTTCCAGGCCCGCCGGCTGAACATCCGGCACAAGGACGCCGAGGGCAAGACGCAGGCGGTCGCGACCCTGAACGGGACGCTGGCGACCACCCGCTGGCTCGTCGCGATCCTGGAGACGCACCAGCTGGCCGACGGCTCGGTCCGCGTGCCGACCGCCCTGCGGCCGTACGTCGGTGGCCGCGAGGTTCTCGAGCCGGTCGCCAAATGACGGCACTGATGCCACGACTCCGTCGTGGCGGGTCATGGGGCTGTAACTCCCGGCCTTCCCTCGTCGCTCCAGTCGCTGTGCTCGATGCCGCGCTGGCGCGCGGCAGGTCGCGGGGTCTGGTTCCCGGTCTTCCCTCGTCGCTCCAGTCGCTGCGCTCCCTGCGCTCCTCAGTCCAGACCGGGGACCCCGCGACCGCGCTCCCTGCGCTCCTCGGTCCAGGCCGGGAGGCCCCATGACCTAGCTGCTCGCGCTCTTCGGCCCATGACATGCTTACGCCCATGAGGCCTCGCTTGACCGATGTCGCGGAGGCGGCCGGGGTGTCGATGAAGACGGTGTCGAACGTCGTCAACGGGGCCGAGCACGTCCGCGAGGAGACCCGGCAGCGGGTGCTGGCCGCGATCGACAAGCTCGGCTACCGGCCGAACATCGCGGCCCGCAACCTGGCGCAGGGCCGCAGCGGTGTGATCGCGCTCGCCGTACCGCAGCTCGATCGGCCGTACTTCGCCTCGCTCGCGGCGCGGATGCTCGACGCGGCCGAGGCGTACGGGTGGATCGTGCAGTTCCACCAGACCGGCGGCCGCCGCGAGACCGAGCTGGCGCTGCTCACCGAGCGGCACCCGGCGCGGCTGGACGGAATCGTGATGAGTCCGCTCGGCCTGACCGCCGAGGACGTCTCGGGTCGCGATCCAGCGTTGCCGCTGGTGATGCTCGGTGAGAAGGCCGCGGCGCAGTTCGACGCCGATCACGTCGGGATCGACAACCGTGAGGCCGGTCGGGTCGCGACCGAGCACCTGCTGGCACTCGGCAGGCGGCAGGTGATGGCGCTGGCGCCCGGCCCCGGCATGGAGGACGAGCGGATCAACGGGTACCGCGACGCGATCGCCGACGCCGGGCTCCCGGTCGACGAGGACGTCGTACTGCCGACCGGCGGGCTCCGCGGTCAGGACGCGGAGCGCACGCTCGGCGAGTGGCTGGACTCGGGAAACCCCGCCCCGGACGCGATCTTCGCGGCCACCGACTGGCTGGCGATGGGTGCGATCCGGGCCTTGGTACTGCGTGGTTTGCGCGTACCGCAGGATGTCGCAGTGGTCGGTTTCGACGACATCCCGTACGACCTCGCCACGCTGCCGACTCTGACCACGGTCGCGCCGGACCGGGTCGCGATCGCCCGGCTGGCTCTGCAGGCGCTGCGCGACCAGCAACCGGGTGCGGAGCCGGTCCGTCTCCAGGCCCCGTTCAGCCTGGTCGTCCGCGAAAGCACAACCGGGATCAGCTAACTGCAAACGAATGATGCCGGTGGCTCGCGCCACCGGCATCATGCAGATCGGGATTTATCCTTGCGTACCGCAACGAACGCCCCCCAGCGTTCGAGTCAGCCCGCCAGTGCGAGCGAGACCGTCGCGTTGTTGATCACCGCGCCGAGCACCTTGCTCTGGGCCGGCGATCCGGCCACCGAGATCTCGACCTCGGCGTTGCTGCCGCCCTGCTGGCCGACGTACCGGGTCGCGACCCAGCGGGTGGTGTTACCGCTGCGGTAGGTGTAGACGACGGTGCTCACCTGCAGCCGGCCCTGGTTCCGGGTCGACCGCATCGCGACGGTCGACGTACCGACGATGTGCAGACCGCGGGTGCCCTTGAGCGCGGCGATCTTGCGGTTCAGCGCCGTGACGGTGCTGATGTTGTAGTTGTACGTGATGTCGAACCGGATCATCCGGTTGTTGGCGCTGTCGTCGAAGCGCGTCTGAAACTTCGCCAGCTGGACCTCGCGCCAGGTCTTCGGCAGCACCGCGCTGGCGTGCGCGCCCTCGCTGTACCGGTCGAAGTACCGCGTCGTGTAGGTCACCGCCGTGCTGTTGCTCGCGGCAACCGTCTTCACCTGCGCCGTGGCCGCGTTGCTCGGCAACGCCCCGCCGAGCAGCAGCGCCCCCGCGCCCGCCAGCGCCGCAACTCCGGAAACCGCCCCCGCCACAATCCCGAACCGCTTCATTCCTGCGAACCCCCTGCTCATCGGCGGCCTCCCTGGCCGCGCACCGCATCTGACTCCCGGTGGTCGGCAAAAGTTGCCGCCAGCTCTCGACGTTTTTTCGCCCGCCATCGAGACTGGCGGCATGGGTGGGGGAACGGTGGCGATGGTGTTCTCGGACATCGAGGGGTCGACGGTGCTGCTGCGCCGGTTGGGCGACCTGTACCTCGAGGCGCTGGAAGGGCACCGGCGGATCCTGCGCGCGGCCTGGGCGGCGTACGGCGGTACCGAGATGGGGACCGAGGGCGACAGTTTCTTCGTCGTTTTCCGGACTGCCGGTGATGCGGTGCGGGCGGCGGTCGACGGTCAGCGCCGGCTGGCGGACCACCGGTGGCCGGGTGGCGAGCAGTTGCGCGTCCGGATCGGGATCCACACCGGTACGCCGGGTGTCTACGCCGGCGACTACTGGGGCATGGACGTCCACCTCGCGGCCCGGATCGGAGCCGCTGCGCACGGTGGCCAGATCGTCGTCTCGGCGGTCACGAGCCGTCTCGCGGAGTTGCCGGACGGTGTCACGTTGCGAGACCTCGGAACGCATCATCTGAAGGACATTCCGGAGCCGGAACACCTGTTCCAGATCACGATCGAGGGCCTGCCGTCCGATTTTCCGCCGCCCCGGACCCTCGGTACGGCGACCAGCCTGCCGGCCCCGTCAACACCGTTGCTCGGCCGCGAGCAGGACCTCGACCGCATCACCGGTCTGCTCGCCGAGCCCGACGTACGGCTCGTCACGCTGACCGGTCCGGGAGGTTCCGGAAAGTCCCGGCTGGCGATCGGCGCCGCGTCCGCCATGACGGAAAAGTTTCCGAACGGCGTGTACTTCGTTCCGCTCGCCGCGGCGACGTCGGAACACGTGCTGTGGACCTCGATCGCCGAGGTGCTGGACATTCCGCCACGGGAACGCGGCCGGGTCGTCGCCTACCTGGCCCAGCGCAGTCTGTTGCTCGTCCTGGACAACCTCGAGCAACTGCCCGCCGCCGGCAAGGTCGCTGCCGAGATTCTGGCGGGCGCCGCGCACGTGAAGCTGGTCGCGACCTCCCGCCGCGCTCTCGGTCTGCTCGGCGAGTACCGGCACCCGGTGACGCCGCTCCAAGTCACCGACGCGGATTCGGCCGCCGTGCAACTGTTCGTGCAGCGTGCCCAGGCCGTCCAGCCCACCTTCACGTTGACCGCCGCCAACACCGCCGACGTGGTCGCGATCTGCCGCCGGCTCGACGGACTACCGCTCGCGATCGAGCTCTGCGCGCCGAGGATCCGGCTGCTCGGCGTCGCGGAGCTCCTGGCCCGACTCGATCGCTCGCTGGACGTCGCGTCCGCCAGTGGCGCGATGCCGGAACGCCAGCGCACGTTACGCGCGACGATCGACTGGTCGTACGAGCTGCTCAGTGCCGAGGACCGGCGCACCTTCCGTCGGCTTGCCGTCTTCTCCGGCGGTGCCGACCTGACCGCAGTCGAGAAAGTCGCCACCGGCACCGATCCGCTCGATGCCCTGGCCGAGTTGTCCGACGCCAACCTGCTCACGCTGACCGAGGGACCGGAAGGCCCGCGGGTCCGGTTCCTGGAGACCACTCGGCAGTTCGCAGCCGACGAGTTGCACGCCACGGACGAGGCGGCGACGACGCACGGCACCCACGCGACGTACTACGCGGACCTGGCCGATCAGCTCGAGGAGATCAAGAAGTCGACGGCGGAACCACCACTCGCGCAGGTCGAGGTCGATCTCGACAACTTCCGAGCAGCGCTGACGTGGGCGACCGCCAACGACGTACGGACCGGTCTCCGGCTGTGCGCGGCACTCGGCTGGGTCTGGGTCATCGGCGGATACCACGCCGAGAGCCGCCGGTCCCACGAGGACGTCATCGCGGCCGCGGGTACGACATCCTCACCCGAGCTGGCCGCCTGTCTCCGTGGATTGTGCAATCTGCTGCTGATCCAGGGGGACACGGATCAGGCGCTCGAGGTCGCGACCCGCAGCGTGGACATGGCCCGGCAGCTCGAGGACCCGGCAGCTGTCGCGTTCGGGATGACCGTGCTCGGGACCGTGCAACGCCAGCAGGGAGATCTCGACGCGGCGCGGACGACACTGGCCGCCGCGATCGAGCAGCTCCGTGTGCTCGACGACCCGTGGCGGCTCAGTCGGGTGCTCAGCCACCTCGCGGGTGTCGAGGAGGCGCTCGGGAATCTCCAGCGCGCCGAGATCCTGCTCCGCGAGTCGTTGACGATCATCGAATCGCTCGGGGACGCGTACGAGCTCGCCGTCCAAGGGCAGAACCTGGCGTTCTTGCTGGCACTCGCGGATCGCGTCGACGAGGCGACCGAGATCGCCCGGGACCTGACGCCGACGGTGCTGGCGCTCGGCAGCCCGAGTCTCACGATGGCGTTCTCGAACACCGCGATGAACATCCTGCTCCGCCAGGGCGATCCGGTCGGCGCCGCCGAGCTGTTCGGCGCCGAGGAAGCGATGGGCGAACGCCTCGAGATCCCGAATCCTTACCGAGACGAAGAGCTCGCGGAAGCACTCGAACTGGTCGGTGACGCGTTGTCCCGCGACGACTGGGATCGGCACCGGCAGGCCGGCCGCACCGAACGGGTCGAGGATCTCCTGCAACAAATGGCACTCTGAAGTCCGCACTTTCGTGCAATAGCGAACGGTTGACCACCGTTGGTGACCGCTACATACTGCTGGAACCGCCATCGGCGGTCTGTGGGGGCAGTTTTGTCTGGGGTTCTTTGGGGATATAGGGGGGCTGTATTTTGCATGCCTGGAAGTTACTTCGTGCTGCGCTGGTGACGGCCGTCGCCGGCGCGACTTTGGTAGCGGTGGGGACCAGCGCCGGAGCGGCTCCGCCGACCAGTTCGATCGAGGTCAACCCGGCCTCGGTCGAGCGGGGACAGACGTTCACGATCAAGCAGACCGTGTACAACGACCGCGACTTCACGATCACGGGCGGAAAGGCCGGCCTGTACGTCAAGGACGGGAACCTGCCGGCGATGGTCGACCTGCTGTCCTGCCCGGAGGCCACCGCGTGTGACACGCTCGGCACCAGCGTGCGTGGCGGTGTCGGCGACGTCGCGCCGGGCGAGTCCAGGACGGTGACCTTCACCTTCCGGGTCAAGGCCGACGCACCGCTCGGAACGTACACGGTGCAGCACCAGTTCATCGGGGAGAACTACGCGTTCGAAACCTTCGACGGACCGACGCTGACGATCGCCGACCCGCCGCCACCGGTGCCCGCCGACATCGCGGTGGGCATGACCGCCGCGGTCAAGATGGTCGGGACGGCGCGGATCACGTACACGATCACCGTGACGAACAACGGGCCGGCTCCGGCGACCGGGGTCCGGGTGGTCGGGACCTTCTCGCCGGCGACGTCGTACTCCGCCTCGACCTGTACCAGGGTCGGCACCACACGGTCGGTGAACTGCGACTTCGCCTCGCTGGCCAGTGGGGCGAGCGTGACCCGCACGGTGACCGTGAACACGTCGCTGTTCACGAGCGGCACGCTGACCGCGACGGCGCAGCGGACCGCGAGCTCGCCGGACGACCCGGCAGCGGCGAACGACAAGGCGACGAAGACGTGCACGGCCCGCACCGGGCTGATGGTGCGCTGCTGACGACTCGCTGAAGCTGCACGACCTGAAACTGCACGACGGCCGGGGGGGGGGGGGGGGGCTGGGCGGGGGGGGCCCGGGGGCGCCGCCCCCCCCCCAGGCCGCGCTGGCGAGGAACAGTCGCGCCGTACCGGCGGCGTACCGCAGGCCGTCCTCGGCGTAC
>NZ_JBSHBJ010000013.1:36683-72332 GCF_053611945.1 Kribbella sp. NPDC054772 | reverse complement strand
GGTCCTCCAGCCTACACAGATCTCCCCACCCCCACAGCTCCCGCGCGCCGGGCGGGCCGCGTTGCGCCCCCCCCCCCCCCCCCGGCTCGTTTGTGCTTGCACCTTGCATCCAGGGGTGGGTGGGGTTTACGGTCCCGGTTAACGTTTAAGTGAGTGTTAGTGAGCACTTCTTCGAAACTTGGAGCAACTATGATCAGTCGGCGACGGTTCTTGCAGGTCACCGGTGCGGCGATTGCCACCTCCACGCTGGCGGCCTGCGGTGACGGCGGTGCATCCGGTGGCGGTGCGAAGGCGTCGGGCGAGCTCAAGCTCCCGACGTACAAGCCGTTCGAGGGCCTGCACCCGGACCTGGCGGGCGCGGAGTCCGGCTTGGAGCCCGGCTTCCTGAAGTTCCCGGCGGACGCGGTGGCGAGCGTCAAGGCGCCGCCGCTGAAGTCCGCGGTGACCGCGCTGACCGAGACCTTCGCGACGCCCCCGCCGCCGATGGGCAGCAACCCGATGTGGCAGGCGCTGAACCAGGCGCTCGGCGGTGAGCTGAAGCTGACGATCGGCACCGACCCGGGGTACCCGGAGAAGTTCGCCACGCTGCTGGCCAGCGACTCGCTGCCGGACCTGATGTGGCTGCCGCCGAACCAGGGCATCCCGAACATCGGCCCGATGCTCGAGGCCAAGTTCCAGGACCTGACCAAGTACCTGTCCGGCGACGCGGTGCTGGAGTACCCGAACCTCGCCGCGCTGAAGCCGGCCTCCTGGCGGACCGCGGTGGTGAACGGGAAGATCTGGGGCGCCCCGATCCCGTCGACGCCGTTCGGCCAGGTGATGATGGGCAACCCGAAGACCTGGGCGAAGGTCGGCGGTCTGCAGTGCACCACCGCGGACGAGTTCTTCGCCAAGTGCAAGGAGCTCAGCAACGGTACGAACTACGCGCTCGAGCCGGCGATCATCAACATGCTGCACATGTTCGGCGAGTGGTTCGGCGCCCCGAACTCCTGGCGGGTGAACCAGGACCGCTCGCTCACCCACCTGTACGAGACCGACAACTACAAGGCGGCCGTCGAGTACGCCGCCAAGCTCTGGGCGGCCAAGGTCTTCTACCCGGACCTGAACCTGGCCGACGCGACCCCGAAGACCGTGAACGGCCAGATCGCCGCGCAGGTCACGGTCGGTCCGCGGGCGACCGCCGACTTCCGCAACCTGGACCCGACGCTGTTCGTCGACACGATGATCCCGTTCGGCCACGACGGCAAGGCGAAGCCGGTCTACGACATGGGCTACGGCACCGTCGGGTTCACGCCGTTCAAGAAGACCGACGAGGGCCGGATCCGCGAGCTGCTGGCGCTGATGGACTACCTGTCCGCGCCCTTCGGCACCAAGGAGTACCTGGTGAAGAACTTCGGCGTCGAGGGCCAGCAGTACCAGCTGGACGCGAACAAGAACCCGGTGCTGACCAAGGCCGGCAACCAGCAGGCGCCCGGTCTGGTCAGTGCGCTGCAGATCATGAACTCCCCGGAGAGCGTGATCTTCAACCCGGCGTACCCCGAGGACACCAAGAAGATCTACGCGACCGAGCAGCAGCTGCTGAAGTTCGCGATGCGGAACCCGACCGCGGGCACGTACTCCGACACCAGCAGCAAGGTCGGCCCGAAGCTCACCGCGGCATTCCGGGACACGATCGTCGACATCGTCACCGGGCGGCAGAAGATCGACGCGTACGACGCCGCGCTGAAGCGCTGGAAGTCCGGCGGCGGCGACAAGATGCGTGACGAGTTCGCGGCCGTGCTGCCGTCGAGCGTTCCGGTCACCGGGTCCTGATCGATGCTGAAGAAGTCATCGACCCAGCGGGTGAAAGTCGGGCTGCCGTTCGCGGTGAAGTGGCGCCGGGACTGGCAGATGGTGCTGCTGATGATTCCCGGGGTGCTGTTCCTGCTGGTGTTCTTCTACCTGCCGGTGCTCGGGAACGTCGTCGCGTTCCAGGATTTCCAGCCGTTCCTGGGCATCATGCACAGCGAGTGGAACGGCCTGCAGAACTTCGTCAACCTCTACGCCAACCCGGACTTCTGGGACGCGTTGCGGAACACGTTGCTGCTGGCCGTCGTCCAGCTGGTGCTGTTCTTCCCGGTACCGATCGGGCTGGCGCTGATCGTCGATTCGCTGATCAGCAACC
The DNA here is from genome assembly GCF_053611945.1 of Kribbella sp. NPDC054772. Lineage (NCBI taxonomy): Bacteria > Bacillati > Actinomycetota > Actinomycetes > Propionibacteriales > Kribbellaceae > Kribbella > Kribbella sp. NPDC054772. The sequence goes on along the minus strand of NZ_JBSHBJ010000013.1, from coordinate 70,168 downwards.
GGATCCGGCGCTGGTTCCAGACGATCGCGTACCTGCCGCACTTCCTGTCCTGGGTGCTGGTCGTGACGCTGTTCCAGCAGTCGCTGGGCGGCGCCGGGTTCGTCAACAACCTGCTCCGGCAGGCCGGGCTGGACGCGATCCCGTTCATGACCAACCCCAGCACCTTCCCGCTGCTCGTCGTCGCGCAGCTGATCTGGAAGGACGCCGGCTGGGCGATGATCATCTTCCTCGCGGCGCTGACCACCGTGGACGTCTCGCTCTACGAGGCGGCCGCGGCGGACGGCGCCGGGCGCTGGCGGCGGCTGTGGCACATCACGCTGCCGTCCCTGCGGACGGTCATCGTGCTGCTGCTGATCCTGCGGATCGGCGACATCCTGAGCGTCGGGTTCGAGCAGTTCATCCTGCAGCGCGACTCGGTCGGTCCGGGTGCGGCCGAAGTACTGGACACCTTCACGTACTACGCGGGCGTGGTCGGTGGCGACTGGAGCAGCGGGGCGGCGGCCGGGCTCGCGAAGGGCGTGGTCGGTGCGTTGCTGCTGTGGGGTGCGAACTCGCTCGCTCATCGGCTCGGTGAGCCGGGAATCTTCCAGAGGCGCTCATGAGACCTGTGTGGAAAGAGAATCCGTCGCCTGGCTACCAGGCGATCAAGGCCGTCGTCCTGGGCGGTTTCGCGCTGGCGATCGTGATCCCGATCCTGGTGGTGATCTCCACGTCGCTGGCCAGCGACAAGGACATCATCGACGCCGGCGGGTACGTGTTGTGGCCGTCGCACCCGACGTTCAAGGCGTACCAGACCTTGTTCAGCGGTGGTCTGATGGGCCGCGCGATCCTGGTCAGCGTCTTCGTGACCCTCGTCGGTACGGCGATCGCGCTGGCCGTCACGATCTCGCTGGCCTACGCGACCTCGCGGCCGGTGCTGTTCGGCCGGCCGGTGCTGCTGATGGTGCTGTTCACCCTGTTGTTCGCGCCCGGGATCATCCCGATGTTCCTGGTGGTGAAGCAGCTCGGGCTGCTCGACAGCCTGTGGTCCCTGATCCTCCCGGGCGCACTGGGCGCGTTCAATTTCGTCGTACTGCGCACGTTCTTCATGAATGTGCCGGGTGAACTGCTGGAAAGCGCGCGGATCGACGGCGCGAGCGATTTCACCATCCTCCGGCAAATCATCATGCCGCTGTCGAAGGCGGTGATCGCGGTGGTCGGGCTATTCTACGCGGTCGGGTTCTGGAACGCGTTCTTCAACGCGCTGCTCTACCTGAACGACACGTCGAAATGGCCGGTCCAGGTGATCCTGCGGACCTATGTCCTGCAGGGCAAGTCGCTGTCCGCCGATCAGCTCGGCGTGCACCCGCCGCCGCAGCCGCAATCCCTGCAGATGGCCGTCGTGGTCGTCGCGCTGGTGCCGATCGCCATGGTGTACCCGTTCCTGCAAAGGCACTTCACCAAGGGCGTCATCACCGGTGCGGTCAAGGGCTGATCTGTAAGAATCGGTCTCATGTCCTCACCTTTGGCCGAGCGGCCGACGCTGCGGATGGTGGCGAAAGAGGCCGGCGTCTCGGTCGCGACCGTGTCGTACGTGCTGTCCGGACGGCACCGCAGCCACACGATCAAGGACTCGACCGCGGACCGGGTCCGCGAGGCCGCGTCCCGCCTGGGCTACCGGCGGAACGACGCGGCCCGCGCGATCCGGACCGGCAAGTCCGACCTGGTCCTGCTCTCGCTGAGCGTGCTCGCGGACCCGTGGTCGCAGGCAGTCGCGGCCACCGTCAGTACGGCGGTGAGCCCGCTCGGCAAGACGGCCCTGATCGTGGCGGACGGCGACTGGCGGACGGTGCTGACCAACCGGACGCCGGACGTGATCTTCATCGACAGCGTCACGGCGGAGCCGGAGCAGGTCGCGGAGCTGGAGACGTTCGCGGCGCAGGGCGTGCAGATCGTGGCGTTCAGCGAGACCCTCGAACCGCGTGGTTTCGACGTGATCCGGTCCGGTGCCGAGCCGCGCTGCCATCTCGCGGTCGAGCACCTGCTCGAGCACCACGACCGGGTCGGCGCCCTCACCTCGCGGACCACCGGGTTCGCGCGCTTCGACGCGTATGTGAACACGTTGCGCGCGGCCGGTCAGCCGATCCGCAGCGACGACATCGAGGTCTTCGAACAGCACCCCGAGGGCGCCTACCGGGCCGCGATGGCGTTGCTGTCCCGGCCCGAGCGGCCGACCGCGCTCTACTGCACCACGGACTTCGCCGCGATCGCCGCTGTTCGGGCGGCGCACCGGCTGCGGATCGACGTACCCCGGGATCTGGCGATCGTCGGCGTGGGGAACACGCCCGAGGGCGAGCGGCTGGATCCGTCGTTGTCGACCGTCGGGCCGGTCGGGTTCAACGAGGCGCTGTCGAACATCATCGTCGGACGGCTCACCGAGCGCGAAGGCGCGCCCGGCGAAGTGTTCGACTTCCCCTGGCAACTGATCGTCCGGGAGTCTTCTTGAGTCAACCCAATGTGGTTCTGATCTGTGTCGACGAGTGGCGGGGTGATGCGCTGTCGTGCGCCGGTCATCCGTACGTCGAGACGCCGCATCTGGACGAGTTGGCGCGGGCGGGGGTGCGGTTCAGCAGCGGGTACTCCGCGACGCCGACGTGTGTGCCGGCCCGGGTCGCGTTGTTCACCGGGCAGTCGCAGGAACGCCACGGACGGGTCGGGTACGTCGACGGCGTACCGTTCGAGGCCGCGCACCCGGTGACAGTGCAGGGGGAGTTCAAGAAGGCCGGGTATCACACGCAGGCGATCGGGAAGATGCATGTCTGGCCGGAGCGGGCGCGGCTCGGGTTCGACGATGTGATCCTGCACGACGGGTACCTGCATCACTCGCGGCGGGCGCATCGGCAGCAGTTCGGGTTCTTCGACGACTACGTGCCCTGGCTACGGCGACAGCCTGGGGTGTCGCCGGACGCGGAGTACTTCGACCACGGCGTGAACTGCAACTCGGTCGTCGCCCGCCCGTGGGACAAGGCCGAGGAGGTGCACCCGACGCACTGGGTCGGTACGCAGACGATCGACTGGCTGTACCGGCGGGACCCGACGAAACCGTTCTTTCTCTATTTGTCGTTCCACCGGCCGCATCCGCCGTACGACCCGCCGGCGTGGGCGTACGACCGGTACAACGCGCTGCCTCCGTACCAGCGTGAGCTGGGGGACTGGGAGAGCGACTGGGACGAGTTCCGGCGGGACGGCGACTACCAGGCGCTGATCGGGGACCTGCCGGATCACGTCGTGCACCGGGCGCGGGCCGGGTACTACGGGCTGATGGCGCAGATCGACCTGCAGATCAACCGGATCCGTGAGGCGCTCGTCGACTTCGGCGTGTACGACGACACGATCATCGCGTTCACGTCCGACCATGGCGAGATGATGGGTGACCACCGGATGTTCCGGAAGGCGCTGCCGTACGAAGGGTCCGCCCGGGTGCCGTTCATCGTCGCGGACCGGGCGTCGGCGTCCGACGCTACGCGGGGCGGTGTGGTGGACCAGGTGGTCGAGCTCCGGGACGTGATGCCGACGCTCCTCGATCTTGCCGGCGTACCGATCCCGTCGACGGTGGACGGCTGTTCGCTGGCGCCGTTCCTGCGGGGCTCGTCCGTTCCGGTGCGGGAGTGGTTGCACGGGGAGCATGTGATCTTCGAGCAGTCGGTGCAATGGGTGACGGACGGGAAGACGAAGTACGTATGGGGCTCCGCGCTCGGCGTGGAGCAGCTGTTCGATCTCGAGGCGGATCCGGGGGAGCTGCACAATCTGGTCGAGTCGCGGCCCGAGCTGCGGGACCTTTGGCGGGAACGGCTGATCCAGGACCTGACCGATCGGGAAGAAGGGTTCGTTGCTGACGGCAAGTTGGTGACCGGCCGACCGGTGACCCCGATCCTCAACCACACAAGGGAACGCGTTGCACGCGCCGCCGTCTGACGACTGGACACTCATCGACGTCGGTGAGTCCGACACGTCTGTCTACCGCCGTGGAGACGTCTTCGCCAAGTGCTGCGGCCCGTCCGGCGTACCGGACCTCGCCGCGGAGCGCGACCGGATCACCTGGCTCGCCGGCACCGGGTTGCCGGGAGCAACTGTCCTGGACTGGACCGAGTCGCCGTCGGGTGCTTGTCTGCTGACCTCGGCGGTTCCCGGTGTGCCAGGTGACACGCTTCCGCCGGCTGCACACCAGCGGGCAATGCGGAGCCTGGGAGCCGTCCTTCGCGAGCTGCATGCCCTCACCGACTGCCCGTTCGAGCGTCCCCTGGACGAGGTGATCGCGGCCGCGACCGACGTCGTACGGCGGGGCGCGGTGAACCCCGACTTCCTCACCGACGAGTGGCGGCGGTTGCAGCCGTCCGAACTACTCGACCAGGTGAACGCCGAGCGCCCGTACGTCGAGAGCGTCCTGGAGCCGGTCGTCTGCCACGGGGACGCCTGTCTGCCGAACGTGTTCTTCGACCCCGACACGCTCGAGGTGACCGGCCTGATCGACCTCGGCCGCCTCGGCGTCGCCGATCGGTACGCCGACCTCGCGCTCACCACGATCCAGCTCCACGACGAGTGGTCCGCGGACCCGGCACCGTTCCTCGACGCGTACGGCGTACCCGATCCGGACTCGCGGCGGCTGCACTTCTTCCGTCTCCTCGACCCACTCACCTGGGGCTGACATGCAGGTCGAGATCGTCGCGCTCGCCGTCTCTCGGCAGCATGCCTTCGAGGGCCGCCCGCAAGACGGGCCGCGGCCCGACCCGGAGTCGGTTGCGCGGACCTCGGTGGAGATCCGCGCCGACCTCGGCATCGTCGGCGACCGGTACTACGGGCAGGCCGTCCACAAGAACGCCGCCGTCACGCTGATCGACGCCGCCTCGCTCGACGAGGTCGTCCGCGTCCTTGGCCTGTCCACGCCACTTGACCCACACCTCACTCGCCGCAACATCACCCTCCGCGGCTTTCCGATCGACGAACTCGCCGCCCACCGCGCCGCGGACGGCACCCGCGTCGAGGGCCGCCGCTTCACCCTCGACACGGGCGCCGGCCCCGTCACCTTCCAGGCCAACCGCCCGGCCAACCCCTGCGCCTGGATGGACCAGGTCCTCGCCCCCGGCGCGATGAAGGCCCTGCGGGGCCACGGCGGCATCCGCTCGACCCCACTGACCTCCGGCACCCTCCAGTTAGGCCCCGCCAACCTCACCCTCTTGGACTAACGCGGCAGCTCGACAGGTAGTGCACCCGTGGGACGGTGTACGCGCAGGCTCAGGTGCACTATCTATTGGCGGAGACCTCCTGTCGAGCTGCCGACACTCAGACCCGGTGGGCGCCCGGTTTGCCGTTCTCGGTGACGAAGGTGGCGAGGGTGGAGAGTGCGGCGTCGGGGGTGCGGACGGTGGTGGAGACGCGGAACTCGGCCTGCCAGCGGTCCGGGGTGACGTCGACGCGGATGTAACCGCGCTGGTTGTTCTGGAACTTCAGGTGCGGGTTGTCGGCGGTCGGCCCGTAGACGGTGCTCGGCGTGCTGTCCCCACCACTCGTGATCGACGTCCCGAGGTACTCCGTGGCGAGCGTCTCGGACTCCGGGTTCGCGAAGTCGGCCTTGAGGTCGAAGACCCAGTTCCGGTGCGCGTCACCGGTGATGACGATCGGGTTGGACGGCCGGTGGTCGGCGATGAAACTCATCAACTGGTTGCGGTCGGCAACATAGCCCTCGCCCCAGTTGTCCTGCCCCGAGTAGTCCAGCCCCGGACCCACCTTCCGGTCGTACGGCGCGAACTTCGTCTGGTTGCCGAGAATGTTCCAGCGCGCGGTCGACGCACCGAGCCCCTGCTGCAACCACTGCTCCTGGGCGTCACCCAGGATCGTCCGGTCCGGATCGAGCGCGCCGGGCGAGTACCCACCGACGGCCGTACCCGCGGTCCACGTCGACTGCTTGGAGCGGTACTGCCGGGTGTCGAGCAGGTGGAACTGCGCAAGGCCGCCGTACCGGACCCGCCGGAACAGCTGGATGTCCGGGCCGACCGGCAACGACGAGCGCCGCAGCGGCATGTTCTCGTAGTACGCCTGGTACGCCGCCGCGCGCCGCGCCAGGAACACAGCACCGGACTGGCCGGCCGCGGAGTCGTCCGCGTAGTTGTTCTTCACCTCGTGGTCATCCGGTACGACGAGGAACGGCAGATGACCGTGAGCCGCCTGCAGCAGCGGGTCCGTCTTGTACTGGCTGTGCCGGATGCGGTAGTCGGTCAACGTCATCAACTCGACCGCGGGTGCATGCGCCCGGCCGAGCGACGCGTCGGCGCCCGCGCCTTCGTAGATGTAGTCGCCGAGGTGCACGACCAGGTCCAGGTCCGAGGCGACGATGTCCCGGTACGCCACGAAGTACCCGGCGGGGTAGTTCTGGCAGCTCGTCACCGCGAGCCGCAGTCGCGACGGTGAGGCGGCGTACGGCGGTGCGGTCTTTGTCCGGCCGACGGGGCTGATCGCCGTCGCGACGCGGAAGCGGTAGAAGTACTCGCGGCCCGGGGCGAGGCCACCGACCTCGACGTGCACCGAGTGCGCTGACTCGGGCTTCGCCTCGACGGCGCCGCGGCGGACGATCCGGCGGAACCGCTCGTCCTCGGCGATCTCGTAGCGGACGCCGAACGCCTGCGGTGGCATGCCACCGAGGCCGTCGGTGGCGAGCGGCTCCGGGGCCAGCCGGGTCCAGATCACGAAGCCGTCCGGGAGCGGGTCTCCGGACGCGACTCCGAGCTGGAACGGGTGGTCGAACTGCGGCGGGACGGCGTTGGCCGTCGACGGCTTCGCGAGTTCGCCGCCGGCCAGGGCGGCCGCGGCGCCGAGGCCGCCGATCGTGAGCAGACCGCGGCGGGTCAGCTCGGTGGACGGTTGCTGGTTGGACGGTTGCTGGGGAGTGCTGGGCGGGGTCATAACTCCGAAGCTGTCAAAGCAGCTCCGGCAGGCAGGTCAACACCGTGCAACCCACAGGCGAACACTGCTCAGCCGACTCGCGAGTTGCCTTCCGCGACCGCCCGGAAGCGCAGACCGGAGCAGTCGACACGGCCTACCTTGGGAGTGTGAGGCTGGTGGGCGCGTTGGTCGCGCTGGCGGTGCTGGTCGGGTGCAACGACCTCGCGCCGTCCAGCGATCCGGCGCCGCCACGCACGGTCAACCCCATCCAGTCCCGCCCGGTTCCCCAGGCCTCAGCGCCTTCAAGTCCCCAGCCTTCGAGTCCCGCGCCTCCGAGTTCCCAGCCTTCGAGTCCGTCGCGGTCGGGTCGGACGCCGGCCGCGTCCGGCCCGGTGCGACTGTCGATTCCTGCGATCGGCGTCCGGAATCTGCTCGTCGTCGCCTACCAGGGCACCGCGGACGACCGGCCCGGCACCCGGATCCAGAACCGCGGCGTCGCCGCCAGCCCCCGCGGCCCTGCCGGTGGTGTGGGGCCGGGCGAGATCGGGAACTTCATCGTGACCGGCCACCGCGTCAGTCACGGTCGTCCGCTCGAGGGCGTCCCCGACCTACGCGACGGCGACCACATCCTGATCTCCGTAGGCGGGACCGTCTACGACTACGTGGTGACCCGGACGATGCGGATCTCGTTCCGGAAGCCGACCGAGAAGGCGCAACAGAACGCCGCCGTACCCGGCCGCCCGGGAGTGACGCCGACCCGGGCGATGATCACCATCTCCACGTGCGCCACCATCGAGGACCACGCGGCCGGGAACTACTGGCACGACGACCTCGGCAACCCCGAACACCGCATCAACAAGATCGGCACGCTGACCGCCACCCGTTCGTCGTGACGCCTGCACATCAGCCGACTGGCGAGCTATCCGCGAACTCCCGGATCAACGTGGTCGGCTTTCCCGCCAGCGCAGCGGGCAGCAGACTGCGCAGCACCGGCGCGCGGAGCACTCGCAGCAACAGCCGGCGTGCGACGAGTTCGGCGCGCGAGCCCGGCAGGAACCAGCGTGCTGCCGACCGGCCGGTCTTCTGTTCCTCCTCGACCACCGGCCGCCAGACCTGCTCGTACTCTGCGAGCCCGTCCTCGATCGACGTCGAGTTCACCACTTTCTCCGCGAGCACGAAGGCGCCGGCGATCCCGAGCGACGCACCCTGCCCGGCGAGCAAGGACACCGCTCCGCAGGCGTCACCGACGAGCACGACCCGACCCGAGCTCCAGCGCGGCATCACGATCTGCGCGACCTGGTCGTAGTAGATCTGGTCCTCGTCCGGACACGACGCCAGCGCCTTGGGCACCACCCACCCGAGCCCTGAGTACGCCGATCGCATCGCGCCGCGGAGATCAGCAGGCACCGCGGGATCTGCCGACCGGTGTACCGCGAACGCCGCGACCCGCCCGTCGCGCAACGCGTAGAACCCGAACTGGCTGCCGATCGTGTCGGTCAGACAGAACCGTCCACCCACCTCGTCATGGATCTCCGGCGCGTCGAAACTGAACGCCGCGGTGTGAAACCCCAGATACCGCAGGTACGACGCCTCCGGCCCGAACACGGACCGGCGTACGGCGGAATGGATGCCATCGGCTCCGATCAGCAGATCCCCGTCAACCGTCGACCCGTCCGCGAGCTCCACCCGTACGCCGTCCGCGCGCGGCGTGACCGTGGCGAGCGTCGCGCCGTACCGCAGGTCGACGGCTGTCGGGAGGTGCTCGCGGAGGACCTGTTCGAGGTCGGGGCGCATCACGCTGAGCACCTCGCCCTCGGCGAACTGGCGGATGTTGATCCCCGCCTGCCGTCGTCCGTGCTCGTCGACGAGGGCGGCCTCGATCACGTTGTACGCGACCGCTTCGAGGGCCGGTAAGAGTCCCATCGCCCGCATCGCGTCGTACCCGGGGCCGAAGAAGTCGATCATGTAGCCCTGGCCGCGCGGGCCGGGGCTGCGTTCGAGGACGGTGACGTCCTGGCCGAGTGTCGACAGGCGGTTCGCCAGGGCGAGACCGGCGATTCCGGCGCCGTAGATGATCGCGTGCATCAACTCACCAACCTTCGGAGAACGGTCTTCAGAGCAGGGGATTCGGGGCCCAGGCTCCGGTGCAGGAGCAGGCCGTCGAGGGTCGCCGCGAGGACGGCGGCGGTCGCGGCCGGCTCGGCGACCTGGTGGATCGCCAGCCAGTCGGCCACGCGAGTGCGGAAGTCGGCGACCAGCGTGGCGATCTCGGCGCGGAGGTGCTCGTCGCGGGTCGCGGCCAGGTAGGACTCGGTGAAGAGCAGCGAGGTCGGATCCGTCCCGTCGTACTGCTCGACGGAGGCAAGTAGCGCGTCGATCGCGGCGGTCGGCGTCGTCGCGGCGGTGAACAGTTCGTCGGTCGCGGCGAGGACCTGGCGCATCGCGGTGATCGCGGACTCGGTCAGCACGTCCTGCACGGACGAGAAGTGGTAGTGCACGACGCTCGCCGTGACACCGGCGCGGTCGGCCAGGATCCGGGTACTCACCGCGGACCAACCGCGCTCGGGGATCAGCTCGGCGGCCGCGGCCAGCAGCCGGCCGCGCACCTCCTGCCCGTGACTCGCCGTCGGTGCCATCGAAATCCTCCAGGACGATCGTTCTGTACGATCGCCCTGATTCTAGGACGTGCCAGCAGCCGGGGCAACCGCGCCCGGATTACTTACGCCCGAACTTCCACCACTTCGGCTTGTTCATCTTGATCTCGTCCGCGGTCATCGGCGGCGGGACCGGCGGCCGGGACTCCTCGGTGAGGAAGTCGCCGGACTCGGTGTCGTACGGCGTCACGCCGAGACGGCGGCTGATCTCCATCACGATCGGGATCGACCGCGGGCCGTCGTTCAGGTAGAAGGTGATGTCGCGGACCTCGACACCCTTGCCGACGGTCATCTCCACGTCGTAGTCCGGACTTCGCAACGTCAGCCAGGACGGCCGGCTCGTGTCGACGTTCGGCACCACCTCCCGCACCGTGTCCACCACGTCGGTCACCAGCCCGACCGACGGTGGTTCGTAGTCGACCGGCATGTCGTCGAGGCGACGTACGCCTCCTGGTCCGCGCACCGCATAGACAGCCCAACTCATGCCCCCAAGCATGCCAGGCAGTCACCGCCTCCGGGCCGACAGCACCGCGCAGGTCAGGTATTGACCGTTGTCGGCCTCGAGCATGTCCAGCGCGCCGTCGCGTTCGCCCCGGTACTCCGAGACCGCACGCGACCAGGCGACCCAGTCTGCCCAGCCGTGGGGCTGCAGACGGGCCGCGGTGACGTCGACGAGCTCGGTGATCTCCCACTGGAACCGCCACCAGTCCGCGGTGTGCCAGGCGAGCGCCTCCCATCCGACAAGCTTCTTGATGTGCTCCGGGATGTACCCCAGCTCGCGGATCTCCCGGGTCATCGCCGGCGTCGCGACACCGAGCTGCCCGCCGGGCTTGAGGAAGCTGATGAGATAGGCCAGGTAGTTGTCGGCGGTGCCGAAGTACTCGTACGCGTCGATGCAGACGATCGCGTCGAAGAACTCCTTGGCGAACGGCAGCGCGTGCGCCTCTGCTTTCAGAGTCACGACGTCGCCGGATCCGATGTGGGTGGCCGCGTCCGTCGGCTCGACCCACAGATCGGCGGCCCACACCTGGACGCCGTACTCCTTCGCCAGGAACGCCGCGGTGGACCCCTTGCCCGAGCCCAGGTCGAGCACCCGCAGACCAGGCCGCAGGTCGAGGTCCCGCGCGAGATCCTCCAGCAACCAGAGCGGGTTCGGCCCCATGTCGCCGGCCAGCAGCCACTCGGCGTCGTACCCGTTGGACCGCGGATAGTCCGCGTGCTTCAGCTCAACCATCGGCTCAGGCTAGCCGGGGACCACCTCGATGGGGATGCCGTCGGGCTGCAACAGCGCCCGGTCGGCCAAGGGGGCGGCCAACTTCGCGGTGACGACCCGGCCGACGGCCACGAGTGGAATCGTGGTGACGCCTGGGCGGGGGCTGCTTCCGAGCACGAGCAGCACTGCGGCTGGCGACTCGTGGACGGCCTCCACCCACATGTCGGTGTACTCCGGCGGCGAACCGTGGACCATCCACCGCACAGTCCGGCCGCGATCCATCAGTACAGCCGGAGGCAGTCCGCTCAACCCGCCGCGATAGTCCGAGCTCAAGCGGTCCGGCCACCACAGGTCGAGACCCGCGTCGAGCGCATGCATCGACGGGTACCCGATCCCCTCCGCCTTCGGGTTCGGCGCCTTCCCCGGCGGGTACTGCGGTCCCACGAACTCGACCCGGTACGCCGGAAGTGGCCGGTACCCGCGATCGGTACGGAACTCCGGATACACCCGCCGTACCGACCGCACCCGCACCGGATCGACATGCCAGTGCGGTTTCGGATCCGGCTGCAGCGCTTCCAGCAGTCCTGGCGGCAGATCCACGTCCGACTCGACGGCCGCATGCCGCAGTACCGTTGCCCGGTCCTCGAGCGTCGGTGCGCCGCCGGGGCCGCGGCTGAAGCTCATCAGCACGATCGGCCGGGGCCGGCGGTCGATCGGGAAGTCGTCCCACAACGCCAGTGCGTCGCGGGGTTCGATCCGGTCCATTTGTCCAGACTGGCACCGATTGCGGTAGCCGTCCGGATGCGTTCCGTACCCAACGATCGCGGGCGGTCGCGAAACGATGTCAATAGCTGCAATCCGGTTCTCGGAGTGGCGGTCCAGGCCGTAATATCAGCCCTCGGCCGGCCCTGGGGGTGTTCCGGCCGTTCTGATGCATCGGGTGGGACCGGCGATCGACCGGTACTGGGGAAAGAAGCGAAGTCATGGCGGACAAGCCGGCACCCAAGCCTGGGCACTTCCTGCCCGGGGGCGACGGCGAGCAAGGGACGACGGACACCCCGCAGGCCCGCGCCGGTGGTGCCGCTCCGTTGGCCGCACCCACACCACGACTGGGTGGCGACGCGCCGCCCGCGCAGCCACAACTGACCGGGACCCGGATCGACTCCCGCCGTACGACGTTGTCCGGGAGCCGGCTCGGACCGCCGCCCGCCGACGACGCCGCGGCCGCCGCGTACCGGAAGGTGTTCCACCCGGAGCCGATCCCGTTCGACCCGAAGAAGCGCTCCAAGGGCCTGGTCGTGATGATGGTCGTCGCGGCCCTGCTGCTGGTCGGTGGCGGCGTGACGTTCGCGGTCAAGATGCTCTCGTCGTACGACGACTTCGTCGCGAACCCGATGGGTACGCCGTCGGTCCGGCCGAGCGACGGCGCGACCACGAACCAACCCGTCGGGAAGGGCACGCCGGACGCGGACATCGTCGGCAAGAACGCGATCTACACCGCCGGGAAGATGCCGGTGGTGACGTGCCAGGAGCCCGCGTTCCGGCCGACGTCCAAGGAGAACGTGCGCTCGTACTACGAGGCGCTGACCGCGTGCCTGGACAAGGCCTGGGAACCGATCGTCACCAAGGCCGGGTTCGAGTTCCGGCCGCCGCGGCTGATCGTCTTCGACGAGGGCGAGGAGACGGCGTGCGGCGTCCAGAAGGATCTCGCGATGTACTGCCAGGACGACCAGGGTGGCAGCGCGACGATGCCCTGGCAGAGCGTCGTCGAGGAGTACCCGAAGCGCAAGGCCGAGGTCCGCGCCGAGATGGCCCAGTCCTTCGGCTTCGTGTACGGCGTCCACGTGCAGAACCTGACCGGGATGGCCGAAGCGTCCGACAACCTCAGCGACACCGCGGCGAACGCGGCCGGCAAGCTCGAGCAGCAGCGGCGCGCGGCGCTGCAGGCGTACTGCTTCGGTGCGGTGTTCTTCGGCGCGGCCCGGACGAGCTTCCCGTTGCGCGGTGAACTGCTGCGGCAGTGGAACGGTCTGGTCCAGCGCCGCGGCGACGAGTTCACCAAGGACAAGGTCCGCGACCACGGCTCGAGCAAGAGCCTCACGCTGTGGATGAACCAGGGCTTCGCGACGACCAACCCGGGCGCCTGCAACACTTTCGTCGCACCATCCGCCAAGGTCAGCTGAGCGAGACGGGAACGATCGATGCCTGACACCGAGGAGGGCACGCCGCAGCCCGGGCATTTCCTGCCCGACGGGACCGGCGAGTCCCAGGCCGGCACCCAGCCGCTGACGCTGACGGGCGGCCGGATCGGCGCCCTGAGCAGGGCACGATCGATCGCGGTCGAGGAAACCCCGGTACGCCGTAAGGCGCGCCCGTTGCCGACCGATCCCGGGACGACGAGCGACTACAGCGGCCCGCCGGTCGCGCCGCTCACCACCGCTCCGCTGACGCCCCTCTCGGGCACCCGCCGCCTCGGAGGGTCCCGCCCGACCGGCTGGCACTCGAACCCGTCGCGCTCCGCTCCCCAGTTCTCGTCCGAACCGCCACCGGTGAAGCCGCCGCGCCAGCACTCCCGCAAGGTCGTCGCCGGCCTCTCGGCCCTCGTCCTCGTGATGCTCACCGGCGCCACCTTCGCCGGCTTCAAGCTCCTGAACTCGTACGGCGAACGCGTCGACAACCCGCTCGCGCAGCCGTCGGTCAAGAAGTCCGTGGCCCCGCTCCCGATCCCGCCGGACCCGACGGTCACGGTCACGGTCCAGGGCGTCCCGGACATGGTCCGCCTGCAGAAGAACACGATCTACACGTCCGGCAAGGTGGCAGCCGTCAGCTGCAAGGAGCCGGCCATCAAGCCGGACTCGCAGTCCGCGATCCTCAGGTACTACAAGGCTCTCGTGCCGTGCCTGGACAAGGCGTGGGCGCCGGTGCTGAAGAAGTCCGGTTATCCGTTCCGCGCGCCGAAGGTGGTGCTGCAGACCAGCCAGAACACGTCCGCGAGCTGCACCGGTGAGATGAACGTGGCGTTCTACTGCCCGGCAGACGAGAGCATCTACGTCAGCTGGAAGAAGGACCTCAGCTACTACAAGGACGAGCCGCTCGCCGCGCGCGTGTGGATGATCGACACGATGGCGCACGAGTACGGGCACCACGTGCAGAACCTCACCGAGATGCTCACCGCCTCCGACTCCCGTGCGGGCTGGGCCAAGACGAAGGCCGAGGAGCTCGAGTGGAGCCGTCGCCTCGAACTGCAGGCCGGCTGTTTCGGCGCGGCGTTCCTCGGGGCGAACAAGAAGTCCCTCGGGCTGAGCGGCCGGAAGCTGGAGCTGTGGCAGTGGGAAGTCCAGCACAGCGGCGACGAGTACAACCCGAAGAAGATTCGCGACCACGGGTCCCGGAAGAACCACTGGGTCTGGGGAGAGCCGGCGTTCACGTCGGCGGATCCCAAGATGTGCAACACGTTCAGCGCCGCGCCGGCGAAGGTCAGTTGATGCGTCGCGCGCTGGCGCTGCTGAGTGTCGCCGTACTCGCCCTCACTGGTTGTGGACAGTCCGAGACGATGGCTCGGTTGAGCCCGATCACGGCGCGGACGCCGTCCGTGACGCCCACTCCGAAGCCGTCACCGAAGCCGACGTCGACCAAGCCGTCCGCGCCGGTCTCGATCGATCTGACCGGCGGCGTCCTCAACAACAAGCTGTACGCCGCGGGCAAGGTTCCCGTGGTGCGGTGCACGCTGCCGCGCGCGAACCTCAGGTCGAAGGCCGGGATGGTCGCGTACGCGCGGGTGCTGATCGCGTGCATGGACAAGGCGTGGGGACCGATGGTGCAGAAGTCCGACGCGTACCTGTTCCCGCCCGAGGTGTTCGCCTACAGCCTGCGCACCCCCAAGGCGACGCCGGACTGCACGAACGCGCCCAAGAACACCGACGCGTTCTACTACTACTCCGGTGTGAGCGGGAAGATCTGCTTCGCGTGGGACAACTTCCTCGAGGTCAAGGACCAGACGATGCGGCAGATCTACTTCGAGGAGGTCATCGCCCACGAGTACGGGCACCACGTCCAGCAGTCCGTCGGCATCCTCACGCTGTACGGCGAGCTGTTGCGCGGCAAGAACAAGACCGGCCAGCTCGAGGTCGAGCGACGCAAGGAACTGCAGGCGAGCTGCTTCGGCGCGGCGTTCCTCGGCGCGAACAAGAAACTCTTCCGGATCTCCGGCCTGCGCCTCCAGATGTGGCGCTACATCGTCCTGCACGTCGGCGACGAGTACAGCACCGTCCGCGACCACGGCTCCCGCAAGAACCACTCCTACTGGTCGACCCGAGCCTTCACCTCCACCACCCCCGCCACCTGCAACACCTTCACCGCCCCCGCAACCAAGGTCAGCTGACGTGCGCGGTACGGTCCGCGGGCTGGCCGTTCTCCTTGCCGTACTGCTCGGTTGGCGCCTCGACCACTACGGGCACATCGGGTACGACCGGCACGACGCGGACATGGTCACCTTCGACCGGTGGTTGCGGCAGGCGTTCCGGGCGAAGGGTCCGAGCGCGTGCAACACCTGGGCCGCACCGGCGGGCAGCGTCAGCCGAGTTTGAGTTTGAAGCCCTCGTGGGTGTTGGCGAAGCCGAGGCGGGTGTAGAAGCGGTGGGCTTCGGTGCGGGTCTTGTCGGAGGTGAGCTGGACGAGGGTGCAGCCGCGGGCGCGGGACTCGTCGACGGCCCACTGGACCAGGGTGCTGCCGAGGCCGGCGCCGCGGGCGGAGGCAGCGACCCGGACGGCCTCGATCAGGCCGCGGGTGGAACCGCGCCGGGACAGGCCGGGGATGATCGTGAGCTGCAGCGTGCCGATCACCTCCTGGTTGCGTTCGGCAACCACCAGCACCTGGTTGGGGTCGGCGTCGATCTGCTCGAACGCCGCCAGGTACGGCGTCAGGTCGTCGACCGACTCGCGGGTCGCGCCGAGCTGGTCGTCGGCGATCATCGCGACGATCACGGCGACGTCGGCGGCGGTGGCGCGGCGGATCAGGACATCGTTCATGGAGTCAGGATCGCAAACAGCTGAAGCGGTTCAGTCGGCAGGGTAAGGACCGACGTACCAGGACGGTGATTGCCTTATGCAAACACCTTTCGTTGGGCGCTCCGCCGATGGATTCTGTTTGCCTCCGGCATCGAAGGGTACGAGTCATACTGGACACCACTGCATCCGCCCGTGCCGGGGTCGTGTGCAGTGCTGCGCGACAGCGGATGCGGGCCATTTCGGAAGGAAGTCCCGATGTCCGCATTAGCGATCGACTTCACCGGGCCGTTCGAAGATGCCTTCAGCAAACTGCTGTCGTTCATCCCGAACCTGCTCGGCGGTCTGGTCATCCTGGTGGTCGGCTACTTCGTCGCCAAGGTGCTCGGCAAACTCGTCGGCAAGTTGCTCGGCCGGGTCGGCTTCGACCAGTGGATGGACAGAGCCGGGGTCTCGGGTGTGCTGCAACGGTCGGGCACGGGGCTGACCGCGTCGGCGATGCTGGGCAAGGTCGTGTTCTGGTTCGTGTTCCTGATCAGCTTCACGATGTTCGCCTCCGCGCTCGGCGTACCGGAGATCTCGAACTTCATGAGCGACATGCTCGGCTACATCCCGCGGATCTTCGCCGCCATCGTGATCGTCTGCCTGGCCGCGCTGTTCGCGAACTTCCTGGCCGCGATCATCCGGGGTGCCACCGGCAACGAAACCCTGGCCAAGGTCGGCCGGTACGCGATCCTCGTGTACGCCGCCTTCGCCGCGCTCACCCAGCTCGGTGTCGCCGTCCAGCTGACCGGCAACACGCTGCTGATCGTGCTGGCGGGTGCCGCGCTGGCCCTCGGTCTCGCTTTCGGCCTCGGGGGCCGCGAGATGGCCGGTCGTGCGCTCACCACGCTGTTCTCCCGCGAGAACATGAACAAGCCGGTCGCGGACCCGAATGCGATGGGTTCCAACGGGACGGCCAACGGTACGGCGGCGTACCCGACGCAGGGTGAGTACCAAGGTAACTACCAGGGCAACTACGGCGACGGCTACCAGCCGCCCGCCCAGCCCCCGGCACCTCCTGCGCAGCCCGAGCAGCACCCGGCCGCGCACAGCTCCGGCAACTGGTCCAACGGAACCCCGCCGAACGGCACCTGGCAAGGCGGTCAGTAATCACCTGGAGGTGATGGTCCCGCAATAGCTGACAGTTCTCCTCAGGCGGGCGGCAGATCCAGATCGGGTCTGCCGCCCGTCGTCTGTTCCCCTGCTGTGTTCTTCGCTGGGGATTACTGCTGAGGCGCGTCTGGGCCGGCGCGGCGGACGTCTTCTACTTTGGTCATCGCGTCGCGGAGGTCGGACAGCCAGCTCTCGCTGTGCTGGGCGACCAGCTTGACGCACCAGCCCAGTGCGTCGCTGCGGGAACGGGCGACGCCGGCGTCGACGAGGGTGTCGAGCACCTGGCGTTCGGGCTGCCGGAGCCGGGTCATCACCGGCGCGGACAGCGAGGTGAAGACGGTGCGGGTCTCGCCGCAGCGCACACCCCACGCGACCTTCCGGCGGGTGGCGTGCTCGAGTTCGCGGGCGATCTCGATCCGGTGCTCCCGGGTGTCCTCGCGGAACTGCTTGATCCGGCCGTCCTCGGCGGCGGAGCGCTCGGCGGCGCTCACGTCCTTGTTCTGCTCAGGTGCGGGGATCCGGCCGACGATCAGGATCTCGTCCCGGTCGATCGACAGCTCGGTCTCACCCTCGAACCAGGCGCCTGGCAACCGCCCGGTCAGCCAGCCCCGCACCTTCTCCTGCTCGGTCTGCGTACTCATGTAATCATGATTACACCGAAGCAGTCCCAGCTCAAACTACTCAGTGATACTGCACGGTGTACGCCGCGTGCGCGTCGCCCTGGGACAGTCCCACGTTCGAGACACCGATCACCAGCGTGTGCCGGGTGACGTCGTTCCGGTACGTCACGTACGTCGTACCGGCCGCGCCTTCCGCACCGATCCGGGTCCAGTGCGACCCGCCGGTGGCGCCGACCTTGTGCAGCGCCTGAGCGGCGGCCGGCGTCGCGTAGTACGCCGTCCACTTGGTGTCTCCGCGGCCCCACGCGCGGACCAGGTTGTCCGACCACTGCACCGCGTTCCACGCCTGCGGTTCGCCGCTGAACTTCGCCGTGTACGCCGCGTGCCAGCCGTCCGCCGCGCGCAGACCGACGTTCTGTACGCCGATCGTCAGGTTCCCGCCGCGCGCGTCGTCGTGGTACGTGACGTAGATCGTGCCCGCGGCGCCCTCGGTGGAGACGCGCCGCCAGTGGATACCGCCTGGCGTCGCCTGTCCGTAGAGCGTGTTCGCGGTGGCCGTCGAGGCATAGCAGTTCGCGGTCGCGGTGTCGCCGGTACCCCAGGCCCGCACCAAGCGGTCGGCATACGCCGCCGCGGAAATGTTCGTCGCAGATGTCAGCCGGCTGCAGCTAGCGGCCGTTGTCGTGCCGGCGTTGGCCGGCGTGGCGCCCGTGAGCACCAGCGGCGCACTCACCGCGAGCGCCGTCGTCGCGCCAAGACCCATAATCCTTCGAATCATCATCGACCTCCCGAGTGGATGTGGTTCTACTGGTGCGACGCCATATCGCACTCGGGAGTTTGCGGACGGCGATCCTGAGACACGGCTGCAACACACTAGGCAGCTGGCGACGGCGCGAACGCGGCACGTAGCCGCGCCTGCGCGCCCGCCCCGGCGGCCGTGTGATCCAGCCCGAGCAGAGCCGCCCCGACAACAGGCGGTACGTCGACCACTCGCGGAACCGCCTTCGGCGCGACATTCGCGAGCAACCTGGTGACGCGATCCAGCAGAACCGAATGACCAGCCGTCAGCACTCCACCGCCCAGAACGACGGTCACGGGCTCAGTGAGAAGCTCCAGCCTCGCAGCGCACTGACCGCCATCGCGACGATCTCCTCGGCCTGCTGCTGAACGATGCCCAGGGCAACTGTATCGCCGGCGGCCGCGACCTGGAACAGCACCGGCACCGCCTCCAACTGCCGATCGTCCGGCAGGTCACCGAAGTGAAAGGCCTCGATCACCGCGGTCAACGACGCCATCCCGTAATGCGCCGGCAGCGCGGACAGCAGTGCGGTCGCCGGCCCCCGTTCGTCGTCGGCCCGCGACGCCGACCAGAACGCCTCCTCCGCTAGCTGCGCACCACCACCCCAGTCCCCGGTGACCTTCCCCAGCGCGGGGAATCGCGCAGTACGACCGTCCGGCAGCATTCCGGAGCAGTTGATCCCGGCACCGCACACCACGGCCACACCACGCGGTTCGTCCACTCCGGAGCGCAGGAGCGCAAAGGTGTCGTTGGTGACGTACACCGACTCCGCCCACCCGTGCCGCTCGAACACACTGGTGAGCTGTTCGACCTCGATGGGCAGGTCAGCGTTCGCCAGGCACGCCGAGATCTGCTGCACCAGCGGTACGTCGCCAACACGCAAACCAGCCGCTGCGGCCGCTGCGTCGACCAATGGCAGCAGTCCGGCCACTGCGGCATCCGCTCCGATCTTCTGCGGCTCGAAACCACCGCCCCGCGCCGTACCGAGGACTGTGCCGTCCGTGGCGACCAGTGCGACGTCGGTCTTGCTGTTGCCGGCGTCGAAGGCGAGGACTCCGCCCGGGACTAGCGTGCCCACGGCAGGTACGCCTTGTTGTGCGCGAGCAGGCGGTCGGTCAGCTCCTGTGCGATCGAGATCTGCCCCACGAGTGGATGCGCAAGCAGAGCCTTGAACACCCGCTCCGATCCACCCTTCACCGCAGCCTCCAGCGCCAGATCCTCGTACGCCGTCACGTGCGCGACCAGTCCGGCGTACAAGGGCTCCAGTGGCGCCACCGGCTCCGGCGTCGCTCCCTCGGCGCCGACCGTGGCCGGCACTTCAATGACAGCATCGTCGGCGAGGAAGGGGAACGTGCCGTTGTTCAGTGTGTTCACCACTTGGACGTCACCGGTGTTGTTGAGCAGTGACGAGGCCAGTGCGACCGCTGCCTCTGAGTAGTACGCTCCGCCGCGCTTCTCGAGCAGTGCGGGCTTCTCGTCGAGCTGCGGGTCGGCGTACATGTCCAGCAGTTCCTTCTCGAGTGCGGCGACCTCAGCGGCCCGAGAGGGTTTGGTGAGCAGCTCCTGCACCACAGCGTCGTGCGCGTAGTAGTAGCGCAGGTAGTACGACGGTACGACGCCCAACTGCCGCACCACGTCCGACGGGAGCATGAGGTCGTCCGACAGCTCGCTCAGGTGCTCGGACAGCAGTTTGGGCAGTACGTCCTCGCCGTTGACCCGGACTGCACGCTCCCAGGTGAGGTGGTTCAGCCCGACGTGGTCGAGCGACACCTCCTCCGGCGTGACCCCGAGCATCGCAGCGAACCGTCGCTGGAACCCGATCGCTACGTTGCACAGGCCGACTGCCTTGTGCCCGTGCGACAGCAGCGCCCGCGTGACGATCCCCACCGGGTTGGTGAAGTCGATGATCCAGGCGTTCGGATTGGTACGCCGTACCCGCTCGGCGATGTCCAGCACGACCGGGACCGTCCGCAGCGCCTTGGCGAGGCCACCTGCGCCGGTCGTCTCCTGCCCGACACATCCGCACTCCAGCGGCCACGTCTCGTCCTCGTTGCGCGCAGCCTGCCCGCCGACCCGCAGCTGCAGTAGTACGGCGTCCGCGCCGTCGATACCCGCATCCAGATCGGACGTGGTGATCACGCGGCCCGCATGCCCTTGTTTCGCGAAGATCCGCCGAGCCAGACTGCCGACCAGCTCGAGCCGATCAGCCACCGGGTCGACCAGCACCAACTCCGACACCGGCAACGTGTCCCGCAACCGCGCGAACCCGTCAACAAGCTCAGGCGTATAGGTGGACCCACCACCAACGACAGTCAGCTTCATCCCTTGACTCCTGTCAGTGTGACGCCTTCTATGAAGGCTTTTTGGGCGAAGAAGAACAAGATGATCACTGGGGCCATCACCAGGAGGGTGGCTGCCATGGTGAGGTTCCAGTTGGTGTGGTGCGCGCCTTTGAAGGACTCCAGGCCGTAGCTGAGGGTCCAGGCGGCCGGGTTCTCGCTGGCGTAGATCTGTGGGCCGAAGTAGTCGTTCCAGCAGTAGAAGAACTGGAAGAGGGCTACGGCAGCTATGGCGGGCTTTGCCATCGGTAGGACGATGCGAACGAGTGCCTTGAACTCACCGCAGCCGTCCACCTTGGCAGCGTCCACGTAGTCCTTCGGGATGGTCAGAAGGAACTGCCGGAGCAGGAAGACCGAGAAGGCGTCGGTGAACGCCATCGGGATGATCAGCGGCCACAGCGTCCCGGACAGGTGCATCTGCTTGGCCCAGAACAGGTACATCGGCACGATCACCACCTGCGGCGGCAGCATCATCGTGGAGATCACCAGCATCAGTACGACGTTCCGGCCGCGGAACTTGAACCGGGCCAGGGCGTAGGCGACCGGGATACTCGACAACAACGTCAGCGCTGTCCCGAGTCCGGCGTACAGCAGGGTGTTCTTCCACCAGGTCAGGAAGCCGGGTGTCTCCCAGACCGTCCGCAGGTTCTCCCAGTGCCAGGTGTCCGGCCACAGGTTGCGAGTGAGCGCCTGCTGGTCACTCATCAGCGCAGTGAGGAAGATGAACACGAACGGGAGTACGAAGAACAGTGCGGCAGCGATAGCGAGTGAGTGCACGCCGATCCAGTTCAAGAAGCGGGTACGCCGTGCAGTGCGGGCAGCGGGCGTCAGCGTGACAGGTGACTCCAGAGCGGTCGCGGTCATGCCGCCGTACCCCTTTCACTCATCGAGCGCATCAGGAACGCGGTGAACACCATCGCCAGGGCGAACAGCACCAGGGCGATGACAGATGCTCCGCCGGTGTCGAAGCGCTGGAAGCCCAGGTGGTACACGAGTTGCGGCAACGTCAGCGTGGACTTGTCCGGGTACCCGGGCTCGAACTGTTGCCCCGAGCCACCGATCACCCCGCTGGCGACCTTCCCGGCCACCAGCGGCTGCGTGTAGTACTGCATGGTCTGGATGACGCCGGTGACGACTGCGAACAGCACGATCGGCGAGATGTTCGGCAGCGTCACGAACCGGAACCGCTGCCACGCGCCGGCCCCGTCCAGCGACGCCGCCTCGTACTGCTCCTGCGGTACGTCGAGCAGCGACGCCATGAAGATCACCATCAGGTCGCCGATGCCCCACAACGCGAGCATCGTCAGCG
Source organism: Kribbella sp. NPDC054772 (assembly GCF_053611945.1). Lineage (NCBI taxonomy): Bacteria > Bacillati > Actinomycetota > Actinomycetes > Propionibacteriales > Kribbellaceae > Kribbella > Kribbella sp. NPDC054772. The sequence continues at coordinate 48,160 of NZ_JBSHBJ010000013.1, read as the reverse complement.
CGGGCTTCGACCAACTCGGGTCGTTGAACCACCCGGGCTGGGGCAGACCCAGACTGCCGAGGATGTTGTTGACGGGACCTGTGCCCGGGTTGAGCAGGAAGGCGAACGCCATCGTCGCCGCGACCGGCGGAGCCAGGTACGGCAGGTAGAACGCCGTACGGAAGAACCCGGCACCGGTCTTGACCTTGGTGATCAGCATCCCGATGCCGAGGCCGAACAGCACTCGCAGCGTCACCATCACGACGACCAGCCAGAGCGTGTTCCGCAGCGCCGGCCAGAAGAACGGGTAGTCGGTGAAGACGTACTGCCAGTTCTTCAGACCCGTCCAGGTCGGCGGCGTGAACCCGTCGTACTTCATGAAGCTGAAGTAGACGGTGGAGATCAACGGGTACAGGAAGAAGACGCTGACGCCGATCAGCCAGGGGGACAGGAAGGCGACCGTGCGCAGCGATTCGCTGCGTTGCTTCTGCCGGAGCGTCGTCATTTCGCCTGGGCCAGGTCTTTGTCGATCTGCTGGTCGGTCTTGGCCAGCCCGGCGGCCAGGTCGGTGACCTTGCCGGCCTCGTAGGCGTAGCCGAAGTCCTGCAGCGTGAGCTGGTACGCGCCGCCGTTCGGGCTGGCCGGTGTCGTGCTGCTCTTCGGGTGTTGGGCGATACCGACGAACGTCTTGACGTCAGCAGTGAGCTTCGGCGACTCGAGTGCAGCCAGTGTGGACGGCACGTTGTGGATGGCGTTCGCGAAGTCGACCACGGCGTCGGTGTCGGTGGTCAGGAACTTCACCAGTTCCCACGCGGCGTTCTGTTTCTGGCTGGTGCTCGCGATACCGATCACCGTGCCGGACAGGTAGCCCTTGCCGTAGGTGTCGGCCTGCTCGTCCGGCACCGGGAACGGCGCGACACCGATGTCGAACTTCACGCCGGCCTCGCGGGCCATCCCGAGCCGCCACTCGCCGTCCATCGTCATCGCGACCTGTCCGGTGTGGAACGGGTTCTTGGCGCCGAACTCGTCACCGAACGTCGCGCGGTACTTCTCCAGCTTCGCGAACCCGCCGAGCTGGCCGACCAGCCCCTTCTGCCAGGTCAGCATGCTCGAGGACGCGGGATCCTTGGCCAGGTTGGACTTGCCGTCGGGCGTGAAGTACGTCGGGTTCCAGAGCGCTGCGAAATGCGAGGTGGTCGACTCGTAGCCGTGGAAGGTCGGCATGAAACCGAGCTGGCTGTAGCTGTCGCCCTGGGTCTTGGTCAGCTTCTTCGCGACCGCGTCGAACTCGGACAGCGTCTTCGGCGGCGCGGTGATCCCGGCCGCCTTGAACGCGTCCTTGTTGTAGTACAGGCCGTAGGCGTCGTTCAGCAGCGGCAGGGTGCAGCGCTTGCCCTGGAACTGCGTGTAGTCCTGCAGCGGCTTCGGGAACGTCTTGTCCAGCTCGATCCCGGACTTGTCCAGGAACGGTTTCAGTTCGCTGAACACGTTCGACGCGCAGAATGTCCCGACGTTGTCGGTGGTGAACGAGGACACCACGTCCGGCGCGTTCGAGCCGCCGGCCCGCAGCGCCTGCTTGATCTTGTCGTCGTTGATGTTGCCGACGACGGTCACGTGGATGTTCGGATGCTTCGCCTCGAACGCCTTGACCCCGGCGTCGATCGCGGCCACCTCGGACGGTGCGCTCCACCCGTGCCAGAAGGTGATGGTGACGTCTTTCGTGGCATCGTCGGTGGCCTGCGGTGCGTTCGAAGTACCGGTGCAGGCCGTCGCCAGAAGGGCGACCGCGGCGGTGCCGATGGCGGCACGGGTCAGGCGTTGCATCCGTTCGTTCTCCTAGGTGATAGGTGGACCAGCGGTGTCGAAGACTTCGTCACGGGTGGTGCTGAGGGCGGACTGCAGTGCTCCGGAGAGCACGGGATCGGTGCTGATCGCGGTCATCAGCAACTGCGGCCGGGGTACGGCGAGATCGGCGAGCTCGTCCTGGACCAGGCCCCGCAGGCGTTCGCCACCGGCGGTGATGACGCCACCGGCGAGCACGATCAGCTCGGGGTCGACGACCGCGACGATCGCGGCCAGACCGACCGCGAGCCGGTGCGCGAACTCCGTCAGTACGGCGTCACCCGCGCCCTCGGTCTGCAGCGCGGCGGCGATCGCGGCTTCCGGCGTACGGGCCTTCAGGCCGTGTTCACGGGCGAGTTCGAGGACCGGTTCGCCACCGGCGAGTTCCTGGAAGCCACCGGCGTTGTTGCGGCCGACGTTGCGGACCAGCGGCGTACCGGGCAGCGGCAGGAACGCGACCTCGCCGGCGCCGCCGGTCGCACCGCGGTGCAGGCGGCCGTTGATCACGATCGCGGCGCCGATGCCTTCCTCGCCCCACAGCAGCACGAAGTTCGCGTGTTCCTGGGCATGGCCGACCCGCTGTTCGGCGATCGCGGCCAGGTTCACGTCGTTCTCGACCTCGAGCGGTACGGCGATCGCGGCGGCCAGCTCCTCGAGCAGGTGCGGGGCGTGCCAGCCGGGCAGGTGCGTCGCGTACCGCAGCCGGCCGGTGGTCGGGTCGAAACCGCCCGGTGTCCCGATCGAGACCCGGTGCAGCCGCTCGCGGTCCAGGCCCGCCTCGCCGGCCGCACCGTCGACGGCCTTCACCACCCGGTCGACCGTGCCCTTCGCGCTGCGGCCCGGCGTGGCCAGCTCGTAGCTGCCGACGACGTTGCCGGTGAGGTCCGCCACCGCGGCCCGGATCCGGGCCGGGGTGACGTCCAGGCCGGCGACGTACGCGATGTCGCCGTTGATCTCGTACAGCTGCGCGTTCGGTCCGGGGCGCCCGGCCGACGTACCGCTGGCGCGGACCAGGCCGGCTGCCTCCAGTCGCGCCAGCAACTGCGACGCGGTCGGCTTGGACAGGCCGGTCAGGTTGCCCAGTGTGGTGCGGGAGAGCGGGCCCTGGCTGAGCAGCAGGTCCAGGGCGGCGCGGTCGTTCATCGCGCGCAGCAGGCGCGGCGTTCCGGGGGTCGTTGCCATGTGCCAACCCTGCCTCCCTTCGCCGCCCGCGGGTACTCGCCGCGCTGATCTAGTGAACTGTTAGGAAAGTTTCCTATTAACGCGAGACCGTACGGCGGACTTCGGCGGGTGTCAATCGGCTGCGGTAGGTTAGGGTTGCCTAACTATGTCGACTGGGGAGCTTCTGAGGCGGGCGATTCGACGACACCGTGGGCGGATGACTGCGGGAGTGTTGGTGCTGTCGTTGCACCAGGCCACCGAGGCCGCGGTCCCGGTCGCCATCGGTGTCTTCGTGGATCGCGCGGTGTCCACCGGGCGGGTGCAGCCGCTGGTGTGGTGTGTGCTGATGATGATCGTGCTGTTCGCCGTGCTGTCGAACGCCTGGAAGACCGGTGCGCGACAGGTCGTGTGGGCGATCGAGTACGAGACACACCTGCTGCGGTTGGAGATCGCGCAGCGCGTGCTGGATCCACGCGGCCACCGGACCGGTCTGCGGTCGGGCGAGCTGCTCTCGATCGCGACGTCCGACGCGGAGAAGGCCGCGCTGGTGATGCGGGCGGTCTCGATGGGTGCAGCCGCGTGTACGGCGTTGATCGTGTCCTCGGTGTCGCTGCTGTTGGTCGACGTACCACTGGGGCTCGGTGTGTTGATCGGCGTACCGCTGCTGGTGCTGGGGATTCAGGCGCTGTCGCCGCTGTTGACCCGCCGTACGTCGAGCCAGCAGGAGGCGGTGGCGCAGACGACCGCACTGGCGACGGACCTGGTCAGTGGGCTGCGGACGCTGCGCGGTATCGGGGCCCAGCACAACGCGGCGGACCGGTACCGGCGTTCCAGCCACGCGACGCTGAAGGCCACGCTGCGGGCTGCGTCGACGAACGGGTTGCAGGACGGGGTGACGACCGCACTCAGCGGTCTGCTGCTCGCAGCGGTCGCTGGAGTGTCCGGCTGGTTTGCTCTGAACGAACGGATCACGATCGGCGAGCTGATCACTGTGGTCGGGCTGGCGCAGTTCGTGGCCGAACCGGTAGGGACGCTGGGGTACGCGAGCCAGGTACTCGCGATGTCACGGGCGTCCGCCGCGCGACTCGCCTCCGTGCTGTCTGCACCGCCTCATGCCGTCACAGGCACGTCTACTGCCATCGACTCGAGTCAGCCCGTGTTGACGTTGCAGTCCGTTTCGCACGGCACGCTGTCGGCAGTGGACCTCGTCCTCAGGCCAGGTGAGTCAGTCGGCGTCCTCTGCTACGACCCACGCGACGCGGACGCTCTGCTGACGGTTGTTAGTGGGCGAGCGCCTGAGCACACTGGCTCGGTGCTGGTCGGTGGCACTGCTCTCGAAGAGCTGGACGTCGATCTGGTACGGCGCACTGTGCTGCTGGAGCGACACGAGACAGACCTGTTCGAGGGAACGCTGCGCAGCAACCTCCTGGCCGACACCGGACTGGAACGCGTGATGACCGCAGCCGGCGCAGCAGACCTGATCGACGACTTGGACCGCCCGCTCGCTGACCGCGGGCAGTCGCTGTCCGGTGGGCAACGTCAACGACTCGGTCTGGCCCGTGCACTCCTGGCCGAGCCGCCGCTGCTGGTGCTGCACGATCCGAGTACGGCGGTCGACGCGGTGACCGAGGAGTTGCTGGCGGAAGGTCTGGCCGAGGAGCGCGCCGGGCTGACCACGCTGGTGCTGACGAGCAGCCCGGCGCTGCTCGGGAGAATGGACCGCGTCGTGGTCTTCGACGACGGCAAGGTGGTTGCTGAGGGCATCCACTCCGAGCTGGCCGGGTCGGACCCGGTCTACCAGGAGGCGGTGCTGCGATGAACCTGCTGCCGATTGCGGGTCCGCGGGCGACGTGGGCCGTTCTGTGGCGAGAGATTCGGCGGCTACCGGTGCTGTCCGTTGTTGCGGCTCTGGTGATCACCGGCGCCAGTGCGGCCGGTCTGGTCGCACCGTGGGCGCTGGGTGTGCTGATCGACAACATCGGCGACAAGTCGGCCATCGTGCGCGTGGTGCTGCTCATCGCGCTCGCGGCGGTGCTGGCCGGTGTCCTGACTGCTCTGGGTGTGACACTCGTAGCTCGGGTCGGTGAGACCGTGCTGGCGCGCATCCGTGAGCAGGTCCTCGATCGGGTGCTGCAACTGCCCGCGCCCGTGCTGGAGAAGGTGCGGACCGGTGACCTGCTTTCGCGGGTGGGTGGCGACGTGGCGTCGGTCGCGTCCGCGCTGACCGAGGTCGGACCTTCGGTGCTCGGTGCGACGCTGACGATCGTGCTGACCGCAGTCGGGATGTTCGCGCTCGACTGGCGACTCGGTCTGGCGGGACTGCTCGCCGTACCGATGCATTTCCTGGCGCTGCGGTGGTATCTGCGGCGGTCGGCGCCGTACTACAAGCAGGAACGCGTGGCGATGGGTGAGCGGTCAGAGGCGATCATCGCGTCGTTGCGGGGGAGCGCGACGGTCCGCGCGTACCGGCTCGAGGATCGTCAGCTGGCGAAGATCGGCGAGACCTCCGGGACGGCGCGGGACATCTCGATCACGGTGTTCCGGCTGTTCAGCTTCTTCTCGGCGCGGATCAACCATGCGGAGTTCGTCGGCCTGACGGCGATCCTGGTGACCGGGTTCTTCCTGGTCCGGGAGGACGCGGTCAGCGTCGGCGCGGTGACCGCCGCGGCGTTGTACTTCCACCGGTTGTTCAATCCCGTGAACGTCGTCCTGATGGAGTTCGACCAGATCCAGACGGCGGCCGCGGGGCTGTCCCGTCTGGCCGGCGTACTGGAGATCGAGCCGGCTGCCGAACCACCGGCGAGCCCCGACCCGGTTGACGCGTCGCTGGAGTTGCAGCAGATCGGTCATCGGTACGACGGTCCTGAGGTGCTCACTGATGTGGCATTGCGCCTAGAACCGGGCGAACGGGTCGCACTGGTCGGTGCGAGTGGTGCTGGGAAGACAACGCTGGCGGCGATTGCCGCCGGTGTGCTTGCGCCGTCTGACGGCGCGGTACGTCTCGGCGGGGTCGACGTACGCGAGCTGGGTGAGGAGCGCACTCGTCAGCAGGTCGCACTGCTCAGCCAAGAGGTGCATGTCTTCTCTGGAACGCTGATGGAGGACGTGCAACTGGCACGACCTTCCGCGACAGCTGGAGAAGTAGAGGCGGCACTGGATCGGGTTGGTGCGCTGGCGTGGGTACGTGCTCTGCCAGAAGGGCTCGAGACGGTTGTGGGTGAGAACGGTCACCCGCTCACCGGTGCGCAGGCGCAGCAGCTTGCGTTCGCGCGTCTGGTGCTCGCTGACCCGCCAATCGCCGTACTGGATGAGGCGACTGCGGAAGCGGGTAGTGCGGGTGCTCGTGAGCTGGAGCGTGCCAGTGCAGCCGCCACCGCCGGCCGTACGACGCTGGTTGTCGCGCACCGGTTGACTCAGGCCGAGCAGGCGGACCGGATCGTCGTACTGGAGCAGGGTCGTGTGGTCGAGTCGGGGACCCATGCGGCGTTGCTGGCCGACGGTGGGCGGTATGCGCAGCTGTGGCGGAGCTGGACCGGTACGTCTACGCCTGATCTGCCAGGAGGGCGAACGACACCAGCCAGTGTGTCGACATGAAGTCCCCCTCGGTGACAGTTGGCAGCACTGCGGCGACCTGACGATCCGCGCCGGCCTTGAGCACCTCGGCCACGTCAGGCAACGCCGGTGCGAGTGTCCTGAGCTGCCACGCCCTGCTCAGCGCCAGCCCGGACAGATGCGCCAACTGTCCATCACCAGAGTCGTCAGTGATGGGTACCTCCAGCAGATGCTGGTCGGCGCCCAGTCCTGGAAGGAAAGCAGCCAACCAGGTAACGAACTCCTGCTCAGGGAGCACCCGACGCATCAGCTCGGCCTCGGTCAGCGCCGGTGACAGGAAGTCGGTCCCGGACGGCTCGAAGCGGGTGTCGTACGCCGTGTCCGCTCCGAACCACTCCAGCGCCCGCGTCCTGATCGCGTCGACCACATCAGCACGCCCGAGCTCGTCGTACGCCTCCAGCAACAGAGCCAGCGCGAACGCCGAGTTGAGATGTACGCCGTGACGCACCGGGTACGCCTGCTTCGGCAACCAGGCCAGGACGAGGTCCGCGATCACCTCGCCCAACGGGACGAGCGCGTCCGCCCACTTCGTCGTACGCCCGGCTGCGACCAACATCGCCGCCCACGCCCAGCCGTACGGACGCTCGTACGACGGCCGCTCGCGCAGATACCTCACCTCGGTCGCGATCGCCGCAGGCGTCAGCCGCTGATCGAGTACGTCGATCGGGCGCCGGCCGACATGGTCCGGCGCCAGCGTGAGCAACCGGACCAGGGACCACTGCATGTGCACGCTGGAGTGCCAGTCGTAGGACCCGTGGAAGGCCGGGTGCAGCCGATCCGGGGTCACGTCGACGTCGTCCGGGCCCTGCGACGCGTGGCCGGAACCGTACGGGTACGGCGTTTCGAGAACCTCGCAGGCGATGGTCGCCCAAGCGGCGTACTCCACGTACTCCATGGGACTCCTCAGAAGGCGAAGAAGTACATCAGGACGATGTTGCAGGCCAGCAGCGGTACGGCGGTCGGGAGCTGTGCCTTGATCGGACCGTACTGGTCCTTCATCTGCAGCAATGCGGCCGGCACCAAGTTGAAGTTGGCCGCCATTGGCGTACACAGGGTGCCGCAGAAGCCGGCCAGCATGCCGACCGCGAACACGGTCGCCGGGTTGCCGTCGAACTGCTGCACCAGCAGCGGCCAACCGACCGCGGCCGTCATCACCGGGAACGCCGCGAACGCGTTGCCCATGATGATCGTGAAGATCGCCATCCCGATGCAGTACAGCGCGACCGCGGCGATCAGCGAGCCCTTCGGGACCAGGTGATCGGTGATCCGGCCGACCGCCTTGCCGACCCCGGACGCGTTGAACAGCAGGCCCAGCGTCGCCAGCATCTGCGGCAGGATCGCCGCCCAGCCGATGTGCTCGAGCAACCGGCGTCCCTCGTGCAGCGGCACCGCGGGGGACTTCGGCCGGAGCAGCACCATGCCCAGCATCAGCGCGAGGATCGAGGCGACGCCGAGGCCGATGATCGTGGCGGAGCCGGACTGCAGCAGCAGCGTGCCGTCACCGAGCTTCATCTTGGCGAGCCAGGCCCCGAAGATCGCCGCGACGACCGGGATCACCAGCGCCGGCAGGAACAGCTTGTTGCCGAACCGGTCGGCGAGGTGCTTGCGCTCGGCGGGCGGCGTCGTACGCTCCTCGCCCTTGCCTGGGAAGCCGGTGCCGGCCAGCACGGCCAGGCCGATGACTGCGATGCCCAGCAGCCAGGCCGGAGCCCGTTTGTCGACCACGAAAGTGCCGTAGCCGAACGAGACGCCGAGAACGCCCCAGAACGCGGCGCTCCCGACGCGCTTGGGGTTGCTGCGGTCGTTGAGCACCTGCAGCGCGATCAGTACGAAGAAGATCCCGCACAGCCAGTAGAACCACTCGACCTTGATCATCGCGCGGCCTCCTTCGCCGCCGCCCGCTCCTCGGCGGCCAGCTTGTCGAGCTGGCGGTCCAGCAGCAGCAACCGGGTGCCGTGGATGAGCAGCGCGCAGATGCCGGTCGGGATCGCCCAGAGCGCGATGTCGATCGCCTCCAGGTGCAGCCCGTACGTCGTGTCGACGAACCCGGTGATCAGCAGGATCGAGCCGATCGCGACGAAGATGTCCTCACCGAAGAACAACCCGACCGTATCGGCGCTGGCCGCGAAGCCCTTGATCTTCTCCTGGACCGTGTCCGGGAGCTTGCCGTACCGGCGTTCCGCGGCGCCGGCGGCCATCGGATGGATGAGCGGGCGGACCGCCTGTGCGGGACCGCCGATGCTGGTCAGGCCGAGGGCCGCGGTGCCCTGGCGGATCAGCAGATAGATGGCCAGCAGGCGTCCGGTGGTGAGCACCTTGAGCTTGCTGATCAGCTTGCGGGCCTGGTGCTGCAGGCCGTAGCGCTCGATCAGCCCGATGACGGGCAGCGTGACGATGAAGACGGTGACGGATCGGCTGCCGGCGAAACCGTCGCCGAACGCGTTCAGGATCTTGACCGGAGACAGGCCGCCGATCAGGCCGGCCACGATGCCGGCCGCGGTGACGACCAGCATCGAGTTGATCCGGAGGGCGAACCCGACGACCACCACCGCGATTGCGAGCAGAACCCACATGGTTCCTCCCGGGGACGGAACGGTGTGACTGGGGGAGATGTTCCGCTCACCTTAAGGATTGTTGAACGATCCTGCAATGGATCATTCGAACAAATCGTCGGCAGCACGCAGTAACGCGCCGTGACCACGGGGGTCCCGGCGCGTCGGCGTCGTACTGCTGGAGGAGTTAGGGGAGTCGCCAGTCCACCGGCTCGGCGCCCTGCTCGGCCAGGAGCGCGTTGACCCGGCTGAACGGGCGCGACCCGAAGAACCCGCGGTCCGCGGACATCGGGCTCGGGTGCGCGCTCTCGACGTACGGCGTGCTGCCGAGCATCGGCTTGAGCGTCTGGGCGTCGCGGCCCCAGAGGATCGCGACGAGCGGGCCACCGCGGTTCACCAGCGCGTGGATGGCCTGTTCGGTGACGGACTCCCAGCCCTTGCCGCGGTGCGCGCCGGACTTGCCCGGCTGCACGGTCAGCACTCTGTTGAGCATCAGCACGCCCTGGTCGGCCCAGGGCGTGAGGTCACCGTTGGACGGCGCCGGTACGTCGACGTCCGCCATCAGCTCGCGGTAGATGTTCGCGAGGCTTCGCGGGATCGGCCGGACATCGGGCGCCACCGAGAAGCTGAGACCCACCGGGTGTCCTGGTGTCGGGTACGGGTCCTGGCCGACCACCAGCACCTTCACCTGTCCCAGTGGCCGGTGGAACGCGCGCAGCACGTTCTCCCCAGCCGGCAGATAGGCCCGGCCCGCGGTGATCTCGCCGCGCAGGAACTCACCCATCCGCGTCACCGTGTCCTCGACCGGGGCCAACGCCTCGGCCCAGTCGGGCGCCACCAGATCCGCCAACGTCTTAGGACTCACCCGCCACAGTCTCGCAGTACGGCGACCTGCGCTGCACCCCGGGTAGTCGCCCACTGTTCGCGTGTCGCTCAAACGCTGGTATTACTACGCCCTGTACAAAGGTGGCGGCCCCGCAGAGTATGAGTCTGCGGGGCCTTCGCTATGGGGTGGAGAGGCGCCGGAGTGCCGCGGTGTAGCGGCCGGCCGCGTAGCGCTGGGCAGTGCGGGTCATTGGACCGGCCACGCGGGTGTACCAGGTCGCGGGGCGGCTGTAGGCACGGACAGTGGCGTGGACACCGTCGGAGTCGCGGGAGACGACGAAAGACTCCTCACCGGCCTCCGGGTGCCCTTGGAGCGTTCCGTACGCGAAACCGACCCGATCCGGCTCGTCGACCGTCCAAACCACACGACAGGGCACTGGTGCGCCGATCCGCCCGAGTGGCGCGAGAGTCCGGAGTCGGCCGATCAGGATTCCCGGGCCGAGCCGCGCCAGCGAGTTGGTGCCCACCTGTGGTGGCGTGTCCGTCGCCGTCACGGGTAGCCCTGCGGCCCGGTGCATCCGCCACGTCATCAGCGCCTCGGCGGCACGGGTGAACACCTCGTCCCCGTCCCCGATCCGCTCGCGGTGCTCCAGACGGTGGTAGCCATCGGGAGTCTCGTCGTACTGCGTGGCTCCCACGATGTCGTACGTGAACTCAAGCCCCGCCAACTCATCCAGCGTCACGAACTCTCTCCCTCCGCATGGCCAGCACGCCACACAACCCGAAGCCAACCGCATTCGCCACGCCATGTGTGGCAACCATCCACTCCAACGGCAGGTACGGCGTGTCGACCACGTGTCCCAGTGCCCAGCTGACTGCCAACAGCATCGTGATCACCAACACAGACCCCGACACCACCAGCAGGATCGCCGTACTCCGGTCCGCGCGTCGGGAACGCCGCCAGAGGTTCCAGCCCACCAGCCACATACCTGTGGTCAGTACGACGGCTCCTGCGAGTTCCACCGCGTCGCCGAGGAAGAACCCGAGCAGAACGATCCCAGTACCCAACGGCACACTCACGGCCGCTAGCCCGTCCGCAGCGAGGTAGGCCATCAGGGCGGCAGCGAAACCCGCGAAGTGAAAGTGTGCGACCGTCAGCGACAGCACCGTGAGGTTGAACCCGAACAGCTCGTACGACGATCGCTCGGCGACCAGTGCGAGCGCGGCGATCGACGGAGTGGCCAGTGCGGTGTAGAGAGCGACGCGCCGCGCGCTCAACCTCCTGTGCTGCCAGAAGTGCCGCGCGGCCAGTGTGATCAGGACGACCGTGCCGGCGAGGTAGATCGAGGCCAGCACGATCGAGACCGCACCACGGGGCAGCCAGAGCGCTACTACCCCTGGAACGGCGAACGCGCACCCCCCAGGGGGGCGGGGGTGTGCCGGCCGGTGCCGGGGGTTGGCGAGGGGGCCGACGCTGTGCATGGCCCGGGTGGCCCGCGGGTGGGC
>NZ_JBSHBJ010000013.1:29534-36673 GCF_053611945.1 Kribbella sp. NPDC054772 | reverse complement strand
CCCACCCACCTCCCCCCCCCCCCGCGTCCACACACCCCCCCCAAACCCCGCCCCCCCCCCCCACCCCCCCCCGCGGGGGGCGTGTGCCCCCCCCCTCGGGAGCAGGGTGAGGCCGAGGGGTACGACGATGAGCATGCCCAGGCTCACCACCGCGTGGACCAGGACGGTCAACTACTCTTCAGGCCGCTCGTGTTGTCCGACTTCAAAGCGTCGAAGAGCGCCTTGGCCTTGGCGGTGTCCCACTTCACGGCGACACCACGTCCGTGGCCGAGTTGGTAGTTGTCGTCCGCGATCGGCACGGTCAGCGTGACCCCACCGCTCCCGGAGATCGCCCTCATACCGCGCGCGAACCCGATGAAGTCGAACAGGCTCATGTCCTTGTCGACGGTCAGCGCGTCTACGCCCTTGGTCGCGACGTTGTAGTAGCGGACCGGGTTCAGGAACGTCGTCGGCGAGCTCGCCTTCTTCGCGACCGCACCGACCATCTGCCGCTGCCGCTCGACCCGGCCGAAGTCGTTCTTGCCGTCCGCGTGCCGGGACCGCACGTACCCCAGCGCCTTGACGCCGTCGAGGTCCTGGCAGCCGGCCGGCAGGTCGATGTGCGCCTGCTGGTCCTTCATTGCCTTCGGCAAGCACATGTTGATCCCACCGACGCTGTCGATCACCGACGCGAAGCCGCCGAAGCCGACCTCGACGTAGTGGTCGATGCGCAGACCGCTGACGTTCTCGATGGTCTGGATGAGCAGCGCCGGGCTCTTGTTGAACGCGGCGTTGATCTTCTGCTTGCCGCTGGTGCCGGGGATGTTGACCGCGCTGTCGCGCGGGATGCTGACCAGCACGGTCGGACCGGACTTCGGGACGTGCATCAACATGATCGAGTCGGTCCGCGCCGGGCCGGCGTTGCCACCGGTGTGCAGGCGGGCCCGGTCGGCGCGGCTGAGGTCCTCGCGGGCGTCCGACCCGACCATCAGGTACGTCGTCCCGGAGGTCTCGGCCGGCCGGTCACCGGTCGGCATCGCCTCGATCTTGTCGATCCGGCTCCACGCGTAGAGCGGGACCGAGATCAGCATGAGGACCAACAGCAGGACGATCAGTCCGACGGTCCGGAGGAACCAGTTACGCCGCTTCTTCGGGCGTCGCGGCGGCGACGGGTTCGCGTATCGCGGGTTGATGGGCTGCGTTTCACTCATGCGACGACCGTATCGGTGTCCGGCCTCCGAACACGTCACCCCACTGAATGGTTTTACACGTCGGAAAGTCGATGGCACCTCCTTCAAAGGGAGGAAATCCGTCCCGAGAGCGAACCAGACCGCCGGAACGCGACCGGCGACATTCCAACCCTGGCGGCGAACAGGCGGCTGAAGTACGCCGGATCGTCGTACCCGACACGCCGGGCGACCACGGCCACCGGCAGGTCTTCCTCGGCGAGCAAAACCTTTGCGTTGCTGAGTCTGGTGCTCAGCACGAGTTCATGCGGAGTTGAACCTGTGGTACGGCGGACGGCATCGCGCAGCTCCTTCACGGTGAGACCGAGCTCACTGGCGTAGTCCTGAACGCTCATCGGCGTACTGGCGAGCTCAGCGAGCTGTGCGGCCACACCGCCACCAGATGGAGTTCCAGCCTGACCGATCACGTCGTACAGCGCCCCGGTGAGTTGTACGGCGCTGTGTTGGGTGCTGACGCGGAGCAGGCGAGTGAATGCGCGGTCGACCGGACGCGGGTCGGCGTACCGGCGGACTGGTTGGTTGACGTCGAGGTGGCCGAGTGACGTGAGCGCTGCGGTCGCAGGGCCGCTGAACAGTGCCCACGCCTGCCGCCAGCGCGATGCGGGTCGGTAGCCGTGGATGACGCCGGGGAACAGCCAGAGCATCGCTGGTGCGCGTACTTCGTGCAGTTCACGGTCAGGGCCGTGCAGCAGGTGGCCGCGTCCTTCTTTGAGCCAGACGAGCGCGTGGCAGCCGAGAGCGCGTTCCGGCGCGGCTTCCGGGCCGTGTGTTTGCTCACCTGCGCCGAGGCAGAAGAGTCCAAGTTGGCGCTCTACAGCTCCTGGAGTCAGGTAGATCGACCAGTTCTGCACGTCACAAGAGTCCAAGAAGCCGACCGCACGTGTCCATTCCGCTGGTCGGCGTACGCCGGTGGAATGGGGGTGTGCTGACGTCGAACGGATACGTGCTGGAAGAGCATCGGCTGGGTGAACTGGTCGCGGTGCCTGAGGAGGAACGTGGCGATCGGGAGCGGCTGCGGTCCCGGCTGCAGCGGGACGGGTACCTGTACCTGACTGGGCTGCTGGATCCGGCGGTGGTACTGCAGTTCCGCGAGTACTACTTCCGACTCACTGGGGCCGCTAGCGACAGAGCGTCGTACCGGAAGGTGCTGTTCGAGGAGGTCGTGCCCGGGCCGGAGTACGCCGCCTTCTGTGCGCAGCCGGCGTTGAAGGGCTGGTTCGAGTGGTTTCTTGGTGGTGAACCGTTTCTGCACCGGCGGAAGATCATCCGGCAGACGGCGCCGGGGGAGAACGGCATCGGTTCGGCGACCCAGGCGCACTACGACCTGGTGTACCTGCGGGGCGGCAGTGACCAGGTGTTGTCGGCCTGGATCCCGCTCGGCGACTGCCCGGTCAGCCTCGGCGGACTGACGTACTTGGAGCGCAGCCACCACCGCGTGCTCGAGGAAGAGGCCGCTGGGCGACTGAAACGCCCCGCAGCATCGATCACCGCGGACCTGCCCGCTCTTGCGACGGAGTACGACGCCAACTGGCTGGTGGCCGACTACGCGGCCGGAGACGTGGTTGTCCACACTGCACACACAGTCCACGCCGCACTGGACAACGTGTCCGCCGAGATGCGGCTGTCGACCGACATCCGGTACCAGCGTGCCGACGACGCTGTCGATGCGCGTTGGCAGAACCACTGGCACGACCGGGACGGGCTCTGACATTCGCTAATGACAATCATTTCGGTTAAGGTGCTCCGGAAGCTCAAGGCCGCGGCCCGAGGCGACCTCCGCACAGCCGGCTGACCGTCAGCGGCGGACGGCGGTGACCCAATAGGGGGTCGTCGGCGTCGGCGTGACGGTGTTGAACCGGGAGTTCGGCAGGTACAGCCGCGGCCCGAACGCCGCCACGGTCGTGGGGACGTCGAAGGTGCGATCCCTGATCGTCTTGACCAGATGACCCCTCGTACCGGCCCGGTTGAGGCTCAGCACACCGATCTGGTTCGAGGCGTTCTGTACGACGTACAGCGTGCGGCCGAGGAGCAGCAGGCCGTCGCCGTTGGTCATCACCGTGCGGCCGAGATCCACGCGCTGGGTCACGCCGGTGCGCGGGTTCACCCTGAACAGGAACCCGGTTGCCGACTGCACGATGACCAGCCCGCGGCCGTCCGGCGTGAGCGTGATGCCGTTGGCGTTGAACGCGTTCGGGACTTCCTTGAAGTCACCGGTCAGCGGGATGGTCCGGACTTTGTTCAGCAGCCTGCCGTGGCGTCCCATCGGTACCTGGTAGATGGCCGCGCGGCTCGAGTCGGTGAACCACGCGCTGTTGTGACCCAGGACGACGTCGTTGATGAACGTCGAGGTGGACCTGGTCAGCCTGTAGCTCTTGAGGATCTTGCCGGTGCGGATGTCGACGACCCGCGCGGTACCGCTGGGACCGCCGGCGATCCACAGCCGCCGGTGGTTGTCCGCCTTCAGACCGACTGACGGGGTCCCTGGGCCCTGGCTGATGATCTTCCCTCGGCCGGTCCGCAGCGAGGCGGCGTAGACGTCACCGTCCACGAGCGAGCCGAAGTACGCCGTACCGTGGCTGATCGCGATGCCTTCCGGCTGGAAGCCGTTCGGGAGTCTGATCAGTGACGGGAAGTTCTTGGACTGTTTGACGACCTGACCTTGCGCTGACGGTGCGGCGGTCGCGGTGGCCGACGTGGCGACGAGCCCCAGCACGAGTGCTGGTACTCCGAGGGCGGCTGTGATGCGACGGATGTTCATGATTCCCCCTTCCCCTGTCGCCAACGTAGGACGAGCAGCCGCCCTCGTGAACCGCTCAGCGCCGGACAGCGGTGACCCAGTACGGCGTGGTTGGCGTCGGTGACGTTGTGAAACGCGCATTCGGCAGGTAGAGCCGATTACCGAACGCCGCAGCCGTCGTCGGTACGTCGAAGTCCGGGCTGGTGATCTCACGGACCAGCCGGCCCCTGGTGCCGGTGCTGTTCAGAGTGACGACCGCGATCTTGTTCGACCGGTTCTGCACGACGTACAGCGTGTTGCCAATGAGCAGCAGTCCGTCGCCATTCGTCATCAGCGCGTCGCCGAGGTCGATCCGCCGGGCCACGCCGGTCTTCGGGTCGACGCGAAGCAGGAAGCCGGTCGACGACTGCACCATGATCAGCGCACGGCCGTCGGGTGTGAGTGAGATGCCGTTCGCGTTGTTACCGGGCAGGTGCTGATAGTCGCCGGTCAGCGGGATCGTCTGAGGCTTCGCTGACGGTCGGTTGAGCGCCACCTTGTAGAAGACCGGCTGCTGCGAGTCGGTGAAGTACGCGGCGTCGTTGGTGAGGATGACGTCGTTCACGAACGTCGGTGTGGCGGTGGTGAACGTGTAGCTCGCCAGGAGCTTTCCGGTGCGGGTGTCGATCACCCGCCCGTTCCCACCGGCGGCGCCGGCGACGTACAGGCGGCCGGAGCGGTCCACCTTCATCCCGAGCGAGCCGGTGCCGGGGCCTTGGCTGATCACCTTGCCCTGTCCGGTGCGCAGGTCGGCGGCGTAGATGTCCCCGTCGGCGCGGGAGCCGAAGTACGCCGTACCTCCGGCGATCGCGATGCCTTCCGGCTGGAAGCCGTCGGGCAGGTCGATGCGGGTCGGGAATTGAGAGCTGGTGAGTGGGGCGGCGGTCGCTGGGGTCAGCAGACCGAGGAGCATGACCGGCACACCGGCGAGCGCGGTGAGCCGACGGACGAGGCGTGACATGGGCGGGGGTCCTCCCTGATCCGTGGGCGTTGCCTGAGAGAACGGGCGGAACCTGTGGATAGTTCAGACCGGCCGATCGCGAAACGGGTATGTTCGCTGGCAGCAACTCCACTCGGGACAAGGGGTCAGGGATGACAGCAGGAATCGACAGCTCCGCGGCGGCCGGCGCGGTGCGCCCGCAGGACGATCTGTACCGGTTCGTGAACGGGACCTGGCTGGCGGAGCACGAGATTCCCGCGGACAAGGCGATCCACGGTGCGTTCCACGCGCTCTGGGACACCGCCGAGCAGGACGTCCGCGCGATCGTCGAGAAGACCGTCGCGGCCAGTCACCCCGAGGGCAGCGAGCCCCGGAAGATCGCCGATCTGTACAGCAGCTTCATGGACACCGAGACGATCGAGCGACTCGGTGCCGAGCCGATCGCCGACCAGTTGGCGCTGGTCCGTGGCGTGACCGACGTGACCGGCCTGGTCTCGGTGCTCGGGCAGCTGGAGCTGCAGGGCGTGCCCGGTGTCTTCCACTACTGGGTCGACCCGGACGCGAAGAAGTCCGACGAGAACGTCGTCCACCTGACCCAGGGCGGCATCAGCCTGCCCGACGAGTCGTACTACCGCGAGGACAGCTTCGCCGAGGTGCGGACGGCGTACGTCGCGCACGTGGCGAAGATGCTCGAGCTTGCCGGCGTGACCGACCCGACCGGTGCCGCCGCGCGTGTTCTCGAGCTGGAGACCCGGATCGCCGGCGCCCACTGGGACCGGGTGAAGGACCGGGACGTCCAGCTGACGTACAACAAGTTCGACCGCGCGCGGCTCGATGCGCTGATGCCGGGCGTCGACTGGTCGACCTGGCTGGCCGGCGCCGGCGTCCCGGAGAGCGCGTTCGCGCAGGTCGTCGTCCGCGAGCCGGACTTCCTCAGCGCCGCCGCGGCCGCGCTCCGGGAGATCGAGCTCGACCGTTGGAAGGAGTGGCTGAGCTGGCGGATCGTGCACAGTGCCGCGCCGCTGCTGAGCTCCGCCTTCGTCAACGAGAACTTCGCCTTCTACGGCAAGACCCTGACCGGTGCGCCCGAGCTGCGCGAGCGTTGGAAGCGCGCCGTCGGCGCCGTCGAGCAGTCCCTCGGTGAGGCCCTCGGCAAGCTGTACGTCGCCGAGCACTTCCCGCCGGACGCCAAGGCTCGCATGGTCGAGCTCGTGCAGAACCTGGTCGCCGCGTACCACCAGCGCATCGAGGCACTGGACTGGATGGGCCCCGACACCCGGCAGCGGGCGCTCGAGAAGCTCGGCACCTTCGTGCCGAAGATCGGGTACCCCGACGAGTGGAAGGACTTCTCGGAGCTCGCGATCGACCCGACCGATCTGTTCGGCAACATCCGCCGCTCCGTCGCGGTGGAGACCGCGCGCGACCTCGCGAAGCTCGGCCGGCCGGTCGACCGCAACGAGTGGAAGATGACCCCGCAGACGGTCAACGCGTACTACAACCCGCGGATGAACGAGATCGTCTTCCCGGCCGGCATCCTGCAGCCGCCGTTCTTCGACCTCGAGGCCGACGACGCCACCAACTACGGCGCGATCGGCGCGGTCATCGGCCACGAGATCGGCCACGGCTTCGACGACCAGGGCTCACGGTACGACGCGAACGGCAACCTGAACGACTGGTGGACCGACGAGGACCGTGCCGCCTTCGAACAGCGCACCGACAAACTCGTCGCCCAGTACAACGCCCTCGAACCAGCCGAAACCCCCGGCCAAACCGTCAACGGCAAACTCACCCTCGGCGAGAACATCGGCGACCTCGGCGGCCTCTCCATCGCGTACGTCGCCTACCAACTCTCCCGCAACGACACACCCGCCGCAGATGCATCCGGCGACGGCACGAGCGATCAGTCCGGTAGCGAGCGCTTCTTCGCAGCCTGGGCCCACGCCTGGGCCACCAAGACCCGCCCCGAAGAAGCCGCCCGCCGCCTAACCATCGACCCCCACTCCCCACCGGAATTCCGCTGCAACGCAGTAGTCAAGAACATCGACGAATTCCACACCACCTACAAAACAACCGATTCCGACGGCATGTGGCTAGCCCCCGACGAACGAGTCCGCATCTGGTAGCAACCCGCGGTGGGGGGGGTGGGTGGGGGGGGGAGCGGTAGCCAGCGGCAGAGACAGCGACCGCTCAGCGCCGA
>NZ_JBSHBJ010000013.1:0-29524 GCF_053611945.1 Kribbella sp. NPDC054772 | reverse complement strand
AACACACCAACCCAGACCCAGTGAGTGGGGCACCACCCGCACCAAGTCTACCTATAGTGGTACAACCGCGGGGTGGGGGCCCCCCCCCTCAGGGGCCAACCCACCACGGAGTAACCACCCGCGCATCAATCCAGGCGTACTCCGGCATCCTTCGTTCCTGCGAGTAGGGCTCTCGCGCTCCGCCTCAGGTCTCTCACCCAGCCGGTCGTCCGATGCCGCGCGAGGTACGCAGGTACCAGCCCTCAACACCCCGGCACCCGCCGCACCCACCCGCCGCGTGATCCGGTGCCACACGCCCGCAGTACGCCACGCACCCGCAGTACCCTCAGACACCCGCCCTTCACGCGCGGCACGTCCGGTGCCCCGCGCCCCCGCATCGCGCAGTACCTCAGGCGCCCGCCATTCACGCGTGGTCCGTCGGGCACTCGCCCTCCACACGTAGTGCGTCAGGCGCCCGCCCTCCACGTGGTGCGGCCGTCACCCGCGCTCCGCGTCCTGCGCGCTTCACGGCCCGTCCGATGCCGATCACCTGCGCCAGCGGGTTTCCCACACCAAGGCGCGTGTGCGCACCTCACCCTCTCGGCGCCAACGTCGAATCCCCGCTCCCATCTCGCACCCGAAACAACCCGTGCCGCACGCGTACGTTCTTGTACGCCGGCCTTGCACGCGACTGGTCGTCGAGTCGTGGAGACGGGCTGAAGTTTGGGAACCACTTGTCACGACTCGGGATGGAGGGTGTCCGCCGATCGCCACGACTCGGCGGGTTCGGGCCTCGGCCGTCGCGTTGCGCGAGGTTTGCCCGGTGATGGGCGCCGGCGGTCCAGGCGGGTTGGCGTTGGTGGATGCGGTACTTCGGCGCGCGCGAGCGTAAAGGCTCGGTGGTGTACTGCGCCGCGTGGGGCTCGGTGGTGTATCGCGTCGCGTCGGGTTCGCGATTCATGCCACCAGCTACGAAGAGCCGTGTCTCGCGCCCCTGCGGCTGGTGCGCCGGTTTGCCGGTGGCTCGTCGTCGAGTCGTGGAGACTGGCTGAGGTTTTGGCGCCACAAGTCACGACTCGGGATGAGGGATGTCCGCCGATTGCCACGACTGGGGGAAGTTGGCCGTCGTTGAGGTCGTACGTCGGGCGCGCTCTCCTCGGGCGCTCGCGTGGGGATCGGCCGGCGCGGATCGTAGGAGGTGAGTGTGCTGCCCGGGATCGCCTGTGGCGTTGGGGTTTGGGCGGGTGGGGGCGCGCGTTCAGGTCTAGCGGTGGGGCGGAGGGGCGGTTGGGCAGGTGCCCCGGGAGGACCTTGTGGCGGTCGGCGGGGGCACCTGCCGGGGGTGTAGTTAGGAGGTCATCCAGGATTGGATGGCTTCGGGGGTTCGGGGCATGGCTTCGGAGAGGTTTTCGGGGCCCTGGTCGGTGATCAGGATGTCGTCTTCGATGCGGATGCCGATGCCGCGGAGGTCCTCGGGGACGGTCAGGTCGTCGGACTGGAAGTAGAGGCCGGGCTCGACGGTGAGGACGTAGCCGGGCTGGACGGTGCCCTTGCGGTAGTTCTCGTCGCGGGCCGAGGCGCAGTCGTGGACGTCGAGGCCGAGCATGTGGCTGACGCCGTGCAGCGTGTAGCGCTGGTACAGACGGCTCTCGGGATCGAGCGCTTCCGCAGCGGACACCGGGAGGAGTTCCATCGCGTCCAGGCCGTGGACGATGACCTCCATCGCAGCCTCGTGGCCGGCGCGGAAGGCGGCACCGGGGGTAAGGGCAGCGATGCCGGCGTTCTGCGCGTCCAGCACCAGCTGGTAGAGGTCGCGCTGGCGCGGCGTGAACTCGCCGTTCACGGGCAGCGTCCGGGTGATGTCCGCGGTGTACAGCTGGCGGTTCTCGACGCCCATGTCTAGCAGCATCAGCGTGCCGTCGTTGACCGCGCCGTCGTTCTCGATCCAGTGCAGCGTGGTCGCGTGCGGACCGGCGGCCGCGATCGACGTGTAGCCGACGTCGTTGCCTTCGGCGCGTGCCCGGCGCCAGAACGTGCCCTCGATCCAGCGTTCGCCGTACTGCCGGACCTTGTCCATCTCGGCGAGTACGTCGGAGAAGCCGCGGTGGGTGATCGCGACGGCGTCCCGGAGCTGCTCGAGCTCGTACGCGTCCTTGACCAGCCGGAGCTCGGACAGCGTCGCCGCCAGCTCGTGGTCCTTCGCGTCCTCGGTGCGAGCACCGCTCAGCAGCGCCGCGATCGACTCGTCCTCGGCGCGCCGGACCCGGGTCGGTACGTCGCCCTTCAGCGCGTCGGCCAACTGGTCGACATGCCGGGTCTCGATCCCGAACTCCTTGGCGGTCTCGGTCAGCGACGGGCGCCGGCCGGCCCACAGTTCGCCGTACATCCGGTCGCGCCAGAACTCCTCGCCCTCGGAGCGGTCGGCGCGCGGGCGGAAGTACAGGACCGGGTCGTGGCCGGTGGTGCCGTTCGGCTCCAGGACGAGGACGGCGTCCGAGGTCTGGCTGCCGGTCAGCCACACGTAGTCGGTGTGCGGGCGGAAGACGTAGTCGGTGTCGTTCGAGCGGACCTTGTAGGTGCCGGCCGGGATCACGAGCCGCTCGCCGGGGAACGCCTGCGAGAGCGCGTCGCGGCGCTTCGCCGCCCAGACGCCGACGTCGCTGAGCGCCAGGTCGTGCCGCTCGGAGTCGGCCCAGCCGGAGTTCATGAACGCGCGCAGCTTCGCACTCGGCTCGTTGTCGTGCGACGCCGTCTTCGGCGCGACCTCAGTGCCTTCGGCGGGGGTGGTCTCGGTCGTGTCGGTCATCGTCGACCAGTCCTCATCTCGGCGCGGTGGGTGGCGCCAGGTCGGTTCTACGGGTGCAGTTCGTCGCCGCGAAGCGTGCCGGTGTCGGGCAGCGCCTCGGCGGGGTCGGAGCCGATGCGGGTGATCGCATTGTGCTCGTCCACGAAGACTACGCTCGGTTCGAAGACCATCGCCTCGGCGGTGTCGAACATCCCGTACGCGATCAGGATGACCAGATCACCCGGGTGGATCAGGTGCGCCGCGGCCCCGTTGATCCCCACCACACCGGACCCGCGCGGACCTTCGATCAGGTACGTCGACAGTCGGTGACCGTTGGTGATGTCGACGATGTCCACCTTCTCACCGGGCAGCAGGTCGGCCGCGTCCATCAGTTCGGCGTCCAGCGTGCACGATCCGACATAGTCCAGATCGGCCTGTGTCACCGTCGCCCGGTGCACCTTCGACTTCATCATCTCCCGCCACATGGCGGCCATGATCCGGCCCGGAGACCATCCTGTCAGTGGCCGCCATCACCCAACCGGTTCAGTGGGCCAGTTCTGGCTCCTTCGGCTCGGGCGTGAGGCGGCGGCGGAGGGTTTCACCTTCGACGTCGACGTTCGGCAACAGCCGGTCCAGCCAGCGGGGGAGGTACCACGCGTGCCGGCCGAGCAGCGACATCACCGCGGGTACGACGGTCATTCGGACGACGAACGCGTCGAGGGCGACCGCCAGCGCGAGCCCGAAGCCCATCTCCCGGATCAGAGTCTCGCCGGACAGGATGAACCCGGAGAAGACCGCGGTCATGATCACGGCCGCCGCGGTCACCACCCGGGCACCGTGCGAGAACCCGTCGACGACCGCCGCGCGCGGTGCGGCGCCGTGGACGTGTTCCTCGCGCATCCGTGTCACCAGGAAGATCTGGTAGTCCATCGCAAGCCCGAACACCACGCCGATCAGGAAGACCGGCAGCATGCTGATCACCGGCCCGGTCTGCCCCTCGATCCCGAACAGCCCGCCCAGCCAGCCCCACTGGAACACCGCGACCAGGGCGCCGAACGTCGCCACCACGGTGAGCAGGAAGCCGAGCGTCGCCTTCAACGGCACCAGGATCGACCGGAACACCAGCATCAGCAGCAGGAACGCGAGTCCGATGATCAGCGACAGGTACGGCAGCAGCGCGCCGCCGAGCTTGTCCGAGATGTCGATGCTGACCGCGGTCGCCCCGGTGACAGCAATCTCGGCGCGGTCGCTCTCGGGCATCGACCGGATCGCCTGGACCAGGTCCTTGGTCTCCTGCGTACTCGGACCGCTCGACGGAATCACGGTCAGCAACGCCGTGTTCCCGGCCGGGTTGAAGACCGGCGGCGTCACCATCGTCACGTCCGGCAGCCCGCGCACGGCGGATGCGGTCGCCGTGGCCGCGGCCCGCGGATCGGTGGACGCACCGGCGTCGACGACCACCATCAGCGGGCCGTTGAACCCGGGCCCGAACCCCTCCGAGAGCATCTCGTACGCCTTGCGCTGGGTGGAATCGGGCGCCGCGGTGCTGTCGTCGGGCAGCCCGAGTTCGAGATCGGTGGCCGGGATCGCGAGCGCGCCGAGACCGATCACGGTCACCAGCAGGACCGCCAGCGGACGCCGGGTGACGAAGCCCGCCCAGCGCCGCCCGATCGTCACCCGCCCGGCGGCTTCGGGATCGCCGCCACGCAGGCCGGGGATCCGGCCGCCGAGGACCCGCCGCCCGGCGAACCCGAGCAGCGCGGGCAGCAGAGTGAGGGCGATCGCGACCGCGACCACCACGGTGAACGCGGCGGCTAGGCCCATCTGGGTGAGGAACGGGATGCCGACCACGAACAGCCCGGCCAGCGCGATCACCACGGTCAGCCCGGCGAAGACGACAGCGGATCCCGCGGTACCGACTGCGCGGCCGACCGCCTCCTCCGGCTCCAGCCCGGTGCTGAGCTCGTGCCGGTAGCGCGACATGATGAACAGCGCATAGTCGATCGACACCGCGAGCCCGATCATCAGGGCCAGGATCGGTGTACCGGAACCGATGTCGACGAAACCGCTGACGGTCGAGATCGCGGTCACCCCGATGCCGACGCCGATGATTGCCGATAGCAACGGAAGTCCGGCGGCGATCAACGAGCCGAACGTGAGCAGCAGGACGACGGCGGCGACACCGATGCCGATCACCTCGGTGAGTTGCTGCTCGCCCTGTGCTTGCAGAGCGTCACCGCCGTACTCCACCGTGAGGCCGGCTGCGCGGGCCGGTTCGACGGCGTCGGCGACGGCCTGCTGCGCTTCGGGGGTGATCTCCTGCGCGGTGACCTTGTAGGTGACCTGCGCGTAGCCGGTGCGGCCGTCGGGCGAGATGGCCTTGGCGGTGAAGGGATCCACGACGCGGGCGACCTGTGGTGCGGCGGCGAGCCGGTTCAACGTCTGCTGGACCGGTGCAGTGTCGGTGAGCTTCCGCCCGGCCGGTGCCTGGAAGACGATCCGGGCGGTCGCGGCGTCGGCGCCGGCCTGTGGGAACCGTTCGTTGAGCAGGTCCGCGGCACGCTGCGACTCGGTGCCCGGGATCGAGAAGCCGTTGGCGGTCGGGCCGGACAGTGTGGTGGCGCCGACAGCTCCGGCGGCCAGCAGCCCCAGCCAGATCAGCAGCACGAGCCGCCGGCGGCGGTAAGCGAACCGGCCGAGCCGGTAGAGATACGTAGCCATGCGACCGATGCTCCCGGCGCGAGGCCGTCGCTCGCGTCTGCCTCCGGTGGGCTCCTGCCCGTACCGCGTTCGCCGTACGGGCTACTACGCGTGCGGTACGCCGGGACGCACGAGGCCGGTCTGATACGCGAGGACGACGAGCTGCGCGCGGTCGCGGCAGCCGAGTTTCACCATGGCGCGGTTCACGTGGGTCTTCGCCGTCGACGGGGACAGCACGAGGCGTTCGGCGATCTCGTCGTTGGACAGGCCGAGGGCGACCAGGCCGACGATCTCGCGCTCGCGGTCGGTGAGGACGTCGAGCACCGTGGGGCCGAGCACTTGGCCGGGTCTGGGTTCGGCGAGGAAGCGGTTCATCAGGCCGCGGACTGCCTTCGGCGACAGCAGGGCGTCGCCGCGCGCGACCACCCGGATGGCGTCGATCAGCTCGGCCGGCTCGACGCTCTTGCCGAGGAAGCCGCTGGCGCCGGCGCGGATCGCGTCGAACACGTACTCGTCCACCTCGAACGTCGTCAGGATCAGCACCTTCACGCCGGCCAGTGCCTCGTCGGCGGTGATCATCCGGGTGGCCGCGAGGCCGTCGACCTCCGGCATCCGGATGTCCATCAGCACCACGTCGGCCCGTTCGGACCGGGCGAGCTCGACCGCGTCCCGGCCGTTCGAGGCCTCAGCAACGACCTCCAGATCGGGTGCCGATCCCACCAGCACCCGGAAGCCGCTCCTGATCAGCGTCTGGTCGTCGGCCAGCAGTACCCGGATCGCCACCCACAACTCCAGTCTCCAGAGGAAGCACAGCATGTACGGCGAACCCGCCCGGCGCGCACGGCCCGGTGTGCAGCGTCCCGCCGACGGCCGTCACACGCTCACGCATCCCGATCAGGCCGTGGCCGCCACCCGGTTGAGCCGGTGCCGCCAGGCTGGGACCGGTATCGGTGACCTCGACCGTCAGCCCGTCCGCGGCGCGAGTGATGCGGACGCGAGCGGTCGCGCCGGGAGCGTGTTTGAGGACGTTGGTGAGGGACTCCTGAACGATGCGGTAGGCCGTGAGCTCCAGGACGTCCGGTAGCGGGCCGATGACCTCGGGCGGGTATTCGACGTGGACGCCGGCCGCCGCGAAGGAACGGACGAGGGCGTCGAGTTCGTTCAGAGAAGGCGCCGGAGCCGTGGGCAGGGGCGAGCCGGATCGGCGCAGTACGCCGAGGAGGACCGTCAGCTCCTGGAGCACGGTGCGGCCCCCGGAGCGCACCAGAGCCAGGGCCCGTTCGGCCTCGTCGGGCTGAGTCCGCAGCACATGTGCTGCGACGCCGGCCTGCACGTTCATCAGTGCGATGTGGTGTGCGATCACGTCGTGCAGCTCGTGCGCGATGCGCAGCCGCTCCTCGATGACCCGCCGCTGCGCTTCTTCGTCCCGCGACCGCTCGGCCCGCAGGGCCCGTTCTTCGAGTTCCAGCAGGTACGCCCGGCGGTTCCGCACCGCCTCGCCGATCGCGCCCGAGAACAGCACGAAGAAGACCAGACCGAGGTTGTCGAGGACATCCCCACCGACGAACAGCGCCTCGACGATCAGCGTGAGCGCGGCCGCGGCGATCACCGCGACGCACCGGGTCAGCCGATCCTTCGACATCACAACGGTGTAGGCCGCGACGCCCACGTAGAGCACGATCGGGCTCTTGGCCTGCTCGGCGACCACGAAAGCGATCGCGACGAATGTGGTGACCACCAGCACCGCGATCGGCGCCAGCCGCCGGAACGTGAGCGCGACCGCACCTATGACGGCCAGCACGACCACCGTGCCGTTCAGCTCGATCCGCTCACCGACGTGTTTGCCACCCGGCACCAGCAGGTTGATCAGCAGGATCGCGACCGCGAGAGCAAGGTCCAGCGCCAGCGGGTGCCGCCTGCAGGCGCGGCAGAACCTGATGACGCGTTCCATCCCTTCACAGTACGTGTCCGGCCGGCGGATCGCGTCGTCCTGCGGCCGTACCGCCGACGTACCGCACCCGCGGTACGACCGTCAGGGCCCGTCAGCGAAATTCGCGCGGCGGCAACGTCAGCCGAACACCTTCGATGCCTGTACGGCGAGGTCGCGCAGGGGCTCGTAGCGGGTGCGGAGCTCGGCGACGCGGGACACCTCGGCGGCGACCGGGATCAGGTGTTCGCCTCCGGGCTCCGGGGAGAGGCCGAGGGCGATCGCGGCCGCACCGCGAGCGCCGACCTCGGGTTCGGCGCAGACCGTAGTGGGGCGGGCGAAGGTTGCGGTCAGGCAGCGGCGCCACCACTCGGAGGCGTCGATTCCGCCGCCGCCCAGGACGACCTCCAGCTCGCGCCCGAACAGTGAGTCGAGGATCCGCAGCCCGCGGTCGATCTCCAGCGACGCGCCTTGCAGGGCCGCCGCGAGCAGGTCGGCCGAGCTGTCGTCGAACGAAAGCCCGAAGTACACCCCGGATCCACCAGGCACCACGGCCGGCGGCCTGGTGCCGGCCATGAACGGGACCGCGATCGCGTGCGTGGAGCCGATCTCGACGCCGGTCGGCTCGTCGGACTCCAGCCGCAGTACGTCGGTCAGCCAGGCGTGGATGTTGCCGGCGGCCGAGAAAGCCATCCCGGTCACGGCCCGCTTGTCGTCGACGCGATAGCGCCACAGCTCCCACGGCAGCTCCGGTGCGTCGTCGATCGGGTGCACCACCCGTACGGCGGCCGACGTCCCCACCGTCACCGCAGCGGTCCCCACGTCGTACCCGCCGGTCCCGACGTTCGACGCGGCCCCGTCACCCGTCGGAGGATGCACGGGTACGCCGACCAGCGCGGGCCACCGGCGTGCGTACTCGGGGGACAACGTCCCGGTCCAGCCGCTCGGCACGATCGGGGGCAACCGGTCGGCCCCGACGCCGGCGATCTGCAGCGCCTCGGCGTCGTACTCGCCGGTCGCGAGATCCAGCGTGCCGGTCCCGGACGCGACCGACACCGACGTGACCCGCTCGCCGGTCAAGCGCTCGAGCACGAGATCGGGCAGGCCCGCGAACGCGGACGGTGCGCCGTCCGACAGCAGCCACGGGATGCGCCGCGGCCAGTACAAGCGGTGCAGCCAGGTGCCGGTGCGGGCGTGGAAGGCCTGCTCGTCGAACGACGTACCGAGGTCGAGGTCGACGGAGCGGGTGTCCGCCCAGGTGACCACCGGCGTCAGCGCTTCACCTTTGGTGTCCAGGGCAACGATCGAGTGCCACTGCGAGGACAGCACGATCGCGCCGATGCCGTCCAGGTGGTCGTTCTGCTGGAGCTCGTCGAGGCACCCGAGCAGACCTTCGACGTACTCGTGCAGGTCCAGCGTCGCGGAGCCGTCGTAGCCGTACGTCGGAGAGATCTTGTGCCGCGCGAGCGCTCCTGGGACCGGCGATGCGTCGGCCTCGGACAGGACCAGTGCGCGCGCGGACGATGTCCCCAGGTCGAGCGCGAGGACGCGCCCGTCAGTCTTCGTCATGCAACGCCTTCAGGAAGGTCTGGGCCCAGATGTTCACGTCGTGCGCGGCCAGGTGCTTGCGCATCGCCTTCATCCGGCGGCCGAGCTGCCGGTCGTCGGTGTTCATCGCGTCGACGATGGTGTCCTTCATGCCGTTGATGTCGTGCGGGTTCACGAGGAAAGCTTGCCGGAACTCGTCCGCGGCGCCGGCGAACTCGCTCAGTACGAGCGCGCCCGTGTCGTCGTACCGGCAGGCGACGTACTCCTTGGCGACCAGGTTCATGCCGTCCCGCAGCGGTGTCACCACGGCCACGTCCGCGGCCCGGAACAGCGCGGCCATCTCGGTTCGCGAGTACGACGTGTGCAGGTAGTTGATCGCCGGCGTACCGATCCGGCCGTGCTCGCCGTTGATCCGGCCGACCAGCAGTTCGATCTCGTCGCGCAGTACCCGGTACTGCTCGACGCGTTCCCGGGACGGCGTCGCGACCTGGATGAACACCGCGTCGTCGACCGAGACCCGCTTCTCGTCCAGCAGCTCGCCGAACGCCCGCATCCGTTGCCGAATGCCCTTGGTGTAGTCGAGCCGGTCGACGCCGAGCAGCACGTGCTGGGGGTTGCCGACCTCCTGCCGCATCTCCGCCGCCCGCGCCGTGGTCTCCGGCTGACGGGCCAGGGTCTCCAGTTCGCCGACGTCGATCGAGATCGGGAACGCCTTCGCCCGGACGATCCGGTCGTCCGGCAGGTGGATCCGGTCGCCGCGGGTCCGCAGGCCCATCCGGTTCCGGGCCAGCCGGGCGAAGTTCGACGCCGCGCCGGGCCGCTGGAAGCCGACCAGGTCCGCGCCCATCAGCCCGTCCAGGATCTGTCGTCGCCACGGCATCTGCGCGAAGAGCTCGGTCGGCGGGAACGGGATGTGCAGGAAGAACCCGATCCGTACGTCGGGGCGCAGCCGGCGCAGCATCGCGGGAACGAGCTGCAGCTGGTAGTCGTGCACCCACACGTCCGCGTTGTCGTCGGCGGCTTCCGCGGCGGCCTCCGCGAACCGCCGGTTCACCGCGACGTACGACTCCCACCACTCCCGGTGGAACTCCGGGGGCACGATCACGTCGTGGTACAGCGGCCAGAGCGTGGCGTTGGAGAAACCCTCGTAGTACAGCTGCACGTCCTCGGCGGTGAGCATCACCGGGACCAGGTGCATGCCGTCGTTGTCGAACGGGTCCACCTTCTCGTCGGCGCTGCCCGTCCAGCCGATCCAGGCGCCGTGGTGGGACTGCATCACCGGCGCCAGGGCTGTGACGAGTCCGCCTGGACTGCGGCGCCACGCCGTACTGCCGTCGGGCATCTCGATCCGGTCGACCGGCAGCCGGTTGGCCACCACTACGAAGGAACTCCTACCGTTCGGCACGTCAGCCATGGTCAGCGTCATCCACTCAGGTCGTCGTCGTCACCGGGGTAGCGGACCCCGATCTGGCTCCGGGTCTCGTCGAGGAGATCGAGAATCTCGAGGGTGGCGGCATGGGGAAGGACCGGTACTTCGTGCAGCCCGGCACGCAGCGCGTCGATCACCGCGGTTGCCTCATAGTGGTACCCACGGCCATGCGTGGGTACGTCGATCCGCTCCGCTCCGGAAGCGGTCGTACGCAGGTAGTACTCGGGGTGATGGAAGCGGTGCGGGAGTTGCAGACTGCCGTCCGGACCGCTGATCGAGGCGACCCACGGGTTCTGCGAACGCAGGCCGCAGGTCAGCGCGGCGACCGCGCCGGAGTCGTACCGCCAGGCCATCGCGACGTTCACGTCGATGCCGTCGGCGTTGAGTGAACCGACCGCCTTCACCTCCGCCGGACGTCCGAGGGCCATGTGGGCCAGCGTCATCGGGTAGATGCCGCCGTCCATCAACGAGCCTCCCCCGAGGGCGGGATCGAGCAGGCGAACCGGTAATGAAGGTTTGTGGAACGCGAAGTCCGCGACCACCTGCTGTGGTTCACCGATCACGCCGGAGCGCAGATCCTCGAACAGCGCCCGGATCACCGGATCGGTGCGCATCCACATCGCCTCGGCGAACAGCACGTTGTGTTCGGTGGCGACCGCGATCAGGTCCCGCGCCTGCTCGGCGGTCAACGTCACTGGCTTCTCGCACAATACGGCGATGCCGGCCTGCAACGCGGCGCGGGCGATCGCGTAGTGCTGCGGATGCGGTGTGCCGATGTAGATCACGTCGACCTGGCCGGAGTCGAGCAGCCGGCGGTAGTCGTCGTACGCGTGCGGGATGCCGAACTCGGCGGCGAACTTGTCCGCGCTCGCCTGGGACCGGGACGCGACCGCGGTGGCGACGGCATCGGTGGAGATCAGGCCCAGATCGTGGGTGAACTGGGTCGATATGTTGCCAGTAGCAACGATGCCCCACCTGACGCGATCTATACCCACTGTGTGAACTCCGGGGTCGGGAACGGTCCGTCTGCTGCGATTCTCGCGGTTTCGAAGGCGTGAGCCAAGCGAATGAGCGTGACCTCACTCCGCGCCGTACCGCTGAAGGTGATTCCGACCGGCAGTCCGGAGGCCAGCCCGGACGGCACGGAGATCAGCGGGTAACCGGCCAGTGCGGCGTGTGACGAGGAGCTGCCGAGAACGTGATCACCGTTGACGAGATCGATTGCCCAGGCCGGTGAGTACGACGGGCTCACCAGCGCGTCGAGCTGGTTGTCGCGGAGCAGGTTGTCGATGCCGTCCCGCCCGGCCCGCAGCGCGGTCAGCCGAGCGGCGACGTACACCGGTGAGCTGAGGCCGTCGGTCGCGGCGGCGCGTTCGAACAGCTCCTGGCCGAACCACTGCAGCTCGACGTCCGCGTGCTCGTTGTTGAACGCGATCAGGTCGTCGACCGTCCGCGGACCGCCGGGCGCGCGAGTGGCGAGGTACGCGGCGAGGTCGACCTTGAGTTCGTGGGCGAGCACCTGCAGTTGGTCCTCGTCGCCACCTGGTGTCGGCAGCGACAGACCGTCGACCACGGTGGCTCCGCACTGGCTGAGGAGCTCCAGCGCACGCTCGGTGACCTGATCCAGTCCGTTCGAGTAGCCCCACAACGGACCACGGGGTACGCCGATGCGCACGTTGCTGAGGTCGGCGCCCCGGCAGTGCTCGGTGTAGTCGATGTGGTCACCGGTCAGGACCGAAAGCAGAGCAGCTGCCTGACGGACGGTCTTGGTCATCGGGCCGGCAGTGTCCTGCGAGTGCGAGATCGGAACGATGCCCTGTTGCGGCACCAGTCCGACGGTGGGCTTCAAGCCGACGACGCCGTTCAGCGCGGCTGGGCAAACGATTGAGCCATTGGTCTCGGTGCCGATCGCGTACTCCGCGAGTCCGGCGGCGACTGCGGCACCGGAACCGCTCGAGGAACCGCCGGCCGAACGGTTCAGGGCGTACGGGTTGCGGGTCAGGCCGCCGTACGCGCTCCAGCCGGACGAGGACGCCGAGCCGCGGAAGTTCGCCCACTCGCTCAGGTTGGTCTTCCCCAGGATCACGCAGCCGGCCGCGCGCAGCCGCCGTACCAGGGTGGCGTCTTCCGGCGGCGGTGGCTGGTCGGCGAGCGCCAGCGAACCGGCGGTGGTCGGCAGGTCGGCGGTGTCGATGTTGTCCTTCACCAGGACCGGTACGCCGTGCAGTGGCCCGCGGACCCGTCCCTCGTCACGCTCCGTGTCGAGGCGGGCGGCATCGGTGAGAGCGGCGGGGTTCGGCGTGCAGATGGCGTTGACCAGCTGGTCCACCTGACGAATCCGGGCCCCCAGCTCTTCCACCAGCGCCGAGCTGGACACAGTTGAGCTCACCCCTACGATCCTGCCAGAGTTGACCGGGCCGAGCCGTCCGCCGGGCGACACGCCTCGTGTCGCCTGACCGGTGAATGACATCGCTGTTGTTCAACACGTACAGTGGCTGGCGGACGGACGATCACCGACCGCACAGGAGTCAGCAGCAGATGGACAGCGCCAACGCCAGCTCTCCCGGCCCCGCCGAAGCTGCGCCGCCGGTCATCGAGGGGCTCTCCGAACGTGACGGCCAGATCCTTGCCTTCGAGCGCCATTGGTGGAAGTACGCCGGCGCGAAGGAGCAGGCGATCCGGGACCAGTTCCAGATGTCCGCGACCCGGTACTACCAGGTTCTGAACGCGCTCATCGACCGGCCGGAGGCCCTCGCGCACGACCCGTTGCTGGTCAAGCGCCTGCGCCGCCTGCGGGCCGCCCGCCAGCGTGCCCGCTCCGCCCGCCGCCTGGGTATCGAGGTCTGAGCATGTCCCGCCCTAGGGGCGGCGATCAGGGACAGGTGCTGTCGTCCCTCGTCGCCGTGGCCGCCGTCGTCGCGATCGTGGCCGGTCTGCTGGTGCTGTTCGGGACCCGGGGGCACGACAGCCAGGCCGACGAGAAGCCGGCCGCCGCCAGTACGCCGAAGTCCTCGGAGACCGGGAAGCCCACGGCCGGGCCGTCGACCGTCGGCGCGAGCGTGCCGAAGCCGTCCGCGCAACCGACGGAGACCCAGCCGACCCAACCGTCGACGACCCCGTCCACGGCACCGACCACGGGTCCGAGCAGCGAGCCGACGTCGACCGAGCCCACCCAGCCGCCGGCGAGCACCCAGCCGCCGGGGCAGCCGGCGACGATCCCGGCCGAGGAGCGGCCGGCGATCGAGGTCTACAACAACACTCCGCGCAAGGGCCTGGCCGACCAGGTCGCCGGCCGTGCGCGGCAGGCCGGCTGGACCGTGGCCGGGTCGCCGGACAACTGGCACGGCAAGGTCGCCGAGAGCACCGTGTACTACCCGCCGGGCATGCTCGACGCCGCCAACCAGCTCGCCCGCGACCTCGGCGTCGGCCGGACCAAGGGTGCGCTGGACAACATGAAGAAGGACCGCCTGACCGTGATCCTCACCTCGGACTATGCGGGATGACGGCCGGATGAACGTTCCGGTCATCCAGACCGACGCCGGACACGAGGGCTGGGAAGCCATCGTGACCGATCCGGCGACCGCGGTGATCTCGTCGGACTTCGACGGCGTGCTCTCGCCGCTGGTCGAGGACCCGGCCCGGTCCCGGCCCGTCGAGGGTGCACTGGATGCCCTGGCCCGGCTGGCCCGCTCGGTCGACCAGGTGGCGATCGTGACCGGTCGCCCGGCGCTGGTGGTGACGGAGCTCTCCGGCGTGACCGCTCACCCCGGTCTGGGCCGGCTCGTCGTGCTCGGCCACTACGGACTCGAGCGATGGGAAGCGGCGACCGGCAAAGTGACGAGCGACGCGGTGCCGGCGGGCGTAGCGACCGCTCGTGACCGGCTCCCGGGGCTGCTGAGCGAGGTCGGCGTACCGGATGCGTTCGTGGAGGACAAGGAAAGCTCCCTGGCCGTGCACACGCGTCGGCTGGACGATCCGGCTGGGGCGCTGGAGCTGCTCAGGGGTCCGCTGACCGCGCTGGCCGCGGAGACCGAGCTGCGGCTGGAGCCGGGCAACCTGGTCCTCGAGCTGCGCCCGCCGGGGATCGACAAGGGCGTCGCACTCCGCCGCCTGATCGAGTCGACCGGCGCCCGGTCGATCCTGTACGCCGGTGACGACCTCGGCGATCTCGCCGCGTTCCGGGCGATCCAGGAGCAGCGGGCGGCTGGGCTGCGCGCCGTACTGCTCGCGACCCGGTCGTCGAACGCGACCGAGCTGATCGAGGCCGCGGACATCGTGGTCGACGACCCGAGCGGCGTCGTGACGGTTCTCACTGCCCTTTCGGACGCGATCTCAGCTCGCTGAACGCCTGCGTCACGGTCTTGCCGAGCGGCTGGACCGGATGCTCGACGTACCCGCCGTCCTTGAGGCCGGCGAGCCGCTCGAACGGGTTCCGGGACGCCGGGTCGCCGGTGAGCAGGAACGAGATCACCACGCCGACGACGTACAGCGGGAGCATCGGGAGACCGAGCAGGCAGAAGTACTGCCAGGAGTGCCGTTCCTCGTGCCGGACGAGCGCCGGGTCGTCGAAGTACGAGCGGTCGTGCTTGCTCAGGATCACGTTCCCGATCGTGAACGCGCCCGCGACCGGGAAGCCGAGCCGGTACCCGTTCGCGAAGTACAGCCCTCGTGGCCCGCGGCTGAACGTCGCCCGCCCGAGCTTCCCGACGAAGGCGCCGGCGAGGGTGGACAGGTTGACGAAGTTGCCGATCAGCTTCACCCACTGCCAGCCACTCATGGCACTCAGTATGGGTTCTGTCGGTGGGGTGGGTAAGACTTGGCGGGTGAGTTCGGTGGTGCGGGTCTGGCGGCCTGGGCGCGTGGTGGATCCGCATTCGGTGATCGGCGGGTTGCGGAAGGGCCCTGGCGACCCGGCGTACGTGTTCGACGCGGGCCGGCGGACCGTGTGGCGGGCGACCCGGACACCCGAGGGACCGGTGCTGCTGCGACTCTCGCCGTACGACGGTGTTGTCGAGGCGGAGGCGTGGGGTCCGGGCGCGGAGTGGGCGCTCGACGGGGTGCCGGAGTTGCTCGGGGAGCTCGACAGTTGGGACGGGTTCGAGCCGCTGCCGGAGCATCAGGTGCTGGTGGATGCGGCGCGGCGGTTCCCGCACGTGCGCGTGCCGCGGTCGCGGGCGGTGTTCGAGGCGATGGCGGCCGCCGGGATCGAGCAGGTGGTGACCGGCAAGGAGGCGTTCCGGGCGTGGCGGCTGCTGCTGCGTGAGTACGGCGAGCCCGCGCCGGGGCCGGGTGGGCCGGAGGGACGGCCGATGATGGTGCCGCCGGCGCCGGAGGAGTGGCGGCTGATCCCGTCGTGGCAGTTCCTGCGGGCCGGGGTCGAGGGGCGGCGGTCGCGGGTGGTGCTGACGGCGGCCTCGCGAGCGCGGGCCTTGGAGCGGACGCTCGAGCTGACCGATTCGGCCGAGATCGAGCGGCGGTTGCGGTCGTTGCCCGGCGTGGGGGTGTGGACCGCGGCCGAGGTCCGGCAGCGGGCGCACGGTGACGCGGACGCGTTCTCGTTCGCGGACTACCACGTCTCCCGGAACGTGTCCTACGCGCTGATCGGCGAGGAGCTGGACGACGACGGCTGCGCCGAGCTCATCGAGCCGTACCGCGGGCACCGCTTCCGCGTCCAGCGCCTCCTCGAACTCACCGGCATCGGCCACCCCCGCTTCGGCCCCCGCAAATCCCTCCCCACCCACACCCCCGGCGCCACCCACCGCCTCCGCTGACCCCGCCGGCTCGAGGTGCGGATCTGCAGGCCATCACAATCGGCGGGCCGGGGGTGTGTTCACGCTCACGGGTGACGGGCGGGCGGGATTGTGATGGCCTGGGGATCCGGGCCGTGGGGCTGAGATCGTGCGTCTCGGATCGTGGGACCGGGCGACACAATTTGGACCCAATTGGGTAATCTCGGGGGAGCTCATCCAGAGGGACTGAGGGAAACGGCCCGTTGACGTCCCGGCAACCCTCCCCGTGGAGCCCCCGTCCGGGGCGTATCCGCGAGGGACCGGTGCCAAATCCGTCCCGCGCCGAGATCCGGCGTCCGGGGAAGATGAGGAGGGAACCTCACTCATGAGCCTGACCGCCGCCGGTACCCACACCATCCGTGAAGGTGCCTTTGGCAACGGTACGCACCTGAGCTGTCGCGCCTGTGGCGCGAAGTCGCCGCTCGGTCCGTTCTACGCCTGTATGGAGTGCTTCGGCCCGCTGGAAGTCGGATACGAGTACCCGACCATCACCCGCGAGCAGATCGAGGCCGGCCCGAAGAACATCTGGCGCTACCAGCCGCTGCTCCCCGTCCCCGTCGACGTGGCGAGCTACCCGAACACCGAGCCCGGCTACACCCGGCTCATCGACGCCAAGAACCTGGCCCGCGAACTGGGCCTGAAGAAGCTCTGGGTGAAGGACGACTCCGGCAACCCGACGCACTCGTTCAAGGACCGAGTGGTCGCGAGCGCGTTGAGCGCCACCCGCGAGCTGGGCATGAAGGTCTTCGCCTGCCCCTCCACCGGCAACCTGGCGAACGCGGTGGCCGCGGCCGCCGCCCGGGCCGGGATCCGTTCCGTCGTCTTCATCCCGAAGGACCTGGAGCGCCCGAAGATCATCACCACCGCCGTGTACGGCGGGACGCTGGTCGCCGTCGACGGCAACTACGACGACGTGAACAAGCTGGCCTCCGAGATCGCCGGTGAGGAGGAGGGCTGGGCGTTCGTGAACGTCAACGTCCGCCCGTACTACTCCGAGGGCTCGAAGACGCTGGCCTTCGAGATCGCCGAGCAGCTCGGCTGGCGGATCCCGCAGCAGGTCGTGATCCCGGTCGCCTCCGGTTCACAGCTGACCAAGATCGACAAGGGTTTCACCGAGCTCGGCAAGCTCGGGCTGGTCGACGCCACCGACTACAAGATCTACGGCGCTCAGGCCACCGGCTGCTCGCCGGTCGCGCAGGCGTTCCGGGACGGCCACGACGTGGTCAAGCCGGTGAAGCCGGACACGATCGCGAAGTCGCTGGCGATCGGCAACCCGGCCGACGGGCCGTACGTGCTGGACGTGGCCCGCCGGACCGGTGGCGCGATCGAGGACGTCAGCGACGAAGAGGTCGTCGAGGGCATCCAGTTGCTGGCCCGCACCGAGGGCGTCTTCGCCGAGACCGCGGGCGGCGTGACGGTCGCGACGCTGAAGAAGCTGATCGCCACCGGCCAGCTCGACCCCGAGGCCGAGACCGTGATCATCAACTCCGGCGACGGGCTGAAGACGCTCGACGCCGTGGCCGACCGGGTCGGCCCCAAGGTGACCATCCCCGCGTCGTACGACGCCTTCGTGAAGGCAGGACTGCAGTGAGTGTGAGCGTTCGGGTCCCGACCATCCTGCGGCCCTACACCCAGGGCGTGTCCGAGGTGTCCGCCGAGGGCGCGACGCTGACCGAGGTGCTCGACTCGCTGGACGCGTCGTACCCCGGGATCAAGGGGCGCGTGCTGGACGACTCGGGCGAGCTGCGCCGGTTCGTGAACGTGTACGTCGACGACGACGACGTCCGCTTCGCCGAGGGTCTGCAGACCGCGATCAAGGACGGCGGCCAGGTCTCGATCATCCCCGCGGTCGCCGGCGGCTGATCTTCCGCGCGGTTCTGGGCGTGGACCGCCCGGAACCGCCGCGCGCCGGCTGATTAAGCTGCGGGGATGCGCGCTGTCGTCATCGAGGAGTACGGCGTCCTGCCCGAGGTCCGTGAGGTTCCGGAGCCCGAGGTCGCCGCAGGTTCGGTGGTTCTGAAGGTTGAGGCCACCGGGTTGTGCCGCAGTGACTGGCACGGGTGGATGGGGCATGACTCCGACATCGTCCTCCCGCACGTCCCCGGGCACGAGCTCGCCGGCACCATTGCCGCGGTCGGTCCCGGGGTCTCCGGGTGGGAGGTCGGCGACCGCGTCACCACGCCGTTCATCTGCGCGTGCGGCGAGTGCGAGCAGTGCCGCGCCGGCGACCAGCAGGTCTGCCCCAACCAGCTGCAGCCCGGCTTCAACTACTGGGGTTCCTTCGCCGAGTACGTCGCGGTGCCGTACGCCGAGGTCAACCTGGTGCGACTGCCCGACGACATGGACTTCGGTACCGCGGCGGGCCTTGGGTGCCGCTTCGCCACGTCGTTCCGCGCCGTCCACCAGGTCGGTCAGGTGGCGCCTGGTGAACGCGTCGCCGTCTTCGGCTGCGGTGGCGTGGGTCTGTCCGCCGTGATGATCGCCGCCGCGCTGGGTGCCGAAGTCGTGGCGATCGACACCAACGCGCAGGCGCTGCAGATGGCTCGCGAGTACGGCGCCGCTCGCACGCTGCTGGCATCGGCCGACACCGTCGGCCAGCTCAAAGCTCTGGGCGGAGCGCACGTCACCATCGACGCGCTCGGCTCCGGCGACATCGTCCAGCAGGCCCTGCAGTCGTTGCGCCCTCGCGGCCGCCATGTCCAGGTCGGCCTCCTCCCGTCCGCCGTCACGCTGGACGTCGGGCGGCTCATCGGTCAGGAGCTCTCCTGGCTGGGCAGCCACGGCATGCCGGCCCACGCGTACCCCGAGATGCTGGATCTGGTTGCCACCGGCAACCTGAATCCCACCCAACTCGTCACCCGCAGCATCACCCTGGACGAAACTCCGGCCGCCCTCGCCGCCCTCACGAACGGCACCCCGGCCGGCGTCACCGTCATCATCCCGTAACGAGCCGCTCCGCGAACGCCCGCGCCGCGGTCAGATCCGCGGCGTTCGGCCGACGTTTGTTGAGCCCACCAACGAGTTTGAGCGGCGCCCACGTGTCGTACGCGCGGCACGTGAACGTCGCGTCGACGGCGTACCCCTTGGTGTCGAGGAGCTGGACCAGGGGGCGGGTGAAGCGCAGTACTTCGGGGAATCCGCTGGTGGCGAAGACGAACGCGCGCCCTGTGGCGGCCGGGAGGGTCTTGACGAAGTCGATCAGGTCCGGGTGCAGCTTCTGGTAGAAGACGCCCGATCCGAACCCGACGAGATCGGCCGCGGCCAGCTCCGCCGGGTCGACCTGTTCAGGCGAGACGACCTTCGCATCCAGTGCGTCGGCCATGCTGTCGGCGACCCGCCGGGTATTGCCGTGCGACACGGAGACACACACGATGACAACCTGCATCCTCGGGATCCTTTCGTTCGCTGATACAGCGAAGATCCCGCAGCGGTGCGAAACGTGACGACTGCGACTACAGGCGGATCAGGTAGACGGTCGGCGGGCGGCCGGTGCGGCCGTGTTGTTGGGTGCCGGTGGGGGCGGCGAGGCCGGCTCGTTCCAGGCGTTTCAGCACGCGGCGCGCGGTGCGGAGCTGTACGGCGAGATGGTCGGCGACGTCCTGCGTGGTGAGACCGTCGGGGAGTGCGGCGGTGAGTTCGCGCATCCGCGCGAGGGTCTGCGTATTGAGGCCGACCCGGCGGGCCAGCAGCGGCAGGCTCTCGGTGCCGCGGGCGGTGGACGGCTGGTCGCCGGAGGGCTCGATGACGATCTCGACGTCGTCGGACATCGACACGACCCCGGCAACCGACCCGATCGAGGCGGCCCGGCCGACGGCACGCCGGGCCAGCGCCTCGGCCTCTGCCGCGGTACGGCCGACGCCGAACCCGACGTACGCCGTGCTGTGCCGCGCCGCGAGGTTGTCGAGCAGCGGCATCCGGGCGAACTGCTCCGTGGCCTGCTCCAGCAGTCCGCGGGTGGTGACGACGAGGTGGCGGCCGTCGGGGAGCGCGGCGAGGCTGCCGCCGAGCGTGATCAGGTCGGCGGCGAGCGCGTCGTCCGGTTCTTGGAGATCGATGACGCCGAGCGCGACCTGCGCGTCGCCGACGTGCTGGCCGGTCGTCGTCAGGATCAACGCCTGGAGCGTGGAGCGGATCGAGTACCGCGACGGCGCCAGCCGGACCGACGGCATCTCGTTCTCGATCAGGTGGAAGGCCGATCCGAGGCAGCTGATCGCGACCTTGGTGTCGTGTTTCTCGCGGGCGTCGCGGTGGAAGTCGACGATGTCGTCCGACGTCAGGCCGGGCCGGTACGGCAGCACGTGGATCTGGTCCGTCGGCAGCTTCGCCTCGATCAGGGTCTCGAGGACTTCGGAACGCCGCAGCGTGTCGATCGAGAACCGGGTGACGTTGTGCCCGAGCCGGAGCAGCTCGACCAGCGCGCGGAGCAGCGTCGCCCCGTCGTACGAGACGTACATCGCCGGCCGGTCGATCACGCCGGCCGCGGTGGCGATCGTGTACGGGACGACGCCGGTGAACAGGAACGCGTCGACTTCCCGGTGCGCCTGCTCGACGAGCCCGACCGCTTCGTTCTCGTGCCGGTACGGGAGCGGGACGAGCGTGGTCCCGCTCGGGGCGCCGACCGCGGTGACGCGCTGCACCAGGTCCTCGGGACCGACCACACCGACCGCGAGCGCCATCAGCCCACCGCGCTTCGGAGATGTCCCCCAGCAGCCGAACAGATCCTCACGTGGTCCTCCGACAACTTCTGGTCTGGCCCTCAACTCGCAGAATAGCGCAGGGCTCGTCGAGATCTTGACGTTCCGGTCACGCTCTCCTAGTTTCGGTCAAGACCACAATTGCCGCCAGCCCCGAGGCGGTTCGCGACGGCGCTGGTGTGGTGGAGCGTGGAGGGAGCGCGCCACCGCACAGCCCGTGCTACCCAGGGTGCGCCGCCAGCTCTTCGAGACAGGCGACCACCAGATCCCGCTCGCCCGGCGGCAGCTGCGGGCCGAAGGGGTCGTACGCGGCCGCGGCCGGCACCAGCCCTTCCCACTCGGCCGCCCAGAGCATCCGTTGCACGTAGCCCTCGATCGGCGCGTAGAACGTGGCCGCGGCGAACCGGTCCAGCCGATCGGAGGCGGTCAAGAATCCCGAGTGGTCGCCGGCCGTCCAAGTCCGCAGTACGGCGGCCGACAGCTCCACCTGTGCCGACGCGATGCCGACGAGGGCGGTGTCCGCGCCCCACATGAACGACGGCCCGTACATCCGGTCCTCGCCGGTGATCAGCAGCTTCCCGCTGCCTCGCCCGGCCCAGATCGCGTCCTGACATCCGATCGCCCGGTCCAGCGTCGCCGTCTTCACGCCGAGCATGGCCGGCAGCGCGAGCAACTCCCGGATCAACGACGGTGAGTACGGATAGCCGCCCGCCTCGCCGTGCAGGTAGAACCCGACCAGCGGCAGCCCGCTCTCGGCCGCGACGCGCTCGTGCAACGCCACCGCCTGCGCGTCCCCGTCCGGCAGCTCACCAAGCGCCGCCAGCGGGTAGACCATGACGGCGTCGGCGCCACCCGCTGCAGCCGCCCGCGCCATCTCCACCGTCGCGTCCGCCGCCTCCTGCAGCGTGTGCGCCGACACGGACTTCGGGACGCCGACACCCGCGACTATCGGCAGGTCGGTGGCCTGCCGCCACGTCTCGAGCACCTTCGAACGGTCGCCCGCGGACAAGTACAGCCCGCGTCCGGTGTGGGCCCAGACCGCGACTCCGCCGATCGACTGCTTCGCCAACGTCACGGCGTACGCGGACAGCGCGTCCCACTCGACGACGCCGTCGGAGTCCATCGGGGTGACGACCGCGGGGAGCAGTGTGCCGCGGAGCCGTTCAACGAGTGGATGCATCATGACCTCTCACACCTCGTGCCCGAGACCGGGCGACTTCGGTACGTCGATCCAGCCGTCGCAGTCGGCGAACACGGTCGGGGCCAGCGGGTCCTCGTCGACCATCAACGGCCCCACCAGGTCCGCCGCGACGGTCGCCCCCGGAACCGCGGCGGCCAGGTGTACGGCGGCCAGCGTGGCGACGCCCAACTCCGGCATCGAGCCTACCTTCACCGCCAGTCCCGCGGCCTCGGCCACATTGGCGATCTGCAGCGCCCGGTGCAGCCCGCCGACCTTGAGGATCTTGATGTTCAGTACGTCGGCCGCGCCGCGCCGCGCGATCTCCAGCGCGTCGTGCAGCGAGTGCATGCTCTCGTCGACCATCAGCCGGACGTCGAGGCGCTCGCGCAACCGGACGAGCCCGGCGAGGTCCCAGCGGGGGAGCGGCTGCTCGAGCAGGGTCAGACCGGCCGTGGTCATCTTCGCGAGGTACGGGAGGGCCGTCGTCGCGTCGTACCCCTCGTTGGCGTCCAGGCAGAGCTCGGCGTCGGCGGGGATCGCGGCGCGGACGGCCCGGATCAGTTCCAGGTCCTTCGCCGGGTCGTGGCCGCCCTTGACCTTGAGGTGCCGGAACCCACGATCGGCGTACTCCGCGGCCTCGGCGGCCATCTCGTCGAGCGTGCCGAGGCCGACCACCCAGGTGGTCTGGACGCGGTCGCGGACCGAGCCGCCGAGGAGCGCGTGCACCGGCCAGCCGCTGAGCTTGCCGGCCAGGTCGTAGAGGGCGATGTCGAGGCCGGACTTGGCGACCTGCTGGCCGCGCAGCACGCCGTCCATCACCACGTGAGCGCCGGCGCGGTCGAGTGGATCGCGGCCGATCAGCGCCGGCGCGAGGTGCTCCTCGATCGCGGCCGTGACACCGGCCAGCGTCTCACCGGTGTACGCCGTCATCGGGGACGTCTCGCCGATCCCGATCGCACCGTCGGCGGTGTGCACCTCGACGACCAGGCTGACGAGCTCGGTGCTCACGCCGCTGCTGATCTGGAACGGGCGCCGGTACGCCGCGCTGACCACCCGGGTCTTGATCGCACTGATCGGGCTGATCGGGTCGCTGACCGGTGCCGCCCCGCCCGGCAACCCTGCCGGTTCTGCTGCAAGACTCATTTCCGGCTCCCAAGGGTCGCAATCTGAGCGGATAGCATTTACGGTCAAGACCGTAAATACCCCGAGCGCTCTCTGTCAACGGAAGGTGGCACCCCGATGCGGCTGGGTCTGTATCTGAACCTCTACGGCACCCCCGACGAGCGGCCGCGGCTTGCGGACGCGGTCGAGCAGGCGCGGCTCGCCGAACAGGCCGGATTCGAGTGGGTGGTGCTCGGCGAGCGGCACCTGCACCGGCCCGGGTACCACGAGATCCTCACCTCGCTGACCTGGCTGGCCGCGCACACCGAGCGGATCGGCCTCGCCACCGCCGGGATCGTCGCGCCGCTGTACCACCCGGTCGTCCTCGCCGAGACGCTCGCGCACCTCGACGTGCTGTCGGGTGGCCGGGTCACCGCGGGGTTCGTGCTCGGCTACCGCCCCGAGGAGTTCGCGCTGTACGGCGTGACGCAGCCCGAGCGGGTCGCGCGGTTCGAGGAGTGCCTGGAGATCGTCACCCGGTTGTGGACCGAGGACGAGGTCAGCTACGACGGCAAGTTCACCAGCATCAGCGAGGCGTACCTGTCGCCGCGCCCGCTGCAGAACCCGCGCCCACGGCTGTGGAACGGCGGCCGCGTGTCCGCGGTCCTGGAGCGGACCGCGCGGATGTGCGACGGCTGGACCACGTCCTTCAACGAGCTGGACTCCGACCTGCCCGGCAAGATCGCCGAGTACCTGTCCTACCCGCGCGGCGAGGGCACCCTCGGCGCGGAGGTGATCCTCTGCCGCGAGGGATTCTGCGGGTCCACCTCGCAGGACGCCCGGCAGGCGCTCGAGGAGCCGCTGCGCGACCTGTACGACGCCTACACGGGCTGGAAACGGACCTCCACGGACGCGAGCCGCTACACCCAGGGCTGGGACGAGATCGCCGACCGCAGCGTGATCGGTTCGCCGGCCGAGTGCGCCGAGCGGCTGGCGCACTACGAGGAGATGGGGGCCGACGGCATCATCCTGCGGATCCAGCCGCCGGGCATGCCGCAGAGCGACGTACTGCGCTCGATCGAGGCGTTCGGAAATCTCATCGGGTCAAGATGACGCATTACGGAGG
Source organism: Kribbella sp. NPDC054772 (assembly GCF_053611945.1). Lineage (NCBI taxonomy): Bacteria > Bacillati > Actinomycetota > Actinomycetes > Propionibacteriales > Kribbellaceae > Kribbella > Kribbella sp. NPDC054772. The sequence continues at coordinate 5,266 of NZ_JBSHBJ010000013.1, read as the reverse complement.
GTGTACGTCGTAACCTCTTGGTGACGGATGTTGTCGCGCCAGCGCGGCGTGCACACGGCTGACCGTCGGCTGGAGGCGTGCGGATGGCCGAGGTTGTCTTCTGGACGGTCGTCTTTCTGCGGTTCGCCGTGCCGCTGCTGATCCCGCGCTGGCCGTTGCCGGCCATCCTGGCCTCGCTGGTGCTGGACGCCGCTGATCAGACGATCTTCCAGGCCTTCGGGTACGACCCGCCGTTCTACCAGAGCTACGACAAGGCGATGGACGTGTTCTACCTGTCCGTCGCCTACCTGGCGAGCCTGCGGAACTGGTCGAACCGGCACGCGGTCAAGGTCAGCCGGTTCCTGTTCTTCTACCGCCAGATCGGCGTGCTGCTCTTCGAGCTCACCGGTGTCCGGGCGCTGCTGCTGATCTTCCCGAACACGTTCGAGTACTTCTTCATCGGCTACGAGGGGATCCGCGCCCGCCGCAACCCGCTGCGCTACGGCATGAAGTTCTGGGTCCTGGTGGCCGCCGGCATCTGGATCTTCATCAAGCTGCCGCAGGAGTACTGGATCCACGTGGCCGAGCTGGACTTCACCGACACGGTTCGTGACGTGCCGTGGTTCGGGCCGGTCGTGGTGATCGGGCTGCTCACCCTCGCCGCCGTGCTGTGGTTCGTGGTCCGGCCGCGGCTGCGCCCGCCGGACTGGCCGCTGCGGCTGGAAGCCGATCCGCTGCCGACCGAGATCGACGAGGCGAAGGAGCGGGCCGCGTTCCGCGCCGCGCACGGCAAGGTCTTCGGCTGGGGAGCCGTCGAGAAGATCTTCCTGATCGGGATCATCAGCGTGATCTACGGACGGGTGCTGCCGGGCGTCGAGGTCAGCGACTTCCAGCTCTTCCTCGGAATCGCGTTCTTCGTCGTGATCAACTCCGCGATCGGTCTCTGGGCCGCCCGGCGCGGCTACGGGTGGGACTCGGCCGCGATCTCGTTCGCGGTGGTCTTCGGGCTGAACGTGGTGATCGTCCTCCTCGAGGACCTGCTGCTCACCCAGCGGGGTAACGGCCTGTCGCTGCGCGACACGCTCTTCTTCGTCTTCCTGTTCAGCATCCTGACCACGCTCTACGACCGGTACCACCCGGTCAACGAGTACCGCACCGCCGCCGCGAAGAACGAGGTCACGCCCTAGATCGGACGAAGCGAGGAGGCACGATGTCAGACGCCCACATTCCCGGGTCGCACCGGCGCCCGGGCGAGGTCGAGGTCCCGCAGTGGCCGAGCCGCTGGGTCGGCTGGATCCTCTTCGCCGGCGTGATGATGATCGTGCTCGGGATCCTGCACGCGTTCCAGGGGTTCATCGCGATCTTCCACGACGACTACTTCCTGGTCCGCACCGCCAAGCTGGCGATCGAGCTCAACTACGACTCCTGGGGGCTGATCCACCTGGTCCTCGGACTCGTCGTCGTGGTGTCCGGGATCGCGCTGCTCAACGGCAAGTTGTGGGGCCGGGTGGTCGGCGTCGTCCTGGCGGTGCTCAGCATCGTGGTGAACGCGGCGTTCCTCGCGGCGTACCCGATCTGGTCGACGATCCTGATCGCCGTCGACATCCTGGTGATCTGGGCCCTCACCGTGCACGGCGACGAGATGCGAAAGATGCTCGAGGCCCGCGACCGCTAGCGACTCAGGACACTAGTGTCCCGTTAGCGGGACACTAGGTCTTCGGATCGGCCTGAGCGGCGGTGGTGGTGGGCTGCCGGGTCGGGAGATTGCTCGAGAGGAACAGTGACAACAGCGAGATCAGCGCGAGGGCGGCCAGCGACGCGCGCAGGCCGTCCAGCCGGGCTTGCTCGTTCTCGTCGGTGATCGCGTCGGCGGTCTTCTGATCCACACCGGCTTTGGACAGCGCCTGGCTGAGCTGATCGTTGGAGACGAACGGTACGCCGCCGGCGAGCTCGACCTCCGCCTGCGACGACACGCTCGCGGGTACGTCCGGATTGTCCTTGATCCCGGTCAGGAACGAACTGGTCAGCGAGGAGATCAGGACCGCCCCGGCCAGGGCGGTCCCGATCGAGGCACCGAGGAACATGATCGAGTTCTGCAGCCCGCCGACCTCGCCGCTCTCCTCGGTGCGGACCGCGCCGACGGTGACGGCGCCGAGCTGGGACGCCAGCGCTCCGATACCGAGCCCGGCCAGCAGGAGCGGCACCGTGACGACGTCCGCCCCGACTCCGATGTCGAGACCCGCCGTCAGCAGCACGAGCCCGAGGAACAACAGGCCGAAACCGATCCTGACCACCCGCCGCGGGGACGCCTGGGGACGGAATCTCGGGATGCCGATCGCGGCCACCAACAACGCGAGCGACAGGGGCAACAGCCGCAGCCCGGTGTCGATCGCCGTCAGGCCGAGAGCGATCGACAGGAACAGTGGGACGACGAAGAACAGCCCCGCCTGCAGCAGGTACTGGAAGAAGAACGAGACAAGCCCGGCCCGGAGCCGCACGTTGGCGAGCATCGCCGGGTCGATCAGAACCGCCTGGCCGCGGTTCGTCCGGCGACGCTCCCAGGCCACGAAGCCGACCAGTACGGCGCCGCCGCCGAGGATCAGCCAGATGACCGGCGACAGGCCGATCCAGGACGGGGCACCCGGTTTCGGGTTGACGAAGCCCCAGGAACCCGCGCGCAGCACTCCGAAGACGATCAGCGCGAGTCCGAGCGCGGACAGCGCCGTACCGACCAGGTCGAGCTTCGTGGAGCGATCGGCGGGTACGTCGGAGATCCGGCGGGTCATCGCGAGGATGCCGAGGACGATCAGGACCTCGCCGGCGAACACCCAGCGCCACGAGAGGTACGTCGTGAACAAGCCCCCGATCAGCGGGCCGAGGGCGACGGCGATCGCGGCCGCCGCTGCGACCGCGCCGTACGCCTTTGGCCGCTGGGGCTTGTCGAAGTTGGTCGCCACCAGCGCCACGATGGCCGGCATGATCAGCGCCGCGCCGATCCCTTCGAGTCCCGACCAGCCGATCATCAGCACCGTCAGGTTCGGCGACAGCGAGGTGGTCAGCGAGCCGGCGCCGTAGATCACGCACCCGATCGCGAACGCCCGCTTCCGGCCGAGGATCTGACCGATCTTCCCGCCGGTGATCATCAGCGAGGCCATCACCAGGGTGTAGAGCGTGATGGCGGACTGGATCCCGGTCACGGTCGTGCCCAGATCCTCGGCCACGGTCGCGATCGAGACGTTCATCACCGAGCTGTCCAGCGCCATCAGGAACTGGCCGGACGCGAGCGTGATCAGCACGGTCCGCGAGCCGGCAGCCGTACGGACGCCGGCGGCCGGTACGTCGCTGCTCATCCGCAGGCCCCTCCCCGTCCGGATCTCCGGCCGGACGGGGTCAGTAGAGCGCACTCCGTCAGCACCCGGCATCGTCCGCGCCGGGTGAAGACGGGGGGCGTGGGTCAGGCCTTGAGCCCCGACATCGCGATGCTGTCGGTCAGGTAGCGCTGCAGGAGCCCGAACACCAGCAGGCTCGGTACGACGGTGATCGTCGCGCCGGCCATCACCTGGTTGATCGGCACCGCCTGGGTCTGCAACGTGGCCAGGCCGACGGTGAGCGTCTGCATCTGGCCGGACTGCCCGATCACGAGCGGCCAGAGGAAGTCGTTCCAGTGCCACAGGAACACGAAGATCCCGAGCGTGGCGAGCACCGGCCGGATCAGCGGCAGCACGATCATCGTGAAGATCCGCCACTCGGGGGCCCCGTCGATCTCGGCCGCCTCGAACAACTCGTCCGGCAGCTGCATGATGAACTGCCGCATCAGGAACACCGCCTGGGAGTTCGCCAGCGTCGGCACGATCAGGCCCCAGTAGCTGTCCACCCAGTCCAGCTTCGAGACCAGGATGTACGACGGGATCAGCGTCGCCTGGAACGGCACCATCAGGGTCGCCAGGAACGCCCAGAACATGATCTCGCGGCCGGGGAACTTCTTCTTGGCAAACGCGTACCCGGCCATCGACGCGAACAGCAGCACGCACGCGACCGACACCAGCGAGTAGAGCAGCGAGTTGACCGTCCAGCGCGGGATGTCCGAGCTGGACAGCACCTTCTGGAAGTTCTCCAGCGTGAAGTGGGACGGGTTCAGCGCGCCCGGGAACGTCTGCCCGCTCGGCGGGGCGAACGCGACCAGCACCATCGCGGCGAACGGCACGATCGTCACGATCGCGGTCAGTGTCAGCAGCGTCGGCAGGGTCAGGCGAGCAGCGGTACGCCGGCCCGCGGACGACGTGGTCGCCAGCTCCCGGACCGGTGGCCGATCGAGTACCTCAGTCATCAGTCGTCCCTCCCGACGAGCCGGCGCTGGACCAGCGAGACGACGAGCACGATCAGGAACAGCACCAGACCGATCGCACTGGCGTACCCGAAGTCGAAGTACTTGAAGCCGCTGTCGTACAGGAAGTACACCAGCGAATAGCTGGACCGCACCGGGCCGCCGCCGGTCATCACGTACATCGCGTCGAAGACCTGGAACGCGCCGATGGTCTCGATCACCAGCACGAAGAACAGCACCGGCCGCAGTTGCGGCAACGTCACGTACCGGAACCGCTGCCAGGTGCCTGCGCCGTCGATCATCGCCGCCTCGAGGTACGACTTCGGTACCGCCTGCAGGCCGGCGAGCAGGATCAGCATCGAGTAGCCGAAACCCTTCCACGCCGACGTCACCGCGATCGACGGCAGCACCGTGTTCGACTGGCTGAGGAAGTCGATCGGGCCGATGTTCACCAGCCCGAGGACCGCGTTCAGCAGGCCGTCCTGCGCGTCGTAGATCCACTTCCAGATCACCGCTGCGAGCACGATGCTGGTCACGTACGGCAGGAAGAACACGCCCCGGAAGAAGCCGCGCTTCCACACCACCTGATGCAGCAGTACGGCGGTTCCGAGCGACAGCAGAACTGTCAGCGGTACGAAGATCACCGTGTAGGTGACGGTCACCAGCAGCGCCTCGTGGAACACCTTGTCCGACAACAGCCGGGTGTAGTTGTCGAGCGCAACGAAATCCCACTTGCCGCTGATCCGGTAGTCGGTCAGCGAGAGAAAGAACGCGCCGACCGCAGGCAGGAACCGGAAGAGCAGGAACAGCACCAGCATGGGCAACACGAACAGAAACCCGACCCACGGGCGTTTGCGGGCGGGGGGGGGGGGGGCGGCGGGGGCGGGGGCGGGGGCGGGGGGGGGCGGGGGGCGCCGCGCGCCCGCGCGCGGGGGGGGGGGGCGCGGGCGGCCGCCGGCCCCC
>NZ_JBSHBJ010000012.1:0-195105 GCF_053611945.1 Kribbella sp. NPDC054772 | reverse complement strand
ACATATCTTTATAAGAGACAGCGACCGGGCCGATCTCGCCGCGGGACGCGAACGCCGACCGGACCCGGTCCGCCCACTCCGCCGGGCCGAGCGCCGAGCGGCCGGTGCCGATGATCCGGACGCCGGTCGCGCGCGGTCCCGCGAGCAGACTGCCCAGACCGGGCAGCAGCAACCGTGAACTCAGGTCGCCGCTGGCGCCGAAGATGACCAGCGTTCGCTGTTCCGTCCCCGCCGGCCGATCCTCGACCGGCAGCAGGGCCGTCTGCGTAGTGATGATGCCTCCCAAGACTGTGCCGTGTGGCTTCACCTGTGGAGCCACACACCCTCAGACGCAACCGCGAGGAGGGTAACCGCATTCCCGTGTAGGCGCATCTTCCTGTCTCACGCCGTAGCGAGCAGGCACTCCGCCGAGCGCCGCGCAGTAGGCGTGAGACAGGAAGATGCGCCTACTGCGTCCTGGACGTCTCAAGGGCTGGGTACGGCGAGTCTGGCAGGCCGAGGTTCTTCCAGACGAAACGTGGCACCCGGGCCAGGAAACCGCGGATGAACTCCGAGCTGTGCGCGATCGCCGGCTGGCTGTGCTCGCCGGGCGAGACCCAGGCCCAGTCCTCCTCGATCGAGAACGGCGCCGGCGGGTTCGCCATCAGGTACTCCATCTGCCGTGGGTGCATCACGTCGTACGCGAACTTCGTGTCCGGCGAGTTCACCGCGAACCGCTTGTTGAACTCGGCGCTCTCGAAGCTGATCCCGCGGCTCAGCCCCTTTCGCCCGACCTGGAGCCGCGGCATCCGGATCGGCAGCTGGAACCCGAGGATCGGCTCACTGTGGCTCTCGGTCACGGTCCGGGTCTGGGTCCGGCCCTCGCTGTCGGTGTAGGTCTCGGTGCGCGTCGTCTTCCAGTGGTGCTCGAACGCGACGAACGGCGGCCCTCCGGCGTCCTGCCCGCGGACCACGTCGGTGGTCTTGTGGTCGTGCCCACCGCGATTCACCGGCGTGAACTGCAGCAAGCTGTCGTCGACGCCGACCCAGTACCAGTCCGGGTGCTGGTAGAAGGTCAGCCGCTGCGGTGGCTCCGGCTGACGCCAGCCGTCGAGCGGTGCGGCATCGATCGCGGCCGCGACGGCACCGAGCTGCTCCAGCCACGGGCCGAGCTTGTCGAGGTCCTTGCGCGGCGGGTCCAGGACGACGAGCTGGTCGCCGTCGATGCTCAGGTTCACGCCCGGTTGACCGGCCGCCAGCGCGTTCAGCTGCGCGGACAACTGCGGCGTCATCACCGCTGCCGCGAACGCCGGATCCACGGCACCGACCTGCCACCCCGGTCCCAGCTCGGCCGGTGCGGGTACGGCGGTCACGCGGACGCCGTACCGCGGTTGGGTCTCGCCGCCGGTGATCCACAGCTCGGGAAGCCTGCGGGACAGCGTGACCATCCCGAGCCAGCCCGACCAGTAGGTGGAGGCGTACTCGATCACCTGGAACGAGCGGCCCGACGCGGTCACGCCGGTGATCTGGTCGTCGGGCTTGCGGTCGAAACCGATGCCGAACGGCGGGTTGCTGAGCCGCGCGACCGCGTCCCACGTCGGCGTGTTGACGAAGTTCCAGCCACGCCGGCGGATCGCGTCGATGTACTGCTGGCGGCGGACGAGCGCGACGATCCCCCAGACGATGCCGGCCACGGCGAGCACCGCGACGACCAGCAGAACGATGACCAGTGCGCTCACGTATGTCTCCCCGATCAGGCTACTTGCACACCGGACGATAGCGCCGGGACGGGATCAGGCCAGCGGTCCGGGCAGCGGGTCGGCGTGGATGATCTGCAACCGGCTGACCGCGCGGGTGAGGACGACGTACAGGCGGTGCAGGCCGCGGGGCTCGGCGGCGACGATGCGGGCGGGCTCGGCCACGACGACCGCGTCGAACTCCAGTCCCTTCGCCAGCGTGGCCGGCACGCAGACGAGGCGGACGGTGTCGATCTCGTCCTCGGTCTCCCCGAGCAGCGCCGCTTCCAGGCCCGCTGCGGTGAGCGCGTCCCGCAGCACCGCGATCTGGTCGTCGGCGGCGATCAGCGCGACCGAGCCCTCACCGGCCAGCGCCGCCCGGCACTCGGCGACCACCTGGTCCGCGAACGTCGCCTCGTCGGCCCCGACGATCCCGAGCGCGTCCGCCACCGTCCGTACGCCGCTCGGTGTGCCCAGCGTCGGCGCGATCTCGGGAAGCAGCTTCGCGGCGAAGTTGATGATCTGCGCCGGCACCCGGAACCCGCGGTCCAGCTCGGCCACCACGCCGTCGCTCTTGTCGAGATGACCGAGCACCCGGTCCCACGAACCCGCGGCCCACGGCGTCGTCGCCTGCGCCAGGTCGCCGAGCACCGTCGCCGAACCGGTCCGGCACCGGCGGCCGAGCGCTCGCAGCTGCATCGCTGACAGATCCTGCGCCTCGTCCAGCACCAGGTGCCCCAGCGAGCCGGTCCGGCGCTCGATCAGGTCCTCGAGCTCGTCGAGCAGGACGGTGTCGGCGAACGACCACTTCGTCGACTTCCACGAGCGCGGCGGCTTGGTCCAGAGCAGCGCCGTACGCTCCTCGTCGGTCAGGTCGGCAGCTGCTTCGGCCAAGAAGTCGGCGTCGGCGAAGAGCCGGTGCAGGATCTGCTCGGGGACGACCCGCGGCCAGACCGAGTCGAGGACCTCCTTCACCGGCTTCGAGCGCGCCACCGCGTTCTGCACCCGGTCGTCCGGGGACTCGGCGCGTTCCTCCATCCGGACGAGGACGACGTGCGCGATCCGCTGCGCGAGGGCGTTCCGGCCGGGCGCGTAGCGGGTCGACTCGCGCAGGTCCGAGACGATGTCGACAACCTCGTAGTCGTGCACCCGGTACCGCCGGGATCCCTTGCTGTACAGGACTCCGTCGGTCGGCGTCCCGACGTACGACCACAAGGCGCGACGCAGTACGGCGGCCATTCGCGCGTCGCCCTTCAACGCCTCAGCCTCGACCGAGTCGGTCGCGGCGGTCGGCCGGGTCAGCAACTCGTCGATGGTGATCTGGCGTACGTCGACCTCGCCCAGCGCGGGCAGCACCTTGCGGATGTAGGACAGGAACGACTTGTTCGGGCCGACGATCACGACACCGCCGCGGCCGAGGCGCTCGCGCTCGGTGTAGAGCAGGTACGCGACGCGGTGCAGGCCGACCGCGGTCTTACCGGTGCCGGGCGCACCCTGGACACACACGCTCGGGTGCAGCGGCGCGCGGACCAGGTCGTCCTGCTCGGGCTGAATGGTGGCGACGATGTCGCGCATCGGCCCGGTGCGCGGCCGCTCGATCTCGGCGCGCAGGAACGCGTCCGCCTGGTCGGTCTCCACGACCCCGGTGAGCGGCTCGTCCTCGAACCCGGTCAGCTCGGCGTGATCGGAGAACCCGTACCGCCGGCGCATCAGCACCTGCTGCCGGTCGCTCTGGGTCGCCCGGTAGAACGGCACCGACACCGGCGCCCGCCAGTCGATCACCAGCGGTACGCCGGTCCCGTCGTGCACGTGCCGGCGGCCGATGTAGATCTGGTCCAGGTCCGGGATGGTGCCGTGCTCGTAGTCGAGCCGGCCGAAGAAGAGCGGTACGTCGGGCAGGTCGAGGAGCGCGTGGGTGCGCATCTCCTTCGCCCGCTGGTTGGCCTCGTTCGTGAAGCGCTCGTCGTTGTCCTCGCCGCCGATGATCTGGACATCGCGGTCGACGACATCGGCGTACATCATCCGCAGCGCGGCGCGGGCAGTACTCAGGTGGGCGCGTTCGGAGGTGAGTTCGGGCAGGGGTTCAGGTTGCGGTGCAGGTTGGGCCATCGGAGAGCAAGCCTCGAATCGTGAGCTTGGCTGGGTCCCGCCCCGGAGCAGATCCATCCGGTTCGATTCGATCCCGAAAAGACAGGTCCGCGACGTTACCACCCGCCCAGACGGGCTGCGACCGATTTACTGGAGCCAGTCGGGCGTGTGCTCCGCGTCCCGCGGGAACTCGGCCAGATCGGCCGGGTAGATGTCCCGGTCGACGTCGATCGACCACTCCGGCTCGTGGTCGTAGTCGAAGTCGGTCTCGAAGTGCCCGGTAGACGTGACCGTGAGCCGGGCCGTCAGCCAGGTGCCCTTGCCCGGCTGGTACATCGCCCGCCGCAGCTCCTCGAAACGGTCCTCGAGCCCGGCCGGCAGCTTGCGCAACTGCGTCGTACCCGACGGACCGAGCACGTCGGCGTCCAGCTCGGCGTACGACGTCGTGGACCGGTAGACCGCGCTCACCTCACGCCACCCGGCGGGCAGGTCCGCGACCAGTGCGCGCGCGATCGTGTCGATCACACCGATCTCGCTCATCGGGCTCCCCTGGCCGTGGGTTTGGTCTCCTTGAAGGTACGCCGTGGGTCGCGCCGGCCCTCGTGCAGGGCCACCACGGTTCGGCTCGACGGTCGGCGCGTCGTCCGGTTCGGGTGCGCGACGTCGATGGTCGCGTGCACCTGGATGCCGGCGGCCCGCATCGCCTGCCAGGTCTGTTCCATCCGGCGCCAGTTCTCGCTGCCCTTCACCGCCTGGTTCTGCGAGCGGGACTGGGCGGTCAGGTTGATCGACTCCCCCGGCCCGTTGAACGACGTACCGAACAGGTGGCCGCCGTCGTCCTCGCGTTCGCGGTCGGGCTTGCCGGCGTCGCGCTGCGCGTCCAGGTTGCGGCGTTCCTCGTTCTGCTCGTGGGGCAGCCAGCCGAGCCAGCCCTCGGCGTGCTTCACCCGGCCCTCGTCGTCGGTGACGTACAGGTAGCGCTCGTCGACGATGTAGACCGCCGACGGCTCCGGGTCCATCAGCCGCTCGTTCCACTCGTCCGCGCGGCCGGACTCCTCCTTGTGCACCGGAAGCCCGGCGTACTCCTCCGGCACCACCGGGACGTCACGGGGCCCGTAACCGACGTCGCGGACGTCGGCCGGATCGGCGTGCTGCTCGATCCGGGCCGGCGCCCGCGTCGCTCGTTTCGGCATGCGCTGTTTCTACACGCCGAGTGTTAACAAGTGGTAGACCTCAGCCGTCGTTCTCGGCACCCGGGATGACCGCGCCCGGGACGTTCTGCGGTGCGAAGATCTGGTTCTCACCGGGGTACGGCGTGGACCAGTTGTGCGCCTCGTACCAGTCGAAGTGGTTCATCAGCACCGGGCTCGCGGTGTCCGGCTTGGCCGTCGGAGCGTTGAACAGCTGCTTCGACGTCCACGCGTTCCACTGCGCCGCGACGGCCTGCTTGTCCGCCGGAACGGTTGCCGACGGCACCGGAGCGACGGCCGGGTTCTGCGAGCCCGGGGTGTCAGCGCCGCACGGCGGCAGGTCCTTCAGACCGGCGGTCAGCGAGGTGCGGTTCGGCAGCGCGGTGAACGGGGTCAGGTCCGGCTTCTGCGTGAACGCGCCGAACATCGGGGTGGCCGCGGTGTCCTTCTGGTTCATCGGCTTCATCCCGAGGATCTGCTCGATCGTCCGGACCAGCGTGATCTGGGTGTAGTAGTTGCTGTCCACCGCACCGTGCTGGGCGTACGGGCTGATGATCTGGATCGGCGCCCGGTGCCCGTCGACGTGGTCGAGACCGGCCTGCGAGTCGTCCTCCGCGATGAAGATCGCCGAGTCCTTCCAGTACTTGCTGTGGGTGATCTCGTCCACGATCCGGCCGACGGCCAGGTCGTTGTCGGCCACACCCGCGGGGCCGCTGTTCGGTCCACCGGTGTGGTCGTTGGACAGCCAGAACATGTTCAGGTTCGCCGGGCCGTTCTTCTCGAAGTCCTTCTTCCAGATCTCGGCCTTGTAGATGTCCGGGACGTTCAGGTCGAACTGCGGGAAGCCCTGCACCGAGATCGCGTTCAGCGACGGGATCGCCGACCCGACCTGGATCGGGTATGCCGTGTCCGCGCCGGTCGACCGCATCGTCTTGGTGTCGCAGTACAGGTTCTGCCAGCTGGCGCCGGTCGGCTTCTGCTCGATCGACTGGAACTCGCCGTAGTCCTTCACGGTCTTGCCCGCCGCCTGCACGCCGGTCCAGAGGAAGCCGCTCTTCTGGTGGCCGAGGGCATCGTTCTCGGTGTCGTAGGTGCGGATGTACTCGCCGGCCATCGACTCGGTGTACTCCGGGTTGTCGGCCTGCATCATCCAGTTGTGACCCTCGGCGGAGTTCGTGCCGATGTCGTAGGTGTTGTCGTACAGCCCGAACTGCTTGGCCAGCGCGTGCTGGTTCGGTGTCACGTTCTCGCCGTACTGCGTCAGCGCCGGATCGCCGTTGCCCTCGGGAATGTCGCCGTACACCTGGTCGTAGGTCCGGTTCTCCTTGACGATCAGGAAGACGTGCTTGATCGTCGACGGGTCACCGATCTTCGCCGGAACCGGCACCGGGTTGCGGTGTCCCTGGTCCGTCGCGGCCTGCGCCGATCCGTTCGTCCAGCCGTTCTGGTCGAAGACGGTCTTGGTGTACTTCTTGATCGCCTGGTCGTCAGGCAGCTGGAACTTGGTCAGGCTCGACGTGGTGTCGTGCGTGGCGTGACCGGCCGCCGTGGTGTCCCGGCGGGCGTCGACGCCGCGGGTGTTCGACACCACGATGTCCTTGCCGACCTGGGCGAGCTCGGCCGGGAAGTAGTCCGTCGGCAGCAGACCGACGTAGCTGACCGGCTCGAGCGGGTTCTTGTACTTGTAGACCGCGACCGCGTTCGCCCGGCCGAGCGAGACCAGCAGGTGGCCGTCGTCGGTGAGCGTGACGCTGTTCGGCTCGTACCCGACCGAGGCCTCCGGCCACGGCTGGGTCGCGATCGTCTGGGTGACCTTGCCCTTGTTCGCGTCGATCACCGAGACGGTGTTGCTCGACGTGTTCGTGACGAACACCGCGCCGTTCTTGGCGTACACCGCGGTCGGGTGCAGACCCACCGCGATGCTCGCTGGCGCGGCCGACGCGTTCTTGGTGTCGATCACGGAGACCGTACCGGTGGTGGTGATCGCGTCCTGGTTCGCGACCACGTTCGTGCCGTACGAGTTGACCGTGCTGTCACCGGCCTGAGCCGTCCGGCCGCCCTCGTTGCTCACGTACAGCTTGTCGCCGACCATCACCATGTCGCGCGGCGCGTTGCCGGTCGCCCAGGTCTGCTTGATCGCACCGGTCGCGGTGTCGATCGCCACGACCTTGTTCTGGCCGTTCACCGCGGCGTACACCGTCGAACTGTCCGCGGAGAACACGGCCTCCGAGGCCAGCGCGCGCTTGCTGCCGTCGGCCGGGATCGCCACGAACGTCGGGTTCGCGAGCGAGCCGTCCGAATTCACGGTGAACTTCCGGTAGCCGTCGGCCTGCCCCAACCAGACCTGCTTGCCGTCCGGCGAGTACGTCGGTCCTTCCTGGCCGATGTCGTTGCCGGGGATCTTCAGGTCGGCGGCGGCGTTGTTGCCGACGTACTGCTGGACCTTCCAGTTCTTCAGGTCGATGATCGCCAGCGCCATCCCGCCGTCGGTCACCCCGGCGGCCATGTGGCTGCCGTCCGGGCTGACCGAGGACGACATGATCTTGCCCTTCTGGAGGACGAGACGGTCGCCGATCGGCTTGATGTACTGGTCGGAGGAGATCACTTGACCCTTGTCCGTGACCTGCCCGACCTGCTCCTTCCCGAACCCGGTCGTGGAGGCGACCGCGGTGCCGGCGAGGGCCACTGCGACGGCGGTGGCGCCCGCCGTGACCAGTGGTACTCTGCGCCGAAGGGGGCTGGACGGGCCCTGTACGTCACGCCTGCGGCGGCGTGTTACCTGCATGGGAGACATCCCTTCAGTGGGTGGGTAGCAGTTCGACTGTGCCGTCGAACTGCCACAGGGGGTTCGGTTCGTCCCCGGACGGGGTGCGGACGAGGAAGAAGCCATTCACTTCTTTCGGTCCGTCCCCGTCGGACACGTACCGACCGAGTGGGTTGATGTCGAGTTGGTAGATCGCCGAGCCGGCCGCCTCCACCCCCGGGAGGTGCCAGCTGACCACGCATCGCCAGTCGTTGCCGGGCCCGCGGGCGGCGACCTGGTCGCCACCCTTGGTGCACTCGGCCGCGGTCTGCAGCTGCTCCTCGGTGACATCGGCCCGATTGAGCTGTCTGGTCTGCAGACGGTAGAGATGCGCGAACTCCACCGCGACCGCACGCTGCACCTTGTCCTGGTCGATCCCTGAACCGAAGCCGGTCACCGGGGTGAGGACCACGGTGGTCAGACCGAGCAGGATGACGAGGGGCAGCAGACCAGCCGTCAGCGCGAGCCGGCCGGAGCCGTCGTGCGTCGGGTTGGTGAAGTCGCGGCGGACGAACAGGAAGTAGGCCAGGCCGGTCGCGGCAAGCGTCCAGACCAGGCTGACGACGACACCGATCAGCAGCGGGCCGACCTGTGCCGGTGCGGTGAACAGACCGTTCCAACTGATGAAGGCGTACCCCGGGAGCGCCAGCCGGAACGCGACCGGGACCGGCAGTTGCTGGACGATCTGCATCGCGAGCGCGACGACAGCCGGGAGCAGCAGGCCCATCGGCGAGCGGCCGAGCGCGACCGAGCCGAGCAGACCGATCGCCGCGAGAGCCAACGTCGGAGCGAGCGCACACAACCAGGCGAGCAGGACCGTTCCGGCAGCGTCGCCCGGAGAGAGCAGATGACCGTCGAGACCGATCAGCTCACGGTTGCCGACGACCAGCAGACCGGCCACCGTGCTCGACACGACAAGACCGATGACGAGGGCAACGATCACGGTCAGGCTGGACAGCGCCTTCGCGACGAAGATCCGGCGCGGCGAACGGACCGCCACCAGCAGGTGCCGCCAGGTGCCGAGGCGGTCCTCGGAGGCGAACACGTCACCGGCGATCAGCGAGGTCAGCAACGGGAGCGCCCACGAGCCGGAGAAGCCGAGCAGGACCAGCGGCCCGGCCCAGCCGGTCGCGTGCATCATCCGGCCGAACAGGGTGTCGACCGGCAGCGAGGCCTGCTGGCTGACCACGGCGACGAACACCGCGGGCGCCAGCCAGCACGCGACGATCAGGACGCGGACCCGCCACTGCGTGAGCAGCTTGACGAGTTCGAAACGGTACCCACGGACGAGTGGGACGCGGTGGGCGCCAGGGGTATCGGGCGCAGGGATGTCGGGGGCAGCCACAGTGGCCGTCATCAGTTGGTCTCCTGCTGCTCGGTGAGGGCGAGGAAGGCGGCTTCGAGCGGCGACACCACTGGCGCCAGCTCGCGGACCGCGATGTCGTCCTGGACCAGCCGCTTCACGAACTCATCGAGGGCTGGAACCGGCGCCGAGATCACGAGCAGCTCGACGTCGTCCTGGACGACGGCTTCGTCGCGCAGGCGGACGCCCTGGACCTGACGGGCGAGCCGGCGGGCCGCGACCGGGTTCGAGGTGCGGACCCGGTAGTCGAGTTCGCTGGTCTCGGACGCGAGCTTGCTGATCGGTCCGGTGAACGCGACCCGCCCGGTGGCCAGGATGGTGACCTCGGAGCACAGCGCCTCGACGTCGTCCATCCGGTGACTCGAGAGCATCACCGCCGTACCGTCGGCGGCCAGGCGGGTGAGGACGCCGTACACGTGTTTCTTGCCGGCCGGGTCGAGGCCGTTGGAGGGCTCGTCGAGGATCAGTAGGCGGGGCTTGGTGAGCAGCGCGGCGGCCAGGCCGAGGCGCTGGCGCATGCCGAGCGAGAAGCCGCGGACCCGGTCGTCGGCGACGTCGGTGAGGCCGACCTGGTCGATCGCGTCCTCGATTGTCAGCGTCCCGCCGTCGTCGCCGCGGAGCTGGGCCAGCGCCGCGAGGTTCTGCCTGGCGGTCATCGACGGGTACAGCCCCGGGCCGTCAACGAACCCGGCGACCCCCGCGGGTACGGCGAGGGCGCGGCCGACCGGCGTACCGAGAATCTCCAGGGTGCCGCGGTCGGCGACGGCGAGGCCGAGCAGGAGGCCGAGGAGCGTGGTCTTGCCGGCTCCGTTGGGTCCGACCAGACCGTGGATCTGGCCGGGGGCGACGTCGAGATCGACACCGTCGAGCGCGATGACCTCGCCGAAACTCTTGGCGAGGCCGCGGGCACGGACAGCGGGCGGAGTGTCCATGGTTAATACATTAGAAAGCAATGTACGGAGAGGTGAAGACCGAAGGTTAATGATTGTCAAACTGGGGGCGTCTTTTTTCCGGGACGCTCTCAGCCGGCTCTCAGTCACCGACCGCCCGAGCGACGTTTCACTGACTAGTTCGTTGGCGTCACCGCCGGTCCTCCGGAGCGACGTACTGGAAGGTCGGTCCCGCGGTGGAGCGACCGTCTTCGCTGAGCTGCATCAGTTTCAGGGCCTCGCCCTTCAGGGCGAACATCGCGCGGGTCGCGTCCCGGATCAGCGCGGGCTCGCCGGTGAAGGCCTGGTCGAGGAGGTACAGCAGGGTGCAATAGGCGCTGTCGAACTCCGCCTGTGCTGCCCGGATCTGGGAGTTGGCCGATCGGCGCGGGTTCGGTTGCATCGGAGAGACTCCGGTGGGATCGAACGTCACGGGCTCGCCGCCGGGGCCGGACTCCGGGGTGTCGCCACGCTGGTAGCGGCGGCCGAGTTTCAGCTCCTCGAAGCGGTAGTAGTGCGCGACCTCGTCGCGGTCGGGATGGAAGATGTCATGGTCGCCGTCCCAGACCTCACCGCGTGACGTCCCTTCGCCCTGCTCGACGATCTCCTCCAACGCAGCCAGCGCCGACGCGAGGCCGGTGACCGGTCGCAGTACGCCGCCGGTGTGGTGGAACGGGCCGGCGGTCACCTGGCGGGCCGGGTCACCGGAGAACACCTTGTCCTCGCCAAGGGTGTCGGTCAGCGAGCGCAGGCCGTCCTCGATCGCGTCGTAGAACTGGCCGATCGTCTCGTAGTGGTCGCTCTCCCCCGGTGCACCCGGCTTCTCGGGTTTCTCCAGCCGGAGGAACATCTCCAGCGCCTCCGAACCGAACGGGAGCAGCGACAACTCGATCGACCCGTGCGGCAGCCGCCGTGGATACCCGGGCAACATCTCCGGGACGTCCAGCCGTGGCTCGCCACCGACCGCGTTCAGCAGGTTGGACGCCAGCGCGAGGTGGATCATCTCCTCCACGAACACGCTGCTCACCAGCTCGACCGCGTCCGCGTTCCGCGCCGGGTCGAGCGAGTACAAGGCACACAGGTACGGCGGGATCGTGGCGTGCTCGAGCTCGATCGCCCATTGCAGGTGCTGATGAAGACTGTCGATGGTGTCGATGCGCTGACTCATACCTGGTGAGACAGCACAGACACCTCACCTGTGACGGTCGGGTAGGTCGTCGAAGGGAAACGAGCTCGCCGAGCGTGCCGGGCGGCGCGCCGGCGATCAGCGGTAGGCGCGGGCCTGGAGTTCGAAGAGGTCGGCGTAGCGGCCGCCGGCGGCGAGGAGGTCGGGGTGCGTGCCGAACTCTTCGATGCGGCCGTTGTGCATGACGACGATCAGGTCGGCCATCCGGACGGTCGAGAACCGGTGGGACACCAGCACGGTGATACCGCCGGTCTCGGCCGCGGCGACCTTCGCGGCATCGGCGTACTGCTCGTACAGCCGGTGCTCCGCGTCCGGGTCGAGCGCGGCCGTCGGCTCGTCGAGCAGCAGCAACAGCGGCCGCTCCCGCATGAACGCCCGCGCCAGCGCCAGCCGCTGCCACTGCCCACCGGACAGCTCGACACCGTCGGCGAACTTCTTGCCCAACTGTGAGTCGAGCCCGCGCGGCAGTCCGGCGATCACTCCCTCCGCGTCGCCTCGCGCGATCGCTGTCCGAACCGCATCGTCGTCGGTGGCCCGCGCCAGGTCGCCGATCCCGACGACCTCGCGCGCGGTCAGCTCGAACTTCACGAAGTCCTGGAACCCCGCCGACAACTGCGACCGCCAGTCGTCCGGCCGGATCGTCGCGAGGTCCACACCGTCGACGAGGATGCTCCCGGTCGTCGGGTCGTACATCCGCGCGAGCAGCTTCACGAGCGTGGTCTTGCCGGCCCCGTTCTCGCCGACCAGCGCGACCGCCGACCCGGCCGGCACCTTCAGGTCGACCCCGCTGAGCACCGCGGACTCCGAACCGGGATAGGAGAACCCGACGTCCCGCAGCTCGATCCCCGAGGTCAGCCGCTCGGGCGCCGGCGTGACGCTGGACTGCCACGCGTTCTGCTTCGCGTACTCACGCAGCCAGTCGTACCGGCTGAAGCTCCGCACGACCTCGCCGACCCAGTACACGTTCTGCGCGATACCGCCGGTCATCTGATCCACCTGCGGCGCGAGCAGCAGCACGAGTACGACGTCACCCGCGGACGACTGCCCGTTCCGCGCGCGAACGACGACCCAGACGACCGCGGCGGCGTACGCGACACCGAACACGAGCCGCACCACCCCGTCGACCTTCCCACCCCAGCGGGCGGCCTCGACGCGACGGTTGAACCGCTCGGTCTGCAGCGTGAAGATCCGCTCCAGCAGCACCCTGCCGAGCCCGAAGACCCGCAGCTCCAGCCCGGTCCGCGGATCTTTCGCGACCTCGATCAGCCGATCGATCAGGCGCTCCTGCGGCATAGAGTCCTCCCAGGCCTTCTGCTGCCTGGTGCTGCTCAGGTACGCCGACCAGATGCGGGCGCCACCAAGCAGCGGGAGCACGAGGAGCACCGGGTGCACGGACCCGAGCAGCGTGAGGACCGTCGCGGTGTTCGTCACCGTCGCGAACGCCCACAGCAGCACCTCGGCGCCGACACCCATCCGCCAAGCCCGCTCCCGAACCAGCTCGAGCCGGTCCGCGACATCCGGACGCTCATGGTGCGACAGCCCCGGAATGCCCGACGTCACGTCGAGCAGATCCACGTGCACGCGACCGGCCATCCGCTCCTGCGCGGTGTCCTGCAGCGGCCACCCGAGTCCGTCGGCGAGGAACGAGACCGCGAGACCACCGACGATGATGCCGATCCCGAGCGCGATCGTGCTCGACTCGTCCGACGCGATCCCGTCGACCAGCCGGCTCACGCCGTACGTCTGGGTCGGTGCGGTGATGGCGCGGGCCGCGACCAGGATGGTCGAGATCGCCATCAGGCCGGGCGCCGCCTTGAACGACGTGGACAACCACAGCCACAGGATCCGCAGGTTCCGCGTCCCGTTACGCATCGACGGCCTCCGGTCCGGTCACGTAGCGCTCGGCCTGCAGCCGGAACATCCCGGCGTACTCCCCGTCCTGCGCGAGCAGTTCCTCATGCGTGCCGTCCTCGACGATCTGGCCGTCCGAGAGCACACAGATCCGGTCCGCGTTCCGTACGACGGAGAAGCGGTGCGAGATGATCAGTGACGCCACGCCCGAGGTCAGCTCGAGGTACCGCTCGACCAGCTCCGCCTCCGCCCGTACGTCGAGCGCCGCGGCCGGCTCGTCGAGCACGAGGACCCCCGCGCCGGCATGCACCGCGAACAGCGCCCGCGCGAGCGCCACTCGCTGCCACTCGCCGCCGGACAGGTCGACACCACCGTCGAACGTCTTGTCCAGCACGGTGTCCCAGCCCTTCGGCAACCCGCGCACGACCTCGTCGATCCCCGACTCGCGCGCGACCCTGGCCAGCGTCAGCTCGTCGCCTGCTCGCTCGACCGCGCCGAACACCACGTTGTCCGTCACCGACAGCGGGAACCGCAGGAAGTCCTGCACGATCGCCGCGACCCGCCGCTGCCACACGGCCAGGTCGAGCTCCGCGAGGTCCACTCCGTCGACCAGGATCCGGCCACTCGTCGGCCGGTACGCGCCGCCGAGCAGCTTCACCAGCGTCGACTTGCCGGCGCCGTTGACACCGACCAGCGCGAGAGCTTCCCGCGCGCGGATCGTGAGGTCGAGATCCCGCAGTACGTCGACTTCGGAGCCCGGGTAGCGGAAGCTGACCTTCTCGAAGCGGATCTCGCGGGCCGGCATCGTCTCGATCCGGTGCTCCACGCTCGCGACCGGCTCCGGGTGCCGCTCGGCGATCGTCGTCGGCAGGTCCCGCATCGCGCGGTACGCCGAGAGTCCGCGGCGGACCTGCACCACGCCGTACCCGTTGTTGGTCTGACCGATCGCCAGGATCGCGGGCAGCGTGGTCGCGACCTGGGTGAGCGGCAGCGAGCCGTTCAGCGCGGCGCGGCCGACGGCGAGGATCGCGATGCCGTTGGCCACCAGGTGCACGCCACCGAACAGGATCGACCACTTCGCGTTCCGCTTCCGGCGGGCCCAGACCGGGCGGTAGCCGGCCGTCCAGTCGCGGAAGTACCGCTCGACCAGCCAGGTGTGCAGACCGAAGACGCGCAGCTCCTTCGGAGCGTCACGCATCCCCAGGTTGAACAGGTAGTGCGCCCGGCGCTGCTCCTCGGTGTTGCCCCACCAGACGTCGATCTCACCCTCGACGAGGCGTCCGCCGTACCACTCCACGATCAGGGCGACGCCGACCAGCAGGACCGCCACCCACCAGGAGAACATCACGCCGACGATCACCGCGGAACCGAACAGCGTGACCCGGCTGGCCAGCAACCAGGGCAGCTGTCCCATGCCCTGCGCCAGATGGAACCCGCCCTTGCCCTTCGCCCGCTCCTGCACGTCCAGCACCTCGGCGTCCTCGAGATGCTCGATCCGGCGCGGCGTGAGCAGCGGCTCGGAGATGCCGGTGCCGATCGCGCGGACCAGGCCGGCGTCCATCATCAGCGACGCGACCTGGCGCAGCGCGGGCAACAGGCTGTCGACCACGAAGACCACCAGCAGCGCGCCGAGCAACCAGCCGAACTCGGCCAGCGGCATCGCGCCGGGGCGATTCTCGATCACCCCCGGAACCGCCCCGACGACCCGCCCGGTCAGCAGCGTGACAGCCATCCCCAGCAGGGCGCCGAGGATGGTCAGACCCATCGTCAGAAGGGTGCTTCCAGGTGCAACGCGTACGCCGTAACGGAACAGGGTCAGCACCTGATCGACCGTAACCGCGGCCACCGACAGTTCGCACCCGAGTTTCCGGCCGGGCCCGCAATTCAGCCGACGATCGGCTCCGCGTGCGCCTCGGCGTACCCGGCCGCGGCGAGCCGGTCGAGGGCGCGTTCCAGGACGGCGGTGTCCTCGAGCGTCCGCACCTCGGTGATCTTCCCCCACTTGATCCGCAGGAACTGGTGCACCACGTTCTCGTACGCCGACCCGTCGACCACCGTGACGTGCACGGTGACCGCGGTCGCGACCTGGGTGTTCCACGGCGGGCCGGCGACGACGACGTCCTGGACGTCGAACGTGGTGCCCGGGAGCAGCCGGTGGCAGCGATCCCACCAGCGCCGCAGCGCCTCGTGGGTGTGCCGCTCACCGCCGAGCGCGTGCTCACCGTAGAACCGGTAGCTGAACGACGGCGCCATGCCGGACACCATCGCGTCCGAGTTGCCCGCACTGATCTGCGCGAACGTGCCGCGCACCTTCCGCGCCACGATCCGGTGGTAGATGCCCATGACGGCAGCCTAGGAGTAGTGAGTTCAATAACGCAACTGACTAGACTGCGGACATGCGGAACACCAGCTTCGCCTCGATGCACTGCTCGCTCGCTCAGTCTCTGGAGCTGATCGGCGACTGGTGGACACCGCTCGTGCTGCGGGACCTGTACCTCGGTCTGAACCGCTTCGACCAGTTCGTCACCGACCTCGGGATCTCCCGCAATCTCCTGACCGACCGCCTCGCCACCCTGACCGAGGGCGGGCTGGTACGACGCACGCCGTACCAGCAGAATCCGGTGCGCTACAGCTATGAGCTGACCGAAGCGGGGCGGGAGCTCGTACCGATCCTGATGGCGCTGACGGCGTGGGGCGATCGCTGGGCGACTCCCCCGGCCGGCCAGCCGATCCGGTTCACGCACACGACCTGCGGCAACATCACGACGCCGTCGGTGTGCTGCTCGGAGTGCGGCGAGGCGCTGCGGATGGACGACGTCGCGCCGTCTCCCGGACCGGGCGGCCGAACGGCACCCGGTACGGCGTTGATCGCGAGTGTGCTAGGACTCGAGCCGAAGGCGTAGCAGGTCGGCGAGCGGCATCGACTCGCCGTCGCGCGCACCCTGACCGACGACGAGCGGCGGGTCGGACGGCAGCACGTTCACCCCGGCGACGCGCGACTTCAGACTCGCCGGTACGCCGAGGATGTAGAAGTTGCCGTCCACGTCGACGGCGAGCGAACGGTTGCGGCGCAGGTACCACCCGGTGAGGTTGGTGCGGTAGCTGGCGCTGGAACCGATGACCTGCGCGCGCAGCGGCTCGGGCTCGACCCCACGCTCCTTCAGCGTCGCGATGAACCCCGTCAGCAGCTCACGGGCCTGCGCGGTCTCGGAAGCCTTCTTCCGCTCCAGGGCAGCCGCATGCTCGGCCGCGGCCGCCCGTCGTTCATCGCGCCAGCTCGTCACACCGTCACTCTATTTGTTAGTCGACGCAGAGGCAGAACGGGTGGCCGGCCGGGTCGAGGAAGACGCGGAACGACGTACCCGGCTGGTGTTCGGGTTTGGTGGCACCGATCGCCAGTACCTCGGACTCGGCCTCGTCGAGGTCGCGGACCATCACGTCGAGGTGGAGTTGCTGCGGCACGTCCTGGGTCGGCCAGGTCGGTGTCTTGTAGTTCGCGACCTGCTGGAAGCAGATGCAGTTGCTGCCGTCCTCGGGGCGGATCTCGGCCCACCCGTCGTCGGTCTTCACCTTCCAGCCGAGCAGCTCACCGTAGAACTGCCCGAGCTGGGCCGCGTCCGGACAGTCGAGGACGAAACTGGGGTACATCGCGATAGCCATGGATCGCACCTTACTGAGCATTCCGGACGTTCCGCGTCCGTTACTCAGACAGAACTCCCGGCGCGGCCGGCCAGGGTCAGCCAGGCGCGGTCGAGACCGGAGGCGATGCAGCCGGCTACGACGGTTTCGGAACCGAGCACACTCGCCTTCACCTCAGGCAGCACCGGCGCGAGCTGACGCAACTGCCGGGTGACCGCCTCCAGAAAGCCAGGCGCCTGCCCGATCCCGCCACCCAGGACCACTAGGTCGGGATCCACGACCGTGATCACCGTGCACACCGCCTTGGCGACGAGCAGTGCTTCCTCGGCGACGACCGCCGCGGCCAGGGCGTCGCCCCGAGCCGCGGCCGCGAACACCTTCTCCGCCGTCGAAGCCCCACGGACCCCGGCTCGGCGCGCCGCCCGGACCACCGCTGCCGCGGACGCCGACGCGTCGAAACCACCGCGTTTGCGAGCGTCCCGCGGATCACTCCCGCTACCTTCCGTGAAGGGCAGGTAGCCGATCTCACCCGCCACTCCGTGCGAACCGTGCCGGAGCTTGCCGTCCAGGACCAGGCCCATGCCGATACCGGTCCCGACCGAGACGAAGGCGAAGCTGTCGACGTCGCGGCCATGTCCGTGCACCCGCTCCGCGAGCGCGGCGGCGTCGACGTCGTTCTCGATCATCAGCGTCGGGCCGAACTGATCGCGCAGCGCCGCGAGCGTCGCGGGCGAATCCCAGCCGGACAGCCGCCCGGTCAGCGTCAGCGCATCGAGCCGCGGATCGTAGACGCCCGGGCTGCCGAGCACGGTCTGGGTCAGTTGCGTGACCTCGATACCGGCTTCAGTCGCGAGCGTCGCGGCCAGGACCGCCAACTCCTGGATCCGCGCCATCGCGTCCCCCGCCTTGGTCCGCACACTCAACCGCGCCCGCACCGTGCCGGCGAGGTCCGCGATCGCACCCCGGAGAAACTCCCGCCCGACATCAAGTCCGAGGACGTACCCCGCCTCCGGGCGCACCTCGTACAGACTCGCCGCCGGGCCGGGTACGCCGGTGCGCTGGCCGGTAACGTGCACGAGACCGGTCCGCTCCAGCGAGCTCAGCGCGGCCGACACTGTCGGCTTCGACAGTCCGGTCAGACCGGCGAGCTCGGTCCGCGAGAGAGGCCCGGAGCTGCGGATGTGGTCGAGCAGGACCTGCTCGTTGATCTCGCGGATCAGCTGTGGGCGCGCTGCGGCAGCACCACCGGCGACAACCGTCACGTCGACCCCCTTCTCGCTAACAACTCGGCCACCAAGTCGGAGTTAAGCCTTGTGGGCCGCGTGGTTGTTAAGTTAGTTTCCAATCGATTCTATTGGTCGGCACGAGGAGGTGCCACCCCGTGATTCCAGCGCCGGTCGTCCTCGGACTCGACTTCGGTGGGACGAAGATCGCCCTGGCTGTCGGTGACCTCGCCGGCCGCCGTCTGGGCGACCGCACCATCGACAGCCGGGTGGACAGCCACGACGGGTCCGGCGGTGCCGCGGCGGCACTGGCCCGCGGCTTGAGCGCGGCCCACGAACTACTCGCCGAGGTCGCCCCCGGCCAGCAGCTCGCCGGTGTCGGCGCGGCTACTCTCGGCATCCCGTACGACGACCGCGTCGAACTGGCCCCGACCTTTCCCGGCTGGGGCGAACTGCCCTTCGGGCGACTCGTGCGGGACGCATTCCCCGGCGTACCCGTGCGGCTGGCCACCGACGTGAAGGCGGCCGCGGCGGCCGAGCTGCGCTGGGGCGCGCTGGCCGGCTGCGACCCGGGCCTCTACCTGAACCTCGGCACCGGTCTCGCGATCGGGATCGTTGCCGGCGGCACCGTGATCACCGGGGCGCACGGCGCCTCCGGCGAGATCGGCTACAACCTGCGCTCACCCGCCGACGTGTACGTCGACGAGGGCGGGCGCACGATCCTGGAGCACGTCGTCAGCGGCCAGGCGCTCGAGACCACCGGGACCACCCGGCTCGGGCGACCGGTCACGGCCGCCGACGTCTTCACGATGGCGCGGACCGACCGGGACGCCGCCGTCCTCACCGACGAGTTCGTCCGGGAACTGGCGATGCATCTCGCCAACCTGACCATCGCCGTCGATCCGGAACGGATCGTCGTCGGCGGTGGCCTGGTGCGTTCCTGGGACCAGATCGAGACCGGTCTGCGACGCGCCCTCGCCGCGGCCGTTCCGTTTCCGCCGGAGTTGTCGGTGGCGCGCTTTCCTTCGGACGCACCGCTGATCGGGGCGCTCGCTCTCGGCGTCGAGGCGGCCGGTGCCGCCCTCGGCGAAGAGGCATTCGCATGAGCAGGATTACCAGGAGCGAAAGGCAGAGACGATGAGGGGCATCACACGCATCGGTGTCGCCGCGATCGCGGTCGGCACACTGGCCGCGGGCTGCGGCAGTGGCGACAAGCCGATCGGGAACGCGGGATCGTCCAGCCCGTCGTCCACGACGAGCGCCAGTGGCGGTAGCGGCAACGGGCAGTACAAGAAGGGCGGCACCGTCACGATCGCCAACGTCGGCGGGCAGACCTGGCCGTGCCAGTTCAACCCGTTCAACCCGGCGGTCAACCAGGAGGCTCTCGGTTTCGTGTACGAGCCGCTGACCTTCGTGAACGTGCTGAAGGCCGGCGCCACCACGCCGATGCTCGCCACCGGCTTCAGCTGGTCGCCGAAGAAGGACTCGATCGTCTTCACCATCCGCGACGGCGTGAAGTGGAGCGACGGGCAGCCGTTCACCGCCGACGACGTCGTCTACACCTTCAACCGGATGAAGGAGGTGCCGGCTCTCGACCTGTACTCGCTGTGGACCGGTGCCGGCCTGACCAGTGTCACGGCCGCCGGCAACAAGGTCACGCTGAAGTTCAAGGCCGCTGCCGAGCCGTACTTCTTCAACTTCGCCAACCAGGTCGGCATCGTGCCGAAGCACATCTGGTCCACCGGCGAGGCCGCGTCCAAGGCCGCCACCTGGGCGGACCCGAAGCCGGTCGGCACCGGGCCGTTCACGGTCGAGTCCTGCTCCAGCAACAACATCACGTACAGCGCGAACCCGACGTACTGGCAGCCGGGCAAGCCGTATGTCACGAAGGTGCAGTACCCGGCGTACCTGGACAACAACCCGGCGAATCTCGACCTCGCCAGCGGCAAGGCGCAGTGGGGTGGTCAGTACATCCCGAACATCGACAACTTCTACAAGTCGAAGTCGCCGGAGAACAACTACTGGTTCCCGCCGACCGCGAACGTCGCGATCGTCCCGAACAACGACCCGTCGCGCCCGGTGACCAGCAAGCTGGCGGTCCGGCAGGCGATCGCCTACGCGCTCGACCGCGAGCAGATCTCGAAGATCGGTGAGAGCGGCTACCAGCCCGCGGCGAACCAGAGCGGTGTCGTGACGCCGACGTTCGACAAGTACTACGACAAGGACGCGGTGGCCGCGGCAGGCTACGACAAGCCGAACACGGACAAGGCCAAGCAGCTCCTGCAGAGCGCCGGGTACTCCGACTCGAACCCGCTGAAGCTGAACATCATCACGGTCACCGGCTACACCGACTGGGACGCCTCGCTGGCGGTCGTCAAGCAGCAACTGGCCAAGGTCGGCATCCAGCTGACGATCCAGGACCTGCAGCAGCAGTCGTACAACCAGAAGCTGTACACCGGTGACTACGACCTCGCGTACTCCAACCAGGCCGGCGGCCCGACGCCGTACTACGAGTTGCGGCAACTGCTGTACTCGAAGAACAGCGCCCCGATCGGCAAGCAGGCGAGCACCAACTGGTCGCGGTACATGAACCCCGAGGTGGACAAGCTGTTCGACCAGTACGCCGCCGCGGATCCGGACACGCAGGTCAAGCTGGTCAAGCAGATCTCGTCGTACATGATCAAGGACGTGCCGATCATCCCGACCACCGAGTCGGTCGACTGGTACCAGTACAACACCAAGGATCTGCAGGGCTGGCCGACGCAGGACAATCCCTACGCCCAGCCCGCGCCGTACAACATCCCCGACGTGGGACAGGTCCTGACCAACCTGTACTCGCAGTCCGCCCAGAAATAGGCCCAGAAGTAAGGAATCTCGCGTGAGCACGAGGAGCTGGTGGTTGTGCGATACCTGATCCGACGGCTCGGGTTCTTCGTGCTCACGTTGTGGGCGGCGATGACGCTCAACTTCTTCATCCCGCGGATGATGCCGGGCAGCCCGGAGGACGCGCTGCGCGCGCGGTTGAGCAAGGGCGGTTCGGTCGTCACGGAGGAGCAGTTGCGCACCGTGCTGGCCGAGTTCGGGTTCGACCCGGGCAAGAACCTGATGCTGCAGTACCTGGAGTACCTGAAGTCGATGGTCAGCGGTCACTGGGGCGTGTCGATCGGCAGCAGCCTCGGCGTACCGGTGACGTCGCTGATCGGTGCCGCGTTGCCGTGGACGCTCGGCCTGGTCGGGATCACCACGATCCTGGCGTTCGCCCTCGGCACGCTGATCGGCACCATCTCCGGCTGGCGCCGCGGCGGGCTGATCGACGGCGTCGTACCGCCGGTGTTCATCGTCACCTCGGCGCTGCCGTACTTCTGGGTGGCGCTGCTGCTGATCTCGACGTTCGCGATCGGCAGCAACCCGGTGCTGCCGAACGACTTCAACTACGACCAGGGCCTGACGCCGGGATTCACCGGTGAGTTCGTGCTGAGCGTGCTCAAGCACGGGATCCTGCCGGCCGCGACGATCCTGATCACCGCGGTCGGTGGCTGGATCCTGACCATGCGGAACAACATGATCACCACGCTCGCCGAGGACTACGTACGGATGGCCCGCGCGAAGGGCATCCCGAACCGCAGGATCATGTTCGGGTACGCCGGGCGGAACGCGTTCCTGCCGAACCTGTCCGGTTTCGCGATGTCGCTCGGCTTCGTCATCTCCGGCACGATCCTGGTCGAGTACGTGTTCAACTACCCGGGTCTGGGTTACATGTTCTACAACGCGACGGTGAGCACCGACTACCCGTTGCTCCAGGCCCTGTTCCTGCTCGTGACGCTGGCGGTGCTGATCTGTGTCCTGCTCTGCGACATCGCGGTGTTCCTGCTCGACCCGCGCGCCCGGACGAAGGGGTAGCTGCCGATGAGTGCGATTGTTGCCGGCACCGCCGCGCCTACCACCGCCTCGACCCGCCGCCCGCGCGGTGGCCTCTTCCGAGCCGTTCTGCGCAACCGCAAGGCCATGGTCGGTGCGGCTCTGCTGCTGCTGTTCATCCTGCTCGCCGCGTTCCCGCATCTGTTCGTGCCCTGGCTGCACGGCGATCCCCGCGCGATCGGCGATACCCCGTTGGCGAAACCGTCCGGCGCCCACTGGCTCGGCACGACCGGCCTCGGCCAGGACGTGTACGCCGAACTCGTCTACAGCACCCGTGAGTCCCTCGTCATCGCGATCGTCGCCGGTCTCGGCGCGACGATCCTGTCGGTGATCATCGGCGTCTCGGCCGCCTATCTCGGCGGATTCGCCGACGACGGGTTGTCGATGCTGACCGACATCTTCCTGGTCCTCCCGACGTTCCCGCTGATCATCGTGCTGGCGACGTACGCCGGCAAGGGCAACCTGACCGTGATCATCATCGTGCTGATCCTCACCGGCTGGTCGTACGGCGCCCGGCAGATGCGGGCGCAGGCACTGTCGCTGCGGAACCGGGACTTCCTCGAGTCGGCGCGGGTGCGGGGCGAGCGACGCTCGTACATCATCGTCGTCGAGGTGCTGCCGACGATGATCTCGCTGATCGTCGCGAACTTCCTCGGCGCCGCGCTGTACTCCGTGCTCACCGCGGCCGGACTGCAGTTCCTCGGGCTCGGCGACCCCAACTCACTGAGCTGGGGCACGATGCTCTACTGGGCGCAGAACCAGGGCGCCCTGGTGAACGGCCTGCCCGCGTGGGCGCTCTCGCCGGGTCTGGCGGTCGCGCTGCTCGGTGTGTCCTTCGCCCTGCTCAACTACGCGTTCGACGAGATCAGCAACCCCGCACTGCGGCCGGTTCGGAGGCGACGTGCCAAAGCCACTTCTTGAGGTTCAGGACCTCACGGTCGAGTACGACACCGGATCCCGTCCGGTCGTCGCGGTCGACCACGTGGATCTCGACGTCCACGCCGGTGAGTTCGTCGGCGTGGTCGGCGAGTCCGGCTGCGGCAAGTCGACGCTGCTGTTCGCGATCGCGCAACTGCTCACCTCACCGGCCGCGATCACCGGCGGCAGCGTGACGTTCCAGGGCCAGAACCTGGTGACGATGAACGAGCGGAAGCTGTCCGCGCTGCGCTGGCGGGACTTCTCGGTCGTGATGCAGAGCGCGATGAACGCGCTGAACCCGGTGAAGAGCATCGGCGCACAGTTCAAGGACACGATCATGGCGCACGACGAGGCGGTCGACGAGAACCGTCCGGCCGAGGTACTGCGCCTCGTCGGCATCGACCCGATTCACCTGCGCAGTTACCCGCACCAGCTGAGCGGCGGCATGCGGCAGCGGGCGATGATCGCGATGGCGCTGCTGTTCACCCCGGACCTGATCATCATGGACGAGCCGACGTCCGCGCTCGACGTGGTCGCGCAGCGGTCGCTGATGGTGCAGATCAAGGAGTTGCAGCGCAAGCTCGGCTTCGCGGTCATCTTCGTCACGCACGACATGTCGCTGGTCAGTCACTTCTCCGACAAGCTGGTGGTGATGTACGCCGGTCAGGTGGTGGAGTTCGGTGCCACTCGGGCGGTGTTCGACCATCCGGAGCACCCGTACAGCGCCGGGCTGCTGGACGCGTTCCCGTCGATCCGCGGGCCGAAGGTGCCGCTCACCGGGATCCCGGGCAGCCCGCCGAACCTCGCCGATCCGCCGAGCGGCTGCCGATTCCAGCCGCGCTGCCCGAAGGCGTTCGAGGACTGCCCGAAGATCGCACCGGAACTGTACTCGGTCGGCGCCGTCGAAGCGCGCTGTTTGTTGCACGCACCATCGCTGGAATCCGCCCGGGAGGTGTCATGACGAGCGTCGACGCCGAGCAGACCGAGGCCACACCGGCCAGCACACCGTTGCTCGAGGCAAAGGAGCTGACCCGGCACTTCCGGGTCGGGCGCGGGTTGTCGCGGCAGTTGCTGCACGCGGTCGACGAGGTGAACTTCACCATCGGCCAGCAGGAGATCGTCGCGCTGGCGGGTGAGAGCGGGAGCGGCAAGAGCACGATCGCACGGCTGCTGGCGGGTGTGTACAAGCCGACGAGCGGCGAGATCTACTACCAGGGCCGGGCACTGTCGACCTACCGGTCCCGGAAGGATCAGCTCGCATACCGGGCCGACGTACCGATGGTGTTCCAGGATCCGTTCAGCTCGCTGAACCCGGCGTTCCGGGTGTCGCACGGGATCTTGCGCAGCCTCAAGCTGCACCGGCCGGAGATCAACCGGCAGCAGCGGTACGCCGAGGCCGAGCGGGTCGCCGAGGCGGTCGGGCTGTCACCGGCCGGGGACATCATGAACCGGTTCCCGTACGAGCTGAGTGGTGGCCAGCGGCAACGGATCGGATTCGCGCAGGCGCTCGCCCACAAACCGAAACTGATCCTCGCCGACGAGCCGGTGTCGATGCTCGACGTGTCGATCCGGATCGGCCTGCTGAACCTGATGGCCGAGCTGCGCGGCAAGGAAGGGGTGTCGTTCCTCTACATCACCCACGACATCGCGAGCGCCCGCTACGTCGCCGACCGCCTGATGATCATGTACGCCGGCCACGTCGTCGAGACCGGCCCCACGGAGTCGGTCCTCCAGAACCCGAAACACCCCTACACGGACCTGCTGCTCGGCGCGGTTCCCGACCCGCGGGCTCCCCTCTCGACCGGCATCGAAGGCGACACCGGCGAGCCCCCGAAGGTCATCGACCCCACCCCCGGCTGCCGCTTCCGCTGGCGCTGCCCGCTCGCAGTCGACAAGTGCCACGAGGTCACCCCACTCCTCCGCCCGATGGGCGACAACCACCAGGCCGCCTGCCACGTCGCCGAGCCCGACCCGACCTAAGACACCTCGTGGTGACTGGAGACTACCTATAGCAGGTCTCCAGTCACCGGTGCGGGTCTCAGCCTCAGGTGAGAGTGATCTGCAGGGCGCCGGCTGGGGTGATCGCGGCTGGGCGGGTGAGGGTGACTACGGCTCGGTTGCCGGTGGCAACTACGGTGGCAGGGACCGAGGCGCTTCCGATGCGAGCCTTGACCTGGTGTGCGGGGCGTGCGGTTTCGAAGGACAGCGTGGTCAGGGACGCCTGGCCGTAGCGGATGTCGATGGTGGCTGTGAGGGTGGTTGGGGTTCGGCGTTGGGTGTAGAGACCCCAGCCTTCGGCGGTGGTGAAGGCGGAGCGGAAGTTTTCTGGGTGGATGCGTGGGGCGAAACCGAGGTGGCCCTTGGGGCCGTGGTACTCGTAGCCGCAGGCCGCGAGGTAGACGCCGAAGCCCATCATGGCGCGTGCGTAGTGGTCGCTGGCCTCGATCTCGTTGTAGGGATTGCGTTTCGTCGCCGAGTAGCGCTCGTACATCGCCCGCGTGACCGCGAGGCCCTCCGACGTCATGCCCTCCGAGAACAGGTGCGCGGCGAACTGGTACTCCTGACCGGTCCACACCTCGTTGAAGTACATCAGGCCGCGGGTCTCGTCCGACCCGCCGTGCGGCCAGGTCGCCATGATCACGCCGCTCTCGCCCTCGGTGGTGTAGACCCGGCCCACCCCGATCCCCGGCGGCCGGTACGTTCCCGGCTCGACCCGGAAGTTCGACTCGTACAGCCGTGACAGCGCCGTCCGCGCCTGGTCCGCGGGAAACACCCGGGGCAGCCCGAGCTGAGCGGCGTACGTCTGGCCGTACATCTGGTCGACGAACAATCCCCGGTTGCTGTTCTCCGCCGTCGGATGCGCCGGATCGACCTTCTGCACGTAGTACCCGTACTCGTCGTTCCACAGCTTCCCCGACAGGTACGCCGACCCTCGGTCGGCGATCGCCGCGTACCGGGACGCGCTCGCGGTATCCCCCACCTCACCGGCCATCGCGGCGGCCGCTCGCAGAGACGCGACGTACAAGCCGCTGATCCACGGAACCTCGCCGAACCATTCGGTGTCGAGCGTGTTCCACTGGCTGCCGCGGAAGATCCCGTCCTCGTCTTTGCCGTCCCGCTGCGTCACCAGGAACTCGACAGCGGTCCGCACCCGGGGCCAGACGCGGCGCAGGAACGTCGCGTCCTTGCTCATCTGGTGCTCGCGGTAGATCCGCAGGATCGTCCCGGTCTGCCCGTCGGCGAACGAGCTCGACGCATCGCCCGACTCGCCACGGTTCCCGATCTCGCCGGTCGGCCGGAACGCGATCCCGAGGTCGACGCGTTCGCGGGTGTCGCGTTCCAGGTCGGGGAACAGCCGGCCGATCGCCTGCGCGTAGTTCCACACGTGCTCGCAGGTGCCGGCGCAGCAGTACGTGCCTTCCCACGCGTAGAAACGGCCGTCGTCCCAGCGATAGCACGTACTGGTGGCGATCGTGGACGCGGTCGCGAGCGTGCGTTCGAGGAACCAGTGCGGCAGTGACGAGTCGTCGTACCACGTCTTCACCCAGGTTCTCGTGTCGCGCTCGAGGCGGTCGACGTGCTTGCCGACGTACTCGACGACTTCGCGGGCGGACGCGAACCGGCTCGCGTAGTGGCGGCGGAACGTCGAGGCGCCGACGAGCTCGGAGAAGAGCTCGCGTTCCGGGTTCGGGAAGAACCACCCGTAGGCGAAGCGGATCGTCCTGGACTCCCCCGGCGCCAGCGTGACGCTGACCGCGACGGTCCCGGCCTGCGGACCGTCGGAGTCCACCGGACCGGCGACCGAGTCGAAGAGCTGGGCAGTGCTGTCCCACTTCGCGATCGACGGCCGGGCGACCGCGCCCGGTGCGAGCGCGGCCAGCGCGAACGTGCCGCCGTCCGGCCGCTCGGCCACGGGCTGCCGCCGGATCGGGCGGTCACTGAACAGGATCCGGTCGACGTTGACGTGGCCCCAGCCGCCGGTGTTGCTGTCGACGATCTGGATGTGCGCGGTCCGCCCGGCGTACTTCCCGACATCCATCGACACAGCATTCAGCGGCTCGACGTCGGTACCCGCCGTGCTCGCCACAACCTGACCGTCGACCACCACGGTCAGACAGGTCTCCGCCTTGTGGTGCCCGCCACCGACCCACGCCGTCACGAAGCGGCGCTCGATGACGAAGTCCCGGCTCGTCAACGACCCGGTGTACCGATCCGGATCGCCGGTGCCACGGAAGTTGTACGACGTGACGAACCGCCCGCTCACGTTCAGCTCGGTCCGGACCCCGAACGGCCGCCGGAACCCGTCCGGCGTCTCGGCCGCGGTCACCGGCCCGGCCCCGAACGCCTCACCGGCCACTGTCCAGCCGTCGTACGTCGTCTTGTCCCAGTTCTCGAACACGATGTCCGGGCGGTCGGTGAACACGATCGCGTCGCAGCTGATGTGTCCCCACGCACCCGTGGTCGCGTCGACGATCTCGATCCGCGCGGTGCGGCCCTGGTAATCGCCGACGTCCAGCATTTGCGCGACCAGCGGTTCGCTCTCGTCACCTGTCGCCGACGCGACGACCTTGCCGTCGACCACCACGTTGACGCCGGCCTGGCGTCCGCCGCTCACCCCGACCGCGACGTACCGGCGCTCGATGGTGAACTCGCGGCTTGTCAGCTTCCCGGTCGCGCCGTCGTTGCCGCCACCCCGGAAGTCGTACGACGTGACGTATCGCGTCCCCGACACGTTGAGGTCCCCGAAGCGCTTCATCAGGTTCGGTACGTCGAGCGGCCGCACGGGACCCGGCCCGAACGCGTCGCCGGTCACCGTCCAACCGTCGTACGTGTCCTTCTCCCAGTCCTCGAACAGAATGTCGCCCTGCTCGGCCGCCAGGTCGTCGACCGCGCCGAACTGGATCCCGCTCGAGAAGCTCCGCGCCTGCAACGTGGTGGGTTGGCGATCGCGGCTGTCGATGCAGACCGGGTTCTCGGCGTACCCGAGCAGTGTCGCGTGCACCGCCGCGGCGGACGTGTTCCGCAGCGTGAACGCCATGATCGTCGTCGGCAGAGTGGAGTCCAGCGTGGCGAGCGGGATGAACGGCGAGAAGGCGTCCAACTCGACCGCGACCGGGCTGGCGGAATCGGCGTACGAGACCTGGCCGATCGGATACGTGCCGGTGAACCGGACGTCGCGGAAGCCGGCCGCGTCGACGGTCCGCCTCGTCGTCCGGCCGCGCGTGGTGGTCCGCAGCGCGAAGCCCTGACCGAACTGGGACGCGCCCGGCTGGTCGGCCGAGAGCGGATCCGCGTAGTTGTGCCCGGAGAAGTCCGCGCCACCGAGCGGGAACGACGACGGGTTGAAGATGTCCCACGCCCACAGGCGTCCGTCGCCGGCGAGGTACACCTGGCCCGTCGTACCGCCGCCGACCGGCATCCCGATCTTGGGCAGCGCGGCGCCGCTGTACGTCGTCGGCTTGCCGCGGTCGAAGAGCACACTCGGGTCCGGAGCCGGCGGTGCGGCGAACGCGGCGACGGCTTGGCCCGGGACGGCCAGCGCACCGGCGGCACCGGCCCCGAGGGCGATGAAGGTACGGCGACTCAGATGGGCCCGGGGACAGTCACCGGCACAGGAACGGTTCGCACAGCCGGGCG
Organism: Kribbella sp. NPDC054772; assembly: GCF_053611945.1. NCBI lineage: Bacteria > Bacillati > Actinomycetota > Actinomycetes > Propionibacteriales > Kribbellaceae > Kribbella > Kribbella sp. NPDC054772. The sequence goes on along the minus strand of NZ_JBSHBJ010000012.1, from coordinate 166,645 downwards.
GAAGATCGCAGGCGGTCATTCGGTTCTCCTGACGGGCGGTGTGTGGGAGAAATCGATTTCCGACACCGTAGTCAGGACCCGCGCGTAGGTCAACGGGTCCCGTCGAGTGGTCTATTGTTCGACGCGTGTCAAACAATGTCGTAGGGTGAGTTCCATGCCCGTCGAACACCGCCGGTCCGTCGTCGCCCTGGCCCTGATCGCCTCGTTCATGGTCTTCGTCGACAGCACGATCGTGAACGTCACCTTGGCCGAACTCGGCACCCATTTGCACGCGTCGCGGGCCGAGCTCGAGTGGTCCTTGAACGCCTACACGCTGTCGTTCGCTGCACTGATGCTCGGCGCCGGAGCGATCGCGGACACCCTCGGCGCGAAGCGGGCCTTCCTCACCGGGCTCGTCGTCTTCACGCTGTCGTCGGCTGTCTGCGCGGCGGCCGGCTCGATGCTGATGCTCAACCTGGCCCGGCTCGTCCAGGGTGCGGGCTCCGCGCTGCTGCTGCCGAGCGCGCTCGTCCTCGCAACCGCCTCGGCCACCGACGAGCAAACGCGGCACCGCCTGGTCAGTTGGTGGGCGGCGGCCGGCGGCGCCGGCATGGCGGCCGGTCCGTTGCTCGGTGGCGGTCTGGTGGCGCTCGCGAACTGGCGGGCCGTCTTCGCGGTCAACGTGGTGATCGGTATCCCGGCCGCGATCTGGGCGCTGCGCTCGATGCCGGCCGTCGTACGCCGTGGTCGTCGGCTCGATGTCGGCGGAATGGTCGCCGCCACGGCTTTCATCGGCGGTCTCGTGTTCGCCCTGATCGAGGCGCCGTCCCGTGGCTGGCTCGATCCAGCGATCCTCACGGCGGGCGCGTTGACCGTCGTCGGTCTGGTGGGCTTCGTCCTGGTCGAGCGCTCCGTCCGCGGCCCGCTGCTGCCTCCAAGGCTGTACGCCGATCGCGGGTTCGCGGCCGCCGCGCTGCAGGGCAGCCTGCTGAACTTCGCCTTCTACGGCGTGCTGTTCTCGATGAGCCTGTTGCTCCAGCAGGGTCGCGGCCTCAGCGCACTCGTGACCGGATTGCTGTTCCTGCCGCTGACCGGCCTGATCTCGATCGCCAACCTCTGCTCCGCGCCCCTGACCCGCCGGCTCGGCCGCCCGACCGTGCTCGCCCTCGGCCAGGCCGTCCTCACCATCGGACTGCTCGCGCTCGCCTGGGCCAGTACGGCGTCCGCAGTCTGGCCGATGGTCCTCGCGCTGCTCCCGATCGGCTTCAGCTCCGGAATCCTCGTACCGACCATGACCGCGCAGTCCATCGCCGCCGTCGAGCCCGACCTGCACGGCGCGGCGTCGGCAGCGTTCAACACCTCCCGCCAGATCGGCGGCGCGATCGGTGTGGCGACGTTCGGCCCGCTGCTCGGCACCGCCCACAACCTGAGCACTGGCTTCGTCACCTGCGCGATCGTGGCCGCCGCGGCCAGCGTCGCCGGTCTCTGCGTGACCGCCCTCGGCCGCCGCGCGCCCGTCCTCGTACCCTCGGCGGCCTGCGACTCGTGATGCGGGTAGCTTGTCTGCGGGTCACCGGCCGGGGCTTGAAGAATTCGCTCGTTCGAGCTGCAATCGACCAACCGGGGCCGGATGCAACCAATCGGGGGACTCGGAGCGTCTAGTTCTCGGAAGGGTGGTGGGGGGCGGGTGGGTGCGCGGCCGGCGAGGCGGTGGGGGACGACCGTCGCGCTGACGCTTGTCTGCGTCCTGGTCTGTGGTGTGGCCTTCGCGGGCGCCGTCTTCGTGCTGATGCCCGGCGCCCGCGACCGCAGTACGCCGGTCGCCGCGAGCGGATCGCCGACGCCCAGCACGCCCCGCCCGAACACGAAGCCCTCCCCGACCCCGGGCGTGCCATCGTCGACCGACGAGCCGCTGCCGGGCGTCGACACCCCGGCCACTCCCCCGCCGTCGACGCCGGTCGCGAACACCGGGACGTACGAGTGCCCCGGCTTCAGCGGGATCGACTCCAAGGTCCCGGTGTCGATGCTGATGAACGACACCTTCCTCTGGGGCGACGACCCGGCGTACAAGGTGGGGAACGGCAAGGGCGACATCAACTGGCGCTCGAACCCGTACCAGAAGCCCAGCTGGTACATGTGGCTGCACTCGTTGCGCTGGCTCGGCCAAGGCATCGCCGCCGGGCAGCGCGGCGACCGCAAGACGCTGAACCACGTGCTGGCGATCATCCACGACTGGGTGCAGGACAACCCGTACTCGTGGAAGGGCGACGTTGGCGCCTGGGAAGCGACCATGCACCGCACGAACGTGCTGCTGTGTACGCGGCAGGCGGTGCTCACCGGGATGCACGTCCGCACGCTGCCGACGCAGTACGCCTGGCTCGACAAGGCGCTCGTCGACCATGCGCAGTTCATGATCGCGAACTGGAGCGGCTCGTCGAACCACGGGACGGACGAGAGCATCGCGATGTTCGGCGTCGGCTGCACGCTCAAGCGGCCGGAGCTGAAGAAGCTGGCGGTCGACCGATTGACCCAGGCGATCACGATCGCGATCGACCCGCAGGGGTCGACGAACGAGCAGTCGGTCGGGTACGCGATGTTCAACTACCTGCTCTGGGGTCGCGCGACCACCGCCCTGCAGCGCTGCGGGTCGGATCCGGGCCAGGTGATCTCGCAGCGCCGGGCCGCGCTGTCCGAGTGGCTCGCGCTCGCGACCAAGTCGACCGGTGAGCTGCAGCAGGTCGGGGACGCCGTACGGCAGAAGCCGACCGGGGCCGTCGGTACGTCGCTGGACTACGTCGCCTCGCTCGGGAAGCAGGGCAAGGCGCCGGCGAAGCGAGTCGCGGTGTTCGACGCCGGGTACGTCTTCGGGCGGACCGGATGGGGCCAGACGCGACCGTTCGCGAACGAGTCGACGTACAGCATCAGGTACGGCGTAGCGCGGCGGCTGCACGGGCACGACGACCACATGTCGATCACCTACTCCTCGCACGGGCGGGACGTCCTGATCGACCCGGGGCACTCGGGGTACCAGCTCGACAAGTGGCAGGCCTGGTCGAAGAGTCAGGCCGCGCACAACGTGATGACGATCCCGTCGGCGCAGACGGCTTCCGTCGAGACCCGGCTGGTGCGCGCCGCGATCACGCCGACCTGGGAGTCGTACTCCCTCGAGGACTCGCCGGCGCCGGAGGTGACCCGGAAGCGGGACGTGCTGGTGCTGAAGGACCCCGACCTGATCATCACGCTGGACCGCGGCCAGTCGACGAGCAGCCAGCGGTACGAGACCCTGTGGCATCTGGCGCCGGACCAGAAGGTCACCGTCCAGTCCCCCACCACCGCGATCGCGAGCAAGCCGGGTGACAAGACCAAGACCCACCTGCTGCAGATCCCGTACCAGCAGCAGCCGCCCGCTGACGGCATCACGGTCGTCCAGGGTCAGCAGGACCCGGTCCAGGGCTGGTACTACCCGGACATCTTCCACCGGCAGCCCGCTCCGGTCGTGAAGTTCAACCGCAACGGCACCAGCGCCAGCATCCTGTCCGCTGTCGTCCCTGCCGGCGCCACCGAACCGGTCTCCTTCACCACGCGCACCGTCGGCACGATGTTCTTCGTCGACCTCACCGTCGGAGCCCGCAAAACCACCATCCGGGTCCTCCCCGACGGCCGCCTCACCCGCATCAGCTGACCCCTCGTCACAGGGGGCCGAGGTGTGCTGTCTTTCTTGTGGAGACAACGCTGAGGAGGACTGGGATGAGTACGCATCCGGCGGCGCGCGACCACTGTTTGAGCTTGGTGCGGAGCGTGGACAGACCGACAGGTGGGGCGCGGTACGGGCGGATGTTCGCGGGCCTCGAGCCGCTCGGGACGGATCCGCACGTGTTGATGCGGGCCGGTGCGGACGGCGGGGTCTGCGACGCCGCGGCCGCGCTGGATCTCGGGAGCGGTGGTGATGACGCAGAGCAGGCGGCCGGATGGCCGTTCTTCGGGCAGTTGGTGGCGCACGACACGACCGCGGACCGCTCACCGATCGCCGGGGTTCCCGCGGACACAGACGGTTTGCGGAACGCCCGCTCGCCTCGGCTCAACCTCGAGATGCTGTACGCCGACGGTCCGATCGGCACGCCGTACCTGTTCGACGTGGACGACCCGGCCAAGTTCCTGCTCGACCCCGACGGGTACGACGTACCGCGGAATCCCCAGGGTGTGGCGCTGATCGGCGACCCGCGGAACGACGTACACCTGTTCTCGTTGAGTCTGCACGTGGCGTTCCTGCACGCGCACAACCGGATCGTGGATCGGCTCAGGGCGAGCGGCGTGGCCGAGGAGGACGTGTTCGAGAAGGCCCGGGTGACGCTGACGTGGCATTACCAGTGGATCGTCGTCCACGACTTTCTGCCGCGGCTGGTCGGTCGCGAACTGGTCGACGAGGTGCTCGACAAGGGCGGCAGTTGGTTCGCGCCCGAACCGTCGCGGGGGTTCATCCCGCTGGAGTTCGCGGATGCGGCGTACCGGTACGGGCACGGGCAGATCCGGCACAAGTACCGGCTGGTCGAGGGCGGCTCGGAGTACCCGCTGTTCCCCGACCTGGTGGGTTTCGGACCGCTGGCGGCCGAGCGGCGGCTCGATCTCGCGCAGGTCTTCGACGTCCCCGGACGTCCGCGGGCGCAGCGGTCGAAGCGGCTCGACGGGCGGCTGGCCGCGAGCCTGATCGGGCTGCCCGAGCGAGTGACGGGTGCGGTGGACGAAACGGCGTACCGGTCGTTGGCGGTGCGGGATCTGTTGCGCGGTGACACCACCGGCCTGCCGAGTGGCGAGGCGGTGGCCAAGCTTCTCGGCGTACCGGCGCTCACCGAGGAGACCTGGCCGGGCGGTACGCCGTTGTGGTTCTACATCCTGAAGGAGTCGGAGTACTTCGCTCACGGCGATCGGCTCGGGCCGGTCGGCGGGCGGATCGTGACCGAGGTACTGATCGGGCTGCTGCGCGCGGACCCGGCCAGCTACCTCAGCCTCGAACCGGACTGGCAGCCGACACTGCCGGCCGCCGGCGCCACGTTCGGCCTGCCCGATCTGCTCATCCCGGGCGGGACGCGCTGAGCTTCGGTGCCTTGGCCTCGGTCGTGAACGCCTCCCGTGGGCTCTGGACCGAGGCCAGCGACACGATGTCGCGGCCGTAGACGAACGACACCAGCCAGATCGCCAGCACCCGCACCTTGCGGTCCCACGTCGGCACCGCGAGCACGTGGTACCCGCGGTGCATCAGCCAGGCCGGCAGACCCTTGATGACGAGCCGCCGGTACTGGAAGATCCCGGTGCCCAGGCCGAGCGTCGCGATCGCACCGAGGCTGTGGTGCACGTAGTTCTTCGGCGCCCGTCCGCGCAGCGATCGCAGCAGGTTCTTCGCCAGCAACTTCCCCTGCCGTACGGCGTTCTGTGCGTTCGGCACCGTGTACGCGCCCTCGGTCGACGCGGCGAGATCGGGCACCGCCGCGTCGTCACCGGCCGCCCACGCGTCCGGGACCACCTCGTTCGCGGTCCCGATCCGCAGGTCGGCCCGCACCTGGACCAGACCGCGTTCGTTGTGCGGCAGGTCGGTGTGGTTGCGCAGCAGCCGGGTCGCGGCGTTGCCGGCCGTCCAGACGATCAGCTCCGAGTCGAACTCCGACCCGTCGGACAGCACCACGTGCCCGTCCGCGGCCGACGTCATCGTGGTCTTCAGGTGCACCACCGCGCCGCGCTTCTCGAGCATCTTCACCACCCACTCGCCGGGCCGGTCGCTGACCTCGGGCAGGATCCGGCCGGTCGCCTCGACCATGTGGAAGGCGAGGTCGTCGGCCCACAGCTCGGGGAACTTCTTCAGCAACGCCCGGGCCAGCGACTGCAGCTCCGCGAACCCCTCGACGCCGGAGAACCCGCCACCGACGAAGGTGATCGTCAGCAGCTTGCGCCGCAGCGGCCCCGGCTCCAGACCGGCCGCCTGGTCGAAGGCGGTGAACAGCCGGTCCCGGATCGCGACCGCCTCCTCGACGTGCTTCATGCCGATCGCCCGCTCCGCGACGCCGGGGACGTCGAACGTGCGGGTGACCGCGCCGGCGGTCACCGCGATCACGTCGTACGACAGCTCGTAGTCCGGTCCGAGCGCGGGGCGGATGGTGACCGTCCGGTCGGCGTGCGCGATGTGGGTCACCATGCCGTCGACAATCCGCGTCCGGCGCAGGTTCCGGCGCAGCGAGACGGCCGCGTGCCGGGCCTCGACCGAGCCGGCCACCACCTCGGGCAGGAACGGCTGGTAGGTCATGTAGGGCCGCGGATCCACCACGATCACCTCGGCCTCGCCGCGCCGGAGCTTCTTCTCCAGCCGCCACGCCGTGTAGAACCCGGCGTACCCTCCGCCCACCACCAGGATCCTGCGCATCCGTCTTCTCCGTCCGATCGTCAACTCCCCATCGCGTCCAGGATCGTAGTCGCGACGGCCTCCGGCTGCGAGACGCTGACCGCATGCGAAGCACCGGCGATCTCGCGAGTGACCTTCGCGCCGGCACGCTCGGCGAGGAAGCGGTGCAGAGCGACCGGGATGTTCAGGTCCTGATCGCTGAACACGAACCAGGACGGGATCGTCCGCCACGCCGGCGTGGACGTCGGCAGCGGGTCCGTCAGCGCCGCCTCGGTGGCCGGACGCTGGGTGGCCGCCATCAACGCGGCCTGCTCGGCGGGTACGTCGGCGCAGAACTGGGTCCGGAACACGTCGGCCCGGATCGCCAGCTCGTTGCCACCGCTGCTGACCGGATAGGCGTTCAGCGCGTCACCGAGCGTGCTGCCCGGGAACTGCAGCGACAACTGGAACGCGGTCTCACCGTGGTCCGGCGCGAACGCGCAGACGTAGACCAGCGATCGCACCGCGTCGTTGTCCGACGCGGCCTGCGTGATCACCATGCCGCCGTACGAGTGCCCGACCAGGACGACCGGTTTGCCGATGCCCGCGATCACGTCCCGGACGTACTGCGCGTCGCCCTCGAGACTGCGCAGCGGGTTTGCGACGGCGACCGTCTCGATCGACCGGGCTTGCAACCTCTCGACGACACCGTTCCAGCTGGCCGACTCGGCGAACGCACCGTGCACCAGGACGACGACCGGACTTTCACTCATGGGTCTTCCCTTTCCTCGATCTTGTTCCCCGAGCTATTGAGAAAGACCGGGCAGCCGGGCGGTTTGTGACCGGGGTCAGTGCAGGTGGCTCAGAACCAGTGACAGTGGCGGCCAGCCGGTGCGTCCGGCGCGGGTCAGGGCGTACGCGCGGATGCGTGGCTCGGGGTCGCGGAGGCGGCGGAGCGAGACGCCGGTGGTTTTCGGGTAGGCGGCCGGGAGGAGGGCGACGCCGAGGCCGGCGACGATCATCTCCTGCACCAGTTGCAGGCTGTCCGCACGTTGCGTGACCCGCGGCTCGAAGCCGGCGAGCGCGGCGATGGTGCGGATCACCTGTTCGTCGGCGATGTGGCGGGAGTTCACGATCCAGTCGCTGTCGGCGAACGCGGCGAGCACGTCCGCCGCCGTACCGGGGGTGCGCGGGGACCGCGACGGTACGGCGAGACTCCACGCGGTGTCCCAGAGCGGGGTGGCGTGCAGCGCCGGGTCGATCGCCGCGGGCGCGAGGTTGTAGTCGTAGGTCAGGGCGAGGTCCACCTGATCGCGCTCGAGCATCGCCAGCGCGTCGGGTGGCTCCTGCTCCTGGATCTCCAACCGCACCGCCGGCGGCAACTGCGGTACGACGGGCAGCAGGCTGTCCCGGATCGCGGTGTGGAACGCGGCGACCCGGACCGTTCCGGCAGGTTCCGCGGACGGATCGAGATCGGCCCGGGCCGCCTCGTGCGCGGCGAGGATGTGGACGGCGTGCGTGGCGAGCCGGCGACCGGCCGGGGTGAGCCGGACGCGACGGCCGTCGGGTTCGACGAGCGGCAGGCCGACCTCTTTGGCGAGTGCGGCGATCTGTTGCGAGACCGTCGACGTCGCGACACCGAGCGTCTCCGACACCGCATGCATCGAGCCGAGCCGGGACAGCGCGAGCAGGAGTTCGAGACGGCGTACGTCCATCTCGGCATTGTTCAGCGATCCCGAACGATCTGTCCATGATTCTCACGTGGACGCGAACGGAATCGCGGGCTTCACTGGACAGCATGCGCACACGTGACACCGGTATCGCCTTCGCGGTGCTGTCGATGACGATGGTCCAGCTGGGACTGGCCGCGTCGGTCGGGCTGTTCGACCGCGTCGGGCCGGAGGGTGCGGCCTGGTTGCGGCTGGTGTGCGCGGGGCTGATCGTGCTGGTGCTGTTCCGGCCGCGGCCAAGCTCGTTCGACCGCAAGTCGTTCCTGGCCGCGGTCGGGCTCGGTGTCGCGACCGCGGGCGTCACGTTGCTGTTCATGGCCGCGGTGGCGCGACTGCCGCTCGGGACGGCGAGCGCGCTGGAGTTCCTCGGTCCGCTGTCGGTCGCCGTACTGCGGAGTCGCGGGCGACTGGTGTGGCCGGGGCTGGCGTTCGCCGGTGTGCTGTTGCTGACGCAGCCGTGGCGTGGGGCGGTCGATCTCGTCGGCGTGCTGTTCGCGCTCGGTGCGGCCGCGTGCTGGGCGGCGTACATCGTGCTCACCCAGCGCGTCGGGAGCAGCGTGACCGGACTTCAGGGCATGGGCGTCTCGCTGCCCGTCGCCGCCGTCGTCGCCACCGCGGTGGCCGGGCCGAGCACGATCCCGGTCATGACCTGGCAGCTCGTGATCATCGGCTTCGGGCTGGCGCTTCTGCTTCCGGTCATCCCGTTCAGCCTCGAGTACCTCGCTCTGCGCCGCCTCGACGCCGGAGTCTTCGGGACCTTGATGAGCCTCGAGCCCGCCTTGGCGCTGCTGGTCGGCTGGGTCTTCCTCAGCCAGTCCCCCACGCTGCTGCAGGCGATCGGCATCGCCTGCGTCATCGCCGCCGGCATCGGCGCAGAACGAGCCGTCCGCCCGAAGCAGCAACAGCAGGTCCTCGCAGCCTGACCCACTGGCGCGTTGTTTCACCGCTGACGCGGTACAACACGCCAGCGGTCGCACAAGCCGCCAGTCAGCCGGCCCGGACTTGCGCTACCTCCTGGCCCTGCACCGTCGACGGGTAGCGGGCCAGCATCTCGCGGAGTTCGTCCGCGTCCACGTTGGCGCCGAACGCCTCGGTTCCGGGCTCCAGGCGTTTGCCGTGGGACAGCGGCCCGGACGGAACGGGCTCGAAGCCCAAGGCGTCGACAACGGCCGCAACTTCCGCGACGTCGTCCGGCTCGCCGGCGATCGCGATCGCCTTGCGGTCCGGGGCGCCGGCGGGGCGGGCGCCCTCGTCCAGGTCGTGGTACCCCATGTGGTTGAACGCCTTCACCACCCGGGCCCCGGCCAGGAACTCCTGGACGATCTCCGACGACGACGTCCGCTTGTCGGTGAGATCGTCGCGGATCCCGTCGACCTCCCACCAGTAGTTCATCGCGTCGATAACGAGCTTCCCGCCCAACGCCGCAGCCGGGATCGTCTGGAACTTGCCGAGCGGCAGCGCGAGGATCACGACGTCCGCCTCAGCGACCGCCTCGGCCGCTGTCGTCGCGACGGCGCCCGGGGTGACGACCTCGACGATCAGGGCGATCTTCGAGACGTCACCCGAGCCGGCGATCAGGACGCGGTAGCCCGCCGCGACGGCGAGCCGCGCCAGCACGGTGCCGACCTTGCCGGCCCCGAGAATCCCGATCGTCGTCACTCCGACTCCTCCGCGAGCAGCTCCCGCACCATCGGGACGACCTTGGTCCCGTAGAGCTCGACGGCCTTCGTCCGCGCGCTGACCGGCAGCGGTCCACCTGAGTAGATCAGGTCGAACCGTCCGACATCGAGCGTCTTCACCGCGGCAGCGATCCGCCGCGCGACGGTCTCGGGCGAGCCGACGTACATCGACCCGTGCAGGACCTCGGACTCGAACTCCTCACGCTTCAGCGGCGGCCAGCCGCGCAGCGCGCCGATCCGGTCCCGCATCACCTTGTACGGCGCGTAGTAGATCTCCTTCGCCTGCTCGTCGGTCTCGGCGACGAACCCCGGCGAGTGCATCCCGATCGGATGCGCGACGCTCCCGAACTGCTCCGCGGCCCGCTTGTACAGGTCGACATACGGCCCGAAGCGCTCCGGCGATCCACCGATGATCGCGAGCATCAACGGCAGTCCGTAGTACGCCGTCCGGACGACGGACTGTGGCGATCCACCGACACCGACCCAGGTGGTCAGCCGGCCGGACTCGGTCTTCGGGTACACCTCGATGTTGTCGAGCGACGGCCGCACCGTGCCTTCCCAGCTGACCGGCTTCTCGTCGAGCAACCGTACGAAGAGCTGCAGCTTCTCCTCGAAGAGCTTGTCGTAATCGGCCAGGTCGTACCCGAACAGCGGGAAGGACTCGGTGAACGAGCCGCGCCCGAGGATCACCTCGGCCCGCCCGTTCGACAGCGCGTCGACGGTCGAGAACCGCTGGAAGACCCGCACCGGGTCGTCCGAGCTCAGCACCGTCACGCCGGAGCCGAGCTTGATGTTCGAGGTCTGGGTCGCGATCCCGGCCAGTACCGTCTCCGGTGTCGAGATCGAGAACTCCGGCCGGTGGTGCTCACCGAGGGCGATCGCGTCCACGCCGATCTGGTCGGCCAGCACCGCCTCGTCGACCACCTGCCGGATCGCGGCCGCCGCCGTCACCGGCGCGCCGCTGTCGTCCACCGGGATGTCCCCGAAGGTGTCGAGGCCGAACTTCACCTCAGTCATGTCCGCACGCTCCTTGTCCACTCACACCAAGTCTAGGTTGACACGTCAACACCAGAGTGAGTGGGGTTCATTCCCCGGAGCGGCATCAGCCCCAGCCGCGCAGTTTGTCCGGGTTCAGCACGATCCACACCGCCGCCACTTTCGCCCCGGTGAGCTTCAGGCTGACCACCGCGACCACGCCCGCGGTCCCCCGCAGTACGACGCCAGGCTCCCCGTTCACCGCCTCGACGGTCAGCGCGATGTCCGGACCGAGCAACTCGGTCACGCACCGGGCCACCTGCTCCGGACCGTGGACCGGACCGAGCGCCGCGGGCACCCGTCCGCCGCTGTCGCTGACCGCGACGACCTCGGGCGCGAGCAGGCTGCGGATCGCGCCCGGACTGCCCGCCCGCCACGCGGTCGCGAACCGGTGTACGACGGCATGATCGCCCCGCTTCGACACAGCTCCTCCAGCTCAGGCGATCGCGGTCAGCTTCGCCGGGTTCATCATCCACAGCACCTCGTCGATGCCGTCCTCGGATGCGGTCACGGTGCACACCGCGAACGTCGTACCGTCGCGCCGGAGCAGCGACACCGCGCGGCCGTTCGCCATCCCGAACTCGACGTCGACACCAACCCAGAACCGGGTGTGGAACGCCCTGTGGTACTTCGCCACGCGCAGCCGCCCGACGACCGGGAACTTCGACGCCCGCGCCGCGCCGCCGCCGTCGGAATAGCTGATCGCATCTTTCGCGAGCAGAGTCTCCAGCGCGCTCAGATCACCCGACCGCGCGGCCACGATGAACGCCGACAGCAGCGTCTGCTGCTCGCTCCCACTGACCTCGGTACGCCGTTCCGCGCGGATCCGTTTACGAGCCCGGCTGACCAGTTGCCGAACGGCCGGTTCGGTCGACTGCAGCATGGTCGCGAGCTCGCCGTACGAGTAGTCGAACGCCTCCCGCAGCACGTACGCCGCCCGCTCGGTCGGCGACAGCCGCTCGAGCACGAGGAGCACCGCGAAACTCAGCGCCTCCCCGCGCTCGGCTCCCAGGTACGGGTCGGCGCTGGTGTCGACGGGCTCGGGCAGCCACGGGCCGATGTAGGTCTCCCGGCGGGCGCGGGCGGACTGGCTCGCGTTGATCGCGAGCCGGGTGACCGCGGTCGACAGGTACGCCACCGGGCTCTGCACCGCGGCCCGATCGGCGGCCTGCCAGCGCAGCCACACCTCCTGGACCAGGTCCTCGGCCTCGGAGTGACTGCCGAGCATCCGGTACGCGATCCCCATCAGCCGCGGCCGCACCTCGTTGAACACGGCGACCGCGTCGTCCAGGTCACCCACGTCGTCCACGTCGTCCACCATCGGACAACCCCCTCGGATCTCAGCTGGAGGATACGTTCGGATCCACCCCCGAATCACCCTCCAGGGCCTCGATCGCGCCGTGCAGGCTGTTCAGGTCCGCGGCCTCCGCCTCCACCTCGAAGGGATCGGCCAGCCACTCACTCGGCGGCTCGTCGTCAGGTGCGGTACCGGCCGCGTTCAGCGCGATGTCGGCCTCGACCTCCACGTCGAGCGCACGCAGGAACGGATCGTCGCCGGCCATCGTCACTGACCGTCCTGTGCGGCGTACCACTTGTCGTAGTGCCATTCCCCCAGCGTCGCCTCGCCGACCGGCACCAGGCTGCGCTCGGTGAGCTCGGAGCCGAAGTACCGCGCGTGCTCGTCGGCGACCACCTCGCGGGTGTCCCCACGCTGCGCGAGGGCGGTGCGGAAGAACTCGTCCATCCGGTACTCGTCCGGGCCCGCGATGTCGATCCGGGTGTTCAGCGGCGCACCGGTGGCGGTCCGGCCGAGGATCGCCGCGACGTCCTCACCCGCGATCGGCGCCCAGGCGACCGGCGCGATGTGCACCTTGCCGTCGTCCCAGGTGCCCTCGTCGGCGATCGCCGCGACGAACTCGAAGAACTGGGTCGCGTGGATCAGCGAGTACGGGATCCCCGAGCCCTTGATCAGCTCTTCCTGGGCGATCTTGGCAGCGAAGTAGTGGTTGTCCGGCATCCGCTCGGTGCCGACGATCGAGATCCCGACGTGGTGCCGGACGCCCGCCGCGGCCTCGGCCTGCAGCACGTTCCCGGTCGAGGTCCGGAAGAACTCCATCACCGGCCCGGCCTCGAACGACGGCGAGTTGGCCACGTCGATCACCACGTCGGTGTCCTTCAGGACATCCGCCAGGCCTTCGCCGGTGATGGTGTTCACTCCGGTGCTCGGCGCGGCCGGCACCGCCTCGTGGCCGTGCTCGGTGAGCTTCGCCACCAGCTTCGTACCGATCAGGCCGGTCCCGCCGATCACGACGATCTTCATCGCTTGAACCCTTTCGTTGACGTTTCGTTGACGTTTCGTTGACGTGGGCGGTGGATTCCGCCCTTGTCATGAGGTGAGACAGGGCAGTACGCCGTCTTGTGACAGCTCCCGTCCGGTCACAGCCGAGGTTTGTGCGCTGTCTCACTGGATGAGGACGTCCGACGAAGGGAGCCCGCAGGTGTCAAGCCCAGGAATCCGCATCCGGGTGCGGATGACGGCGCGGCCGATCGACGAGCCGCACCGGGTGTCCAGTCAGCTCGAGCTGCTGTTCGACCTGACGTTCGTGGTCGCGGTCGCCGCGGTCACCGAGCAGTTCGCGCACACCATCGCCGACGGTCACGCGAGCGACGGCGTACTGCCGTTCCTGCAGGTGTTCTTCGCGATCTGGTGGGCGTGGATGAACTTCACCTGGTTCGCCTCGTCGTACGACACCGACGACGTCACGTACCGGATCCTCACGATGGTGCAGATGGCCGGCGTACTGCTGCTCGGCGCCGGCGTCCCGGCCGCAGCGGACCACGGTGACTACCTGATGATCACGTTGGGCTACTTGATCATGCGGCTCGGGTTGATCTCGCTGTGGTTGCGCGCCGGCATCGAGGACCCGGCCTCCCGGCGTACGGCGTTCCGCTACGCGTTCGGGATCGGGATCCTGCAGGTCGGCTGGTTCGGCCGGCTGTATCTCGCGACCACGGGCGCTTCGGATCGCGTCCTGCTCGTCACGTTCGTCGTCCTGGCCGCCCTCGAGTTGTGCGTGCCGCTGTGGGCCGAGCGTCCACACTCCACGAACTGGCATCCGCATCACATCGCCGAGCGGTACGGCCTGTTCACGATCATCCTGCTCGGCGAGGCGGTCCTGGCCTCGTCCAACGCCGTACGGCGAGCTGTCGTGGCGACCGCGGTGAGCGCGGAACTGATCGCCGTCGCGGCGTGTGGACTGGTGATCCTGTTCGCCCTGTGGTGGCTGTACTTCCTGCGCCCGGCCGGTCCGCGGCTCGAGGACCGGCGGGACCGCTCGTACCGCTGGGGCTACGGTCACTACGGCATCTTCGCCTCGCTCGCCGCGCTCGGCGCCGGCCTCGAGGTCGCGGTCGAACAGACCAGTCACGAGCTCCATCTGTCCCCGACCGGCGCGAGCTACGCGGTCGCCGTACCGGCCGCCTGCTTCGTCCTCCTACTCTGGGCCGTGCACCGCTGCGTCGGCGAGCCGTCCCGCGCCCACCTCGGTACGGCGGCCGGTGGCGCCGCGGTACTGCTCGCACTGCCGCTCGCGACACCGCAGATCGGATCGGTCGCCGACCTCGCCCTACTTGCGGCGACCTGCGTTGCCCTGGTCGCAGTCGCCTCGTGGACCGAGACCGTCAGGCAGTGAGCTCGGACAGCGTCTTCAGCGTCGACCGGATCACCTCAGTGATCGGTACGTCGTCGGACGCCGCGATCCACCGCTCGAACGACACCCGGAACACGGCGACACCGGTCTCGGCCGCCAGCGCTGCGACGTCCTGATCGACGCCCCGGTCGAGCAGCGCGTTGGTGAGCCCCGCCGTCAGCGACGCCATCTTGATCAGCTCGCGCTCTCGCAGCTCCGGCGTCGAGGCGATCACCGTCGCCCGGCGGCGCGAGTACTCCCGGCGGATGTCGTCGAAGAACTCCGCCGACGCCAGCACCCCGGCCACGACCGCCTCCATCGGCGTCGCGGTGGGTGGCGCCTCCCGGAGTGCCTTCACCATCTGGTGCTCGAGCATCTCGGACCCGGCGAACAGCACCTCGCGCTTGTCCGCGAAGTGCCGGAAGAACGTGCGGGCGGTGACGCCGGCCCGGTCGGCGATCTCGGCGACGGTCGTGCCGTCGTACCCGCGCTCGGTGTAGAGCGCCATCGCCGCCTCGCGCAGCCGCCCGGCCGCGCCCGGTTCCCACCGTCCCATGGCTCGATCCTAGCCGATGTCATTCAATGACATTAGGGTGTACGGTCGTGATGTCACACACTGACATCACGAAAGGAAGCAGCATGCGCGTCTTCATCACCGGAGCGTCCGGGCACGTCGGGTCCGCCCTCGTCCCCGAGCTCCTGCACAACGGCCACCAGGTTCTCGGCCTGGCCCGCTCCGACGATTCCGCCAAGCGGTTGACCGACTGGGGCGCCGAGGCGATCCGCGGCGACCTCCACGATCTCGACCGGCTGCACGCCGCGGCCACGGCCGCCGACGGCGTCGTCCACCTCGCGTTCCGCCACGATGCGATGGCGGCGGGCGACCTGGCCGGTGCCGCGGAGTCGGATCTCGCCGCCCTGCGGACGATCGGCGACGCTCTCGCCGGCACCGACAAACCACTCGTGAGTACGTCGGGCACCGGCATGCTCGCCCAGATCGTGCGCGACCGGACCGCCACCGAGGAGGACTACGACCCGAACGGCGGCTACCGCATCGACGCCGAGAACTTCGTCGTCGACCTGGCCGCCAAGGGAGTCCGCTCGTCGATCATCCGGTTGCCGCAGATCACCCACAGCCGCCTCGATCTGCACGGTTTCGCGCCGACGCTGATCGCCTTCGCCCGCACCAACGGCTTCGCGGCGTACGTCGGTGACGGGACGAACCGCTGGCCGTCGGTCCACACGCTCGACGCCGCCCGGCTCTACCGGCTGGCGCTGGAGTCCGCCCCCGCGGGCAGCCGGCTGCACGCCGTCCAGGACGAGGGCATCGAGTTCCGCACGATCGCCGAGGCCATCGGTCGCGGCCTCGACCTTCCGGCGCGCTCGGTCGCCGCTGAGGACGCAGCGCAGTACCTCGGGTTCCTCGGTCGGTTCGCGAGTATGAACAGCCCGACGTCGGCGGCCCGGACGAGTGAGCTGCTCAACTGGCAGCCCACCCATCCGAACCTGCTCGCCGACCTGGCGGCCGGGTTCTACTTCGGTTAGACCTTGAGGACCGGGGCGATGACCTTCGTCCGCGAGCCCTCGTACGCCGCGAGCAGGATCCCCAGGACGGCGATCCCTTCCTCCTCGGTGTGCAGCGGACGCGTCTCGTCGGCCAGCGAGTCGGCGAAGTGGCCGATCTCGGCGACGAAGGTGTCGACCGGTTCGAACGAGAAGGTCTCGGTCTCGCCGGAGCGGAGCCGGTACGACAGCGTCGTACCGTCGCTGGTCAGGGAGCCGAGCTCGCCGACCACGGAGAAACGCTCAGTGCCCTCGGCCGGCTGGTAGGCCCAGCTGGTCACCATCTGGCCGACGACCCCGTTGTCGAACCGGATCAGGACCTGCGCGGAGTCCTCGCCCTCCATGAACTTCAACCGGTGCGTGGAGAGCAGTGCGGTGGCCTCGACCGGCAGCCCGCCGGCCAGGTGCAGCATCAGGTAAGTGGGGTGGTACCCGGTGTCGATGAGCTCGCCACCACCACTGGTCTTGCTGCTCGCCCGCCAGCCCATCGAGCTCGGGTCGAAGTCGTTGTAGAAGCTGTCGGTCGTCCGTACTTCGTAGACGGTGCCGATCGTCCCGGCCGCGAGCAGTTCCTTGGCCTTCGCCACCGCCGGCATGAACAGCTGGTTGTGCGCGCACATCAGCGTCACGCCGGCCTTGGTGACCGCTGCCCGGACGTCGGCGGCCTCCTCCGCGCTGAGGCACAACGGCTTCTCGCAGAGCACGTGCTTGCCCGCCTCGGCCGCCGCGACGATCGCGTCCCGGTGCAGATGGTGCGGCAGGCAGATGTCGACCGCGTCCAGCTCCTCGTTGGCGAGCATCTCCCGATAGTCCGTGTACGACGTGGCGCCGAGCTCCTCGCCACGCTTCTTCGCGGTCTCCGCGACCGCGTCCGCGACCGCGGTGATGCCGATCTTGTCCGCGTGCTCGGCGTACCCGCGGATGTGCGCCGAGGCGATTCCACCGGCGCCAATGAGCCCAACCTTGATCATCGGAACGCTCCTCAGCTGTAGGAAATGACGCGGTTCGACTCGGCGGCCGCGTTCGCCGCGACCACCAGGCGGGTCAGCTCGATCGCGCGCGCGATGTTGTCGTCGGCGCGGGTGTCGTTGGCGATGTGATCGACCCACTGCGCGAACGCGTCGGTCGAGTGCTCGGGCACCGGGACCTGTTCGCCGTTCACCGTGAGCACGTTGCCCGCGTCGGTGTACGTGAGCGTGCCCTCGGTCCCGAACAGGTCGATCGTGAACGGGTTGCCGCTCGCGAATCCGGCCTCGATCACACCGATCTTCTGGTCGCCGTACCCGGCCACCACGACAGCGTTGTCTTCCAGACCACGACCGGCCACCGAGCGGTACGTCGCACTCACCGTCTCGGGCGTCGCGCCGAGGAAGAGCTGTGTCAGGTAGACCGGGTGACACCCCAGGTCGGTGAGCGCGCCGCCGATCGCGGACTTCGGGTCGAAGAACCGCTGCGGCAGCCAGCCCTCGTTGCCGTCCCGCCCGATCGCGCCGTCGTGCGACAGCCGGACCCGGCCGTACGTCAGCTGACCGAGGGTTCCCTTGTCGAGTACTTCGCGGATCGCCGTCGTGTACCCGTGATACAGCCGCGGCAGCGAGACGATCAGCTTCACGCCGGCCGCGTCCGTCGCCGCGACGATCTCCTCGGCCTCCGCGACCGTCGGCGCCAGCACCTTCTCGGTGAAGATGTGCTTACCGGCCTGCGCGGCCTTCACCATGATGTCGCGGTGCACGTCGGTCGGGGTGGTGATCACCACGCCGTCCAGGTCGTCCCGGGCGAGCAGCGCGTCGAGGTCGTCGGTGTACTCCACGCCGAACTTCTCGGCGCCGGCCTTGCCGCGCTCGGCGTCGTCGTCCCAGACGGCCACCAGGTCCGTCCCCGGGTGCGCCTGAGCCTGCCTCGAGTAGTCGCCGGCGTGCACGTGCCAGAAGCTGAGCGTGGCGATCTTCAGTGGATTGGACACGCAGGTCCTCCTCATTTCGGATGCGTTCGGAAACGTTTCGGATCGACCGTCGGCTGATCACGGTACAACGTTGTCAGGAGGTCTGGACAGGGGTCTGGCGCGCCCTTTCACACGCTGAGACCGGTGCGCAGACGCGGTGCTTATAGTTATCCAGGAGTCCTGGATTAGGTGAGGAGCCGCGGATGACTGAGGAGCCGGCCGGCGGGGACCTCTCGCGGTTGCGCCAGCTCAACGCGGTCGCCGTACTGCGGGAGTTGCGCGGGGACCAGCCGCTGACGCTCACCGAGTTGTCCAAACGCACAGGACTGTCGCGCGCATCGACCGAGGACGTCGCCCGGGACCTGCTCGGACGCGGCTGGCTGGCCGAGGTGGCGCCGGCCGTGGGGTCGGTCGGGCGGCCGGCGCGGCGGTACCGGTTCAACGCTGGGGCCGGGTGGTTGCTCGGGGTGGACATCGGTGGGCACAAGGCGCTGGCGGTCGTCACGGATCTGGACGGCGAGGTGCTGCATCAGACCCGGGTCGAGATCCGCGCCGAAGCCGGCCGCCGGGAACGCCTCGCCGCCCTCGACCGCTGCGTCACCAAAGCCCTCGCCGGCGCGCGCGTCGACGCCGGGTCCGGCGAGATCTGGGCGACCGGCGTGGCAACCACCGGCCTGGTCGACGGCGCCGGCAAGGTGATGCTGTCCGACTCCCTCCCCGAGTGGACCGGAGTGGATCTCGCCGCGCACGTACGCCGCCTGGTCCCCGGCCCCGTCCGCGTAGAAAACGACTGCAAACTAGCCGCACTCGCCGAGACTTGGCGAGGCGTAGCCCGCTACGCCAAAGACGTCGTCTTCCTCCTAGCCGGCCTCCGCACCGGCGCCGGCCTAATCATCGACGGCAAACTCCACCGAGGCTTCGCCAACTGGTCCGGCGAAATAGGAGCGCTCCCAGCCGCAGGCTGGCAGGAAGCCCCCAAACACCTCCAAGCCTGGCTAGCGAAAACCGCGCCGCCTACAAATGGTTCGGGTGAGTTTGAGCGGGTGTTTGTGGCGGCTCGGGAGGGTGATGCGGGTGCTCTGGAAGCGGTGCGCGGGTATGTGAAGGATCTGGCGGTGGGGGCCTCGGCGCTCGTGCTCACACTCGACCCCCAACTGGTGGTGATCGGGGGTGGGTTCTCGCGGTCGGCGGATGTGATGGTGGAGCCGTTGCGGCGGGAAGTGGATCGATGGTGTCTGCGAACGCCGGAGATCCGGGTGTCCGCCTTCGCCGACGAGGGGGTCGCGCTCGGCGCGGTCCGGCTGGCGCTCGAGGAGGTCGAGTCGACGATCACCTCCGGCCTGAGACCTTGACATAATTTCCCTGGACTCCATGATTATCCCCATCGCCACGCCCAGCGAAAGGGACGCTCGCTCCTGCACACCGCCAGCATCAGCTAGGAGACGACCATGAGAAAGCTCGCTGCAGCCGTCGCCGCGATCGGCCTGCTGCTCCCCGCCCAGCAGGCAATCGCCACACCGAACACAACACGCACCTACACCACGTTCGACGACGTGATCGCCAACCAGGAGCGTGGTTTCTACCACCACACCGAGACGCATTACCGGGCCGACAACACCGGGTACGTCCCGCTCGACGTCACCACCCTGCGCGGCTTCCGCACGCAGGAAAACATCACCCAGATACTCCGCGTCTTCTACCTCGAGAAGTTCGCGACCCAGGACACGCTCGACAAGCAATACCTCGACCTGGTCCGCGCCGACTTCCGCACCGCCCGTGCAGCCGGCGTGAAGGTGATCGTCCGGTTCGCGTACGCCCTGCCCGGTGACGGCTGGCCACCACCGACGCCGTACGGCGATGCTCCGGTCGCGCGCGTCCTGAAGCACGTCCAGCAACTCACCCCGGTGCTGCGCGAGAACTCGGATGTCATCGAGCTTGTCCAGTCCGGTTTCGTCGGGCTCTGGGGCGAGGGCTACTACACCGACCACTTCTCGAACCCGCAGGACCCGAGCCAGGTCTCGGACCAGAACTGGCTCGACCGCCGGGCCGTCATCGACGCACTCCTGAAGGCCTTGCCGAAAGACAAGATGATCCAGGTCCGTACGCCGTACATGAAGCAACGCATGTACGGCGTACCCACCGGCACCGCTGGCGCGTTGACCGCGCAGCAGGCGTACGACGGTTCGGCGCTGGCGCGGATCGGGCACCACAACGACTGCTTCCTCGCCAGCCCGGACGACTTCGGCACCTACCTGAGCGACCCGATCCAGCTCGACAAGGACTTCGTTGCCCAGGACACCAATTACGTGCCCGAAGGTGGTGAGACCTGCGCAGTGAACTGACCACGATCCGACTGGCCGTCGGCGTCGGCCGAAATGGCCCAGCTGCACGTGTCGTTCCTGAACACCGATTACAACAAGGACGTCCTGAACACCTGGGGCGACAACATCACGACCGCGAAGCAGAAGCTCGGCTACCGCTTCGCACTGACGCAGAGCACGGTCACGAGCCGCCGCGGGAAGGTCCAGGTCGACCTGCAGATCCGCAACGACGGCTGGGCAGCGCCGTTCAACCCGCGACAGGTCCAGCTGGTGTTCCAGAACGACAAGCACACGTTCAAGGTCGACGTACCCGCCGATCCCCGCCGCTGGGGAGCCGGCGGCTCAACCGACCTCACCTGGACCGTGCCCGCTCCGCCGGTGCCCGGGAAGTACAAGGTATTGCTGAACATCGCCGACCCGAAGCTGCAGTCCCAGGCCCGCCTGCCAGGTTCCAGCGAGACCTACAACGCTGTCTACGCGCTGCGTCTCGCCAACAACGGAACCTGGCAGCCGAGCACCGGGTACAACGACCTCGGCCAGACAGTGACTACCGGATAGGCGTCCAGGGCCCGTACGGATCGCCCGGAGCCTGGTTCCGGGTCCACCACTTGGCCTGGTACCGCTTGTCCTTGAACAACACCACGTCACCCTTCTCGAAGATCCGGGACGCGGTCCACAACGTCGTACCGTCCTCGGTCATCGCGAGCTCCTGCCAGGCGCCGTACGGGTCCCCCGGCGTCTGGCGGATGCTCGCCCAGGCGGCCAGATACGGCTTACCCTGGTACGAGACCGTGGCGTCACCCTTGTACAGGGTCTTCGCGTTCCACACCGGTGGCAGGGCGACAGTGACATTCACCGCGCCCTGCGCCGGCTCGAAGGTGTCGCTACCCGAGTACGCCGCGGTCAGTGCGTGCGCACCGGCACTCAGCCCGACCGGCAGGGTGAACGTCGCCTTGCCACCCGAGACCGGAGCCGCACCCCGGACCTTGGTGCCTTCTCGAAGCTCGACCGTGCCGTCGACCGGCCGGTTGCCTGCGGCAACGGTGACAGTCACCTTCGCCGCCCTACCCCACGGTGTGGTCACCGCCGGAGCCGTGACGACCGGCTGACCCTTGCGAGTCCGGAACACCGACGGCTGCGCAACCGCCGTACCATCGTCCGCGCTCCGAGCCGTGACGATCCAGCCGTACGACGTAGCGGGGGTCAACCCGTTCCACGTCGTGGTCGCCGTACCGTTGGCGGTCACGGTGTCGGTGCCGATCACACCGTTCGGCACGTACGCCGCCAGCGAGTCGGTGCTGAACGACGTCTTACGCGTGCTCAGGTCGACCGGCAGCGTGAGGTTGTCCTCGGCACCGTTGTACCGCGGCTTCGTCTGGCTGCCGTCCTGGCGCAGGTCGTACTCGGTCGCCCCGAAGTTGTTCAGGAACGGCGAGTACGTGTCGATGTGCATCTCGGCCCGCTTGACGTCGAACTGCAGCAGCCGCAGGAAGCTCGCGCCGAACTGCAGCCGGTCGGTCGCCTTGTGGTCCGGCGTACCGTCACCGTTGACGTCGATGTTGCCCGAAGCATCGACCAACGACGGCCACAGCTCACCGGCCGGCACCGTGTAGAACTGGTAGTCCGCGAGCAGCTCCACGACATCGTGCGCGACCGTCACGCCGACCTTGGTCTTCAGGTTGGTGCCGACGCCGTGCTCGTGACCGGCGAGCACCAGGAAGACGTTCGGGTTACTCTCGACGACCTGCTTGTACAGCGGCGAGCCGTCCGGTGCCGAGAAGCCGGCGTCGCGACCGTCCGGGTTGGTGGACGGGCGCAGGTAGTCGTGCGACAACAGGATCCCGTTGCGGTCCTTGTACCGCTTGAAGATCGAGTCCGCCCAGTTCGCTTCCTGCGGAGTCACGCCGTACGACAGACCGACCGCGACGAAGTCCAGACCGCCGGCCGAGAACAGCACGTAGTTGTTCTGGTTGTCCTTGCCCGGGGTGATCGACCCGTCGGCGTTCACCTTCTCGTCCCAGGCGTGGTACTCCGCGCCGGCCGGCCAGCCCTTCGCGACCTCCTGGTACCGCTCGGCGCTGAACGTCTTGCTGAACCGCGACGCCGGGCCGGTCTCCGCACCCAACTGGTTGTCGTGGTTACCGGCGATGACCTGGTTGACGACGCCCTTCTTGTCGAGGATCGCCTGGTAGCTCGACGCCAGCGCGAGCTCCTTCTCCACCTCTTCGTTCAGGCCGGGTCGTTGCAGCGAGCCGTCCGGCTTGGTCGCCAGCGGGTCGTAGTAGTCGTTCTCGATGATGTCGCCGGTGTGCGCGGCGTACTGAATCTTGCGGCCGGCGCTGTTGTCGGCGATCCACTGCACCTCGTTGCGGTACGCCGCCGCCCAGATCGCCTGCTCCTCGGCGGTCATCACGTCGCTGGGCTCCTTCACGCCGTCCCAGTCGTCGTAGGTGCCACCGGCCGCGCCCTCGGTGAGGTACTGCGTGTCGGTGAAGTGGGCGATCGCGAAGTCGTACGACGCCGGGTCCTCGAAGTGGTCCTTGTCGTTCTGGGCCGACGAGTCCCGCGGCGACAGATCGTCGGCGAACGGGTCCTCACCGGTCACGAGCACGTGAACGACGCTGCCGTCCCGGTACTGGTTCTCGACCTGCGTAGTGAGGACAGTGGTCCGGCCGGTCTGACCCCGGCCGCTCGTCAGCGCGACCCACTTCTGCGCCTTCGGATCCCACGCGCGCAGTGCGACAACGCGCTTCGGGTCGATCGTCCCCTCCCACCGCAGCGTCGGCGGCGAGGGCGTGGCGCCCAAGTTCAGGTCGTATCGCTGGAACACCACGGCCCGGCTGGACACCGTGTCGACGGTCTTCCCGTCGAGCGGCCGCAGCGACTTCACGTCGACGGTCTTGTCGTGTGCAACGTCCAAAGTGGTCGGTACGTCGGCCGCCTCGCCCTGGTACCCGGTCGACGGGACAACCTCGTCCGCCTTCGTGAACGTCGCCGTCAGCGGTACGCCGTCCTCACCCGGAATCTTCGCGGACAGCGTCGCCGCCTGCTCGTTCACCCCGCTGACCGTCGTACCGAGATCGGTCGGCACATCCGGGATGCTCGCGCTGGTGAACTTGATCTCGCGAGTGGCGGTGTTGCCGAGCGTGTCAGCCGCCGTCACTGCGAGAGTGTGCGCGCCGGCGGGCAGGCCGTGACCGATCTGGTCGCCTTGCTTCACCGGCTTGCCGTCGAGCGTGATCAGCGGCGTACCGGACAGACCGGTGGCGTCCTTGACGTTCACCATCAGCGCGACGGTCGAGGTCAGTCGTTGGCCCGCGGCCGGGACGCTGTTCTCGACGGTCGGTGCAGAGTTGTCGACGGTGAAGTGCCGCGTCGCGGTCTTGTCACCGACGACCGCCTCGATCGTGTGCGCGCCGTCCGCGATCCCGGTGGTGTCGACATCGGCCCGGCGGCCGCGCGCCGCCAGCGGCGACCCGTCCGTCGCGGTCACGTCGAACAGGATCGTCTTGCGCACTTCGGCATTGAAGCTGCTGCCACAGCTGCCGTCCCCGATGTACACGGTCACCGGCGAACCGGCCGGGTACGTCGCGCCGCCGATCGTCACGTTGCTCTCGGCAACCGACTTGGTGAGCTGAGTGGCCTTGCCCGCGGCCGGGGTGAGCTCGAAGTCCCGCAGCGTGTAGTCGTCGTAGTTGTCGCACCCGCCGGGCTTGGCGCTGCCGTGGTCGGTACCGGCCACGAACTCGATCACGTTGACGCCCGGGACCAGCCACTCGTTCGGGAAGGTGAGGTCCGCGGTCTCCTTCTCCCAGATCCCCAGGTCCAGCGGGATCCCGTTCACGAGCACCTTGTTGTCGTACCCGTTGTCGGCGCCGTTGCCACCGACGTACACCTTCAGGTGCGCGTCGCCCGCACTCCCGAGCGTCTCGACCGTCCTCGTGGTCGGAGCATCCGCGATCGTGAAGTGGAACTCGGCCTCCTTGTTCGGCCCACACGTGCCGTCGCCCAGCGCGAGGATCGCGTCGCTCGTCGCGGCCTTCGTGGTGGTCGAGCCCGTCGTCGTCAGCAGGTACGTCGTACCGCGCGTGACCGTGCCCGCGGCGCTGAGGACCGGAGCGCTGATCTTGAAGTCGTCGTGGTTCGCGCAGGTCGCGCCGTTCAGCGTGCCGTTGTAGTCGCCGGTCTTCAGCTGAACGGTGTTGTCACCGAGCTTCAGGAAGCGCTGCGGGAGCTTGATCGAGACCGGCTCCGCGCCGCTCACGCCGTAGTCACCACCGAGGTCGACGCGCTTGCCGTTGACCAGCAGGTAGTTGTGGTAACGGGCCTCGACGGAGTTCCCTGCTTCGACCGTGAGGCCGAAGGTCGCCGTACCCGCGGCCAGGGTCTCGTCGTTCTGCGCGGGCGCACCGTCGATCGCCAGCGAGTCCACCTGGGCGTCACCCGGGACGGCGGCGATCACAGGCTGCTCGCCCTTCACGACCGTGCCGTCGGCCGGGGTGATCTTCGGGGCGCCGGCGGGGGCGTTGTTGACCTGCACGGTGGCAGTCGCGGTCGCGCCGGAGGCGGTCGTTGCCGCGATCGTGTGCTCGCCGTTGGTCAGCTGCGTGGTGTCGAGATCCTTGCGGAGTCCCGCCGTACTGCCGGGCTCGCCGGAGACCACGAAGGTCAGGTCCTGGGTCAGTAGGTGCTTCGAGCTGCCGCAGGTGCCGTCGCCGAAGCTGTAGCTGAAGTCGTTCTGCTCGCCGTCGATCGCGGTCCCGAGCAGGCTCAGGCCGATGCTGCTCAGCGGGAAGTCGTCGTAGTTCGGGCAGCGGCCGCCCTCGCCGTACGGGAGCACCTCGTAGCCGACCGCGGCGGTGTTGGTGGTGTCCACCCAGGCGGCGCCGGCGTGCACGGTGACCGTGTTGACGCCGGTGTGCAGCCACTCGCCGGGGATGTCGAGGCGCCCGCTCTGGCCGCCCGCGATGTCCGGGAAGAACACCTTCTCGGTGCGGCCGTTCACGGTGAGGTAGTTGTGGTACCGCGCCTCGGTGCCGTTGCCGCCCATGTCGAACGCGAAGTGCGCCGTACCAGCGGTCTTCGCGGCGTCGACCTGTGCACGGTCGACCTTGAGCGCGACCACCGAGTCGTTCTCGGCGGACGGCTCGGCGGTGACGGCCGCCGTACCCTCGAGGGTCTGGCCGTCGCGGACGTTCAGGCTCGGCGCGCCGGTGGACTCGGCCGCGGCGGCGGCCTCGGCTCCTGACGTGGTGGAGACGATCGCGGCGCCGGAGCCGGCGACCAGCGCGGCCGCGAGCATCGCCGAGACGGCGCGCGCCCGTCTGAATCGGTGTCTCAGGGCAGGTGTCATGGCAGGGAACTCCTTCATAGGCGGATTTACAGTCGAGCTGAAAGACGGATGGCGGCGTCCGCGGTGATCACGACGCCGGCCAGGGTGATGCCTGCGGCGGCCAGCAGGGGTGCCACGCGGGTGGCGACGGACAGCAGGTGGTGGGAGCGGCCGCCGCGGACGACAACGTTGCTTCCGGCAACGGCGAGCAGGCCGACGCCGAACAGCACCACCGCCATCCCGACGCCGAAGGTGATGACGAGCAGCAGCGCGAAACCCGCGCGGCCGAGGAAGAGCCCGGCGACCAGGACGAGGAACGCCGACGGTGAGGGTGTCAGCCCACCGGAGATCCCGAGCAGCACCAACCCCGGCCGAGAAGCCTCACCGTGACCGTGCCCGTGACCGTGTCCATGCCCGTGTCCGTGGCCGCGGTGCTGCTTGTGACGGCGGAACAACCAGAGGCCCGTCGTCACCACCAACAGACCACCGACCAGTTGCAGCCCAGCAGTCAGCTGCTCCAGCTGCACGAAGTCCGCCAGCGACAGGAACGTCCACGCGACAGCGATCACCAGCACCGACACCGTGTGCATGACCGCGACCGATCCACCCAGCCACGCCGCGTCCCGCACCCGGCCGCGCTCCCCCACCAGGTACGCCGCCGCGAGACTCTTCCCGTGCCCCGGCATCACCGCATGCCCGGCCCCCGCCGCGAACGCCAGCACGAACGCGAGCGGCGGCACCCCCGGCGAGTGGACGAAACCCTCGAGCTGATCCGCGACGCTCACGCGCGCCGCCAGCGCCGTACGCCGAACACGCCACCGACCGCCAGCACCAGCACGGCAAGCGCGATCGCTCCGACCTGGATCGCGGCGCTCCGCCCGAGGTGCGTGTCCTCGACGGAGCCGACGGTCCAGTCGTGCCGCTCGTTCCCGTCGCCGTACATCGCGCGAGCACCGTTGGGCCCGGTCGCCAGCGTCTTGTACGCCGGGTTCAGATCGGTCAGCGTCGTCACGGTCAGCGCGATCTCGCCAACCGCGGCGGGACACGTGTAGTCGATGGATACACCAGCCTTCGCCACATCGGCCGCCGACGTGACCGAGCCCGGGCAGTCCTTCCCGCGACTGGCGACCGTGATCCGGCGCAGCAGGTAACCGGTGAACTTCGGCGACGGGCCGATCGCGGCGCTGTCGGCCGGCTGATACATGACCGCGCCGTCCATCAGCACGCGGTCCTGCGGCAGTACGCCGAGGGCGACGCCGAGCAACGTCAGGTCGTCGAGCCCGCCGACCTTCCACCGCACGTGCACGACCGCACGGTCCGTGCCGTCAGCGGTGATCGACACCGTCTGCGGATCCCCGAACGGGTGCGCCGCCGCCGGCGACATCCCGGCGATCACCAGCACCACTCCGGCGGTCAACCCCAGACCCAGCCGCCTGAACCTGCCCACGCGTCAACGCTCCGAATGCTCACGGTCCCCCAAGACACGCGCATACGCGACCGGCGCGAAATCTGTCAGTGAGCAGGTAACGGTCCACCCCCGCCCGATGGTCAACAAGCGACTCGGAGGTGAACGATCGACGCGCTACACGCCGTCGCCCGGCGTCACCTGAGATTGCTGAGCCGGTTCTGGGACCGCAGGCTCCGGGGCTGGGAGCTGCCGAGGTTCGCGCGCGATCCCGGCCGCGGCGTACGCGTCGGCCTCGTCGAGGGTCTCGTGGATCAGCAGCTGACCGGCGATCGAGTCCAGCTTCGCACGGTTCTCCCGCAGCAACCGGCGCGCATCGGCGTAGCACTGCTCGATCAGCCGTCGTACCTCCTCGTCGACGGTGTTGAGGAGCTCGTCGGACACCCCGGCCGTGCGCGCGTCGCCTTCCGACGGCAGCACCGACACCGGCCCGATCGCGTCCGACATCCCCCAGCGGCCGACCATCGAGCGGGCGATCCGGGTCGCGGTCTCCAGATCGCTCTCCGCGCCGGTGGTGACCATCCCGAGGACCTCCTGCTCGGCGGCCATGCCGCCGAGCGCCCCGATGATCCGGCCGCGCAGGTAGTCCACGTCGTACCCGTAGCGGTCCGTCTCCGGCGTCGACAGCGTGACGCCGAGCGCCCGTCCGCGCGGGATGATCGACACCTTCCGCACCGGGTCCGCGCCCTTCTGGATCATCCCGAGCAACGCGTGCCCACCCTCGTGGTACGCCGTCCTGCGCCGCTCCTCCTCGGGCATCACCACGTTGCGCGCCGTACCGAGCTGGATCTTCTCCAGCGCGTCGGTCAGGTCGCGCTGGGTGATCTGCGACTCGCCCTGCCGCGCCGCCGCGAGCGCCGCCTCGTTCAGCAGGTTCGACAGGTCGGCGCCGGTCATCCCGGGTGTGGACCGGGACAACGCGGCCAGGTCGGCATCCGGCGCCAGCGGCTTGCCGCGCGCGTGCACCTTGAGGATCGCCTCCCGCCCGGGCTGGTCCGGCGCGTGCACGGTGATCGTCCGGTCGAACCGCCCGGGCCGCAGCAGCGCCGGGTCGAGCACGTCGGCCCGGTTCGTCGCCGCGAGCACCACGACCCCCTCGGTGCCGGAGAAGCCGTCCATCTCGGTGAGGATCTGGTTCAGCGTCTGCTCGCCCTCGTCGTGCCCACCGACCGACCGGGCGCCGCCGCGGGCCCGGCCGATGGTGTCGATCTCGTCGATGAAGATGATCGCCGGCGCCACCTTCCGCGCCTCGCCGAACAGCTCCCGCACCCGGCTCGCGCCGACCCCGACGATCATCTCGATGAACTCGGACGCGCTCGCGGAGAAGAACGGTACGCCGGCCTCGCCCGCGGTCGCGCGCGCCAGCAGTGTCTTTCCGGTGCCGGGCGCTCCGGCCAGCAGCACACCCTTCGGCGCCCGCGCGCCGAGCCGCCGGTACTTGTCCGGGTCCTTCAGGTAGTCGACGACCTCCTCGATCTCGGCCTCGACCTCGTCGATTCCGGCGACGTCGGCGAACGTCACCCGCACCGTGGTCGGGTCGACCGGCTTCTTCTGCTGGCCGCTGCCACCGAGCAGCCCGCCCAGACCGCCGCCGGCCCGGCTACGCCGGATCAGCCACCAGTAGAAGGCCGCGATCAGGACGAATGGGCCGAGCGAGATCAGCAGGTTCCAGAGCACGCCACGCTGCGCGACGACCGGCGTCGCCCGGACCGTGGCGCCGCCCTTCTGCAGGTCGCCGTACAGGTTGTCGTTGGCGAACGTCGGCCGCTCGGTGGTGAACTTCGTGAACGTCGAGCCGCTCTTGCCCGGCACCGGCGCGGCGTTCTTCAGCCGGCCCTCGATGGTGTCGCCCCGGGCGAAGATCTCGGCCACGTTCTGCTTCTGGACCTGCGCGGTGAAGTCGGTGTAGGCGATCGTCTGTTCGCCGCCGGACAGCTGGTCCTGCATCGTGGTGAGCAGGAAGAGCACCAGGTAGCCCCCGATGATCCATGCGGCCCACCGCCACCACCGCGGCCGCCGGGGCTTGCCGTTGTCGCCGTGACCCGCCGGCAGCCCCTCGGTCCGCCACGGCTTGTGCGGCGGCCGCTGCGACCCACCGTTCCCGTCCCGGTCCCCTCGGTTGCCACTGCCCTCGGAGCCCGGTCGGCGGTCGGCCGAGGACTCGTCCTTCGCCGGCTGATCCTTGTCGGTCATGCAGCCCAACATAGGACCTCGAACCGCCTGCCACCCAGCACCAACCCGAACGACGTACGCTGGCGCATGCCCACCCCGCTGGTCCTCGACTGCGATCCCGGCCACGACGATGCGATCGCGATCCTGCTCGCGGTCGCCGATCCAGCGATCGACCTGCGCGCCGTGACGACCGTGGCGGGCAACCAGACCATCGAGAAGTGCACCCTGAACGCCCGGCGCGTGCTGTCCCTCGCAGGTGCGCCCGACATCCCGGTCGCGCGTGGCGCGGAGCAGCCGCTGGTACGCCGGTTGCGCATCGCCGACGATGTCCATGGGCAGACCGGTCTCGACGGCCCTCAGTTCGCGGACGAGCCGACGGTCCCGGAGTCGCCGTACTCGGCCCAGCAGATCCTGACCGACGTACTGCGGACCGGGACGGCGACGATCGTGGCGACCGGAGCGTTGACGAACGTCGCGCGCCTGCTCTCCGAGGAACCCGGTCTCGCGTCGAACATCACCGAGATCGTCTGGATGGGCGGTTCCACTGGCCGCGGGAACATCGCCCCACTCGCCGAGGCCAACGCCGCCGTCGACCCCGAGGCAGCCGATCTCGTGGCCCGGTCGGGAGTCCCGTTCACGATGTGCGGCCTGAACGTCACCCATCAGGCGCTCGTGACCGACGAAGTGGTCGCCCGTCTGGACCGGATCGGTACGCCGCTGGCGCGGGTCTGCGTCGAGTGGATGACGTTCTTCGCGTCGACGTACCAGGAGCTGTTCGGGTTCGTCGCGCCGCCGCTGCACGATCCGGTCGCGGTCGCGCGGGTGATCGACCCGGCGATCGTCCGGTGCGTCGAGGCCAACCTGGTCGTCGAGACCCAGGGCGAGTGGACGGCCGGCGCGACGGTGGTCGACCTGGATCACTACACCGGCCGCCCGCCGAACGCCCGGATCGCGATGGAGCTCGACCGCACCGCGTTCTGGGACCGGATCGTCGGCGCGATCACCACGCTCGGCTGATCGCATTCGTCTGCTGACAGCGGAAGAGGGTTCTCCGAGCCGTCCGCCTACCGCAAGGTGGAGAGGTCGAAGGAGGACACCATGTACGTCGAAAAGCCCGCCGCGACCTGGCCGGGCAAACCCGAGATCCCGCAGCCGAATCCGGGAACGCCACGACCCGGCCCGTTCCCCGGTCTGCCGCAGCCTGACGCGCCGCAGCCTGGAACGGTGCCGCAGCCGATCCTGCCGGCTTGGTTCGAGCCGATGTCGATCAGCGTCGAACAGGAGATCGCCGACCGGTTGCTCGCCGAGCGGGTGCTGATCATCGGCGGCCACCTCGACGACCGGCTGGCGAATCACGTCACCGCGCAGCTGCTGCTACTCGATGCCCGCAGCAACGACCCGATCACCCTGCAGCTGTCCGCCACCGAGTCCGACCTCGAGGCGGCGCTCTCGGTCGTCGGCGCGATCGGCCTGATCAGCGCCCCGGTGCACGCCGTCGCGCGCGGTACGGTCCGCGGCCCCGCGATCGCCGTACTCGCTGCTGCCGGACAGCGCGAGGCGCAGCGGCACACGATGTTCGTCCTCTCGGTCCCACACTTCGCGGCCGAAGGCACCGCCGACGAACTGGCGACCCTCGCCGAGCAGCACACACGCCAGACGGCCCGTCTCCGCGACCTGATCGCCGACGCAACCGGTCGCTCGCCCGACGAGGTCGCCCACGACCTGGAAGGCCGCGTCCTCTCCGCCGAGGAAGCCCAGACGTACGGCCTCATCAGCCGCCTGCTGTGAGGGTGGCCGCTGGCGGGTTGTTTCACCGGTGCCGTGTTACAACACGCCGGCCGGCAAACAACCAGCCAGCGCTAGCCGTCGATCGTCAGGACCAGGCGGCCCGAGGTGTCGCCGGATGACTGGCGCGACCAGGCGGACGCGACGTCGGTGAGCGTGACGGTTTCGTGGGCCACGGCGATGGCGCCGGTCGCCGCGTGCTCGAGTACGGCGGTCAGCGCGTCCCGCCGCTGGTCCGCCGTCAGTGCGTTGTTGGTGTACCCGAGCACGCTCGCCGTCTTGCTCCGCAGTACCGCCGACGAGAACACCGCCTCGTCACCGGACGACCCGCCAAGGTTCACCAGCCGCCCGCCCGCGGCGAGCACCCGCGCAGCAGCCGTCGCGGCGACCCCGAACACCGGATCGATCACCACGTCGTACGTCGGTTCGCCCAGCCGCCCCGTCAACTCGTCGACATCCGTGCTCAGGGCAACCACCTCGTCAGCGCCGGCCGCCAGCGCGCGTTCCCGCGACGCGTCCGACCGCAGCACCGCCACCACCCGCGAGGCACCCAGTACTTTGGCGGCCCCGATCGCTACCTGGCCGACCGCGCCACCACCGCCGAGGACCAGCACCTGCTCCCCCGCCTGCATCCGGGCCCGCCAGGTCAACGTCATCCACCCGGCCACGCCGGACAGTCCGATCGCAGCCACCGCGGCGTCCGAGACGGCCTCGCCGCCGGTCAGCCGGATCAGGTCCTCGTCCGGCACCGCGGCACGCTCGGCGAAGCTTCCGTCCCCCGCGGCCATCCCGGCCGACGTCGCGAAGAACACCCGCGTCCCGGGCGCCACCACCTCCGACTGCTCGACCACGCCGACACCCTGGACACCCGGTACGTACGGAACCGCCGGCGGACCGAAGTACGACGTACCGGAGGCGCACAGCAGGTCGAGCGGGACCACCGGCGCAGCAGTCACGCGGACGATCGACAGCCCGGCCGCGGCGACCGGATCGGGGTGTTCGGCGTGGGTCGGTGGTTCACCGTGGGTGTGCAGGACTGCTGCGCGCACGCGAGCTCTCCTCAGGTGGCGACGTCGGGATAGGGCAACGACAGGTGCTGCAATGCGCGACCATACGCCTTCTGATATTCCAGCGGTCCGTGGTCCCGTTCGAACATCGCGATGAACAGCGTCAGCGTGAGGAACGGATGCGCGCCGAGGCCGAACAGCGCGACGTGATCGTGCTCCCGCAACGCGCGGCGCTCCTCGTCGGTGAACTCCTGCCAGGTGGACTTCTCCGCGACCGCGCAGTTCAGGAGCTGGTTGGCGATCTCCTGCTCCCACCAGTCCACGGTCCCGGCGGCGTCGTCGCGGTACCGCTCGACCAGCTCCGGGTCGCGGTCGACGGTGTAGAGGAACTTGTTCAGCAGGTACTTGCTCATGCCGGCACCCCGTTCGGGTACCAGGTGAAGTAGGCCTCCATCGTGTGGAACAGGTCGAGCGAGTCGACGTGGTCCGCCTTCTGTCCCGCGCCCGCGACGCCCATCATCAGCATGAAGTCCATGAACCCGTGGGTCGCGTTCCCCGGCAGATGCAGACTGTCCAGCGTCACCTCGGACAGGCACCCCTCGATGTCGCCGCCGGCGATCCAGTCCACCGCCTTGCGGTCGAACTCCGGGTCCGGCCCGTGCGCGCCGAACTGCCGCGGCCCGCCCAGCTCCAGCGACAGGTGCCCGGTGCCGATGATCGCGACCCGCTTGTCGATCGGCCACGACTCGACCAGCTGCCGGATCGTCCGCCCGAGCTCGACGAACCGGCCGGGACGCGGCAGTGGCGGCGCGAAGATGTTGGTGTAGATCGGCACGATCGGCAGGTCCGCCTCCGGCCGCAGCGTGATGATCGGGCAGGTGATGCTGTGGTCGATCCGCAGTTCGTTGCTGAAGGCAAGATCGAACCCGGAGTCCAGCCCGTTCCGCAGGATGTGCCCCGCGAGCTGCTCGTCCCCGGCCAGCCGCATCCGCGGCAGCCCGAACTCGCGCTCCTCGTTGTACCAGTTGGCGTCGAAGTACGGCGCCTTGCCGACCAGGAACTGGGGCATGTTGTCCAGCCACAACTGGTGGAAGTGATCGCTCCCGACCATCACCAGGATGTCCGGTCGGGCCTTCGTCAGCGTCTCCCGGAACGCCTCGATCTTCGCCACCCACTCGTCGGCGAACGGCGGCCGGTCGGCACCCGTGGCGGTGCTCGCGCGGTAGTAGAACGGGTGGTGGGTCGAGGCGATCACCGCGGCGACTGTGGCCATCTGGTCCCCCTTCAGGACTCCGGATCGACGTACTCGGCGTTGCGGTCGACGGTCAGGTAGGCGTCCATGCCGATCGGGCGGCGGCGCTCCTCGGCGATCTGCCCGAGCAGGCCGGCCGCCCGCGCGAGCAGCGCGAATCCGCGCAACAGTTCGACCGGCAGCCCGAGGTCGGCCAGCGCGGCGCCGCAGACCCCGGCGCCGTTCAACGGCAGCCTGCGCCCGAGGACCTGTTCATGGACCCGCCCGATCGCCTCGAACAACCGCAGATGGTTGCCCCGCAGGCCCTCCTCCTCAGCGATCCCCAGCAGCACAGGCGTGCGCGGGTCCTGCACCTTGTGCACCGGATGACCGAGCCCGGGGATGTATTTCCCGTCTGCTCGCGCCTTCTGGACAACGGCAAGCGCGAGCTCGTCCCAGCCGGCGTCGTCCGTCGGCACGTCGTGACCTTCCAGAGCCCGGTGCAGGAACAGCCCGCAGTCCTCGGTCACTCCGAGGAAACGCGATCCCCCACCGAGCAGCCCGGCAGCGAGCGCCCCCTGTAACGAGTCCGGCGCCGACAAGTACGTCAGCCGCGCGGCGATGGCCGTCGGCGTGAACCCGTGATCCGCGAGCGCGACCAGCACGGCCTCGAACACGCGCGTCTCGGACGGCGTCGGCCGCCGTAACGCGACCAGCCAGAACGCCAGCTCCCCGAACCCGACCTTGCCCATCAGGTCCGCGGTGAGATCCTGCCCGAGCAGCCGGATCTCGTCCGCCGTCGACGTACCCAGTGATGTCGGAAAGGTCATCAGGTCAGCCACTTCCTCAGCTCGTCACCGTGTTCGTCGAGCGACGGCGGCGGCAGCCGGTACGACGCTGCACTATCCGTGCCTCCCGTGAACGTGATCGGATTCCGCACCGTCGGGATCCCACCGACGGTCACCACCGGGTCCAGCCCGATGTCCGTGGCGAACGCGACCCCGCCGTCGACGGAGTTGATCGGTCCGCACGGCACCCCGGCCGCGATGATGTCGGCGAACCACTCCAGCTTCGTCCGCGTCATCAACCGGTTGACGAGCAGCGGCCGGAGCTCCTCCCGGTTCGCGGTCCGCTTCTCGTTCCGGTCGAACCGCGGGTCGTCGGCCAGCTCCGGGACCCCGAGAACCTCGACCAGCTTGCGGAACTGCCCGTTGTTCCCGGCCGTGATGATCAGCTCCCCGTCCGCGCACGGCAGTGGCTCGTACGGGAACAGACTCGGATGGCTGTTCCCCATCCGCCGCGGCACCACGCCACCCGCGACGTACGCACTCGACTGGTTGACCAGGCCGGACA
Source organism: Kribbella sp. NPDC054772 (assembly GCF_053611945.1). Taxonomy (NCBI): domain Bacteria; kingdom Bacillati; phylum Actinomycetota; class Actinomycetes; order Propionibacteriales; family Kribbellaceae; genus Kribbella; species Kribbella sp. NPDC054772. Next base: position 131,995 of record NZ_JBSHBJ010000012.1, on the reverse strand, counting down.
GCGCCGACGACAGCAGGTTGACCTCGACGTGCTGACCGCGACCCGTCTCGTGCCGGGCGTTCAGCGCGGACAGGACGCCGATCGTCGCGTGCAGCCCCGCCATCACGTCGAACACCGAGATGCCGGCCCGGAACGGCTCGCCGTCCGGATCGCCGGTCAGACTCATCAGCCCGGAGATCGCCTGCACGATCAGGTCGTACCCGGGCAGCTCGGCCCCCTTCGGCCCGGACCCGAACCCGCTGATCGACGCGTACACCAGCCGTGGGTTGCCGGCGGCAACGGTCTCGTAGTCGAGCCCGAACCGGGCCAGCCCGCCCGGCCGGAAGTTCTCCACCAGGACGTCCGCGCGCCGCGCCAGCTCCTGGGCCGCGGCGAGATCACCGGAGTCCTTCAGGTCCAGCGCGATCGACCGCTTGTTCCGGTTCACCGCGAGGTAGTACGTCGAGATGCCGTCGCGGACCGGCGGCTGCCAGGACCGGGTGTCGTCACCGGCCGGCGCCTCGACCTTGATCACGTCGGCGCCGAGATCGGCGAGCAGCATGGTCGCGTACGGACCGGCGAGGATCCGGGAGAAGTCGGCCACCAGCAGGCCGGACAACGGACCGTTCACCCTGACCTCCCGGCGAGATCTACGGACATCTGTCCGCACCAGTTTCTGCACGCCTTCCGTCGCCTGTCAACCACCCGGCGCGACCTCTTGACAGGGTCCACGAGCGCTCCAATAGTGAGCAGCAGCGCCCCATGTGACCGTGATACGGACGTCTGTCCGAACTGTTCTGGAGGGGATCATGACCAAGTTGCTGCTGCGGGGCGGGACCGTACTGACGATGGACGACCGGCACACGATCGTCGAGGACGGCGACGTGCTGGTCGACGGCGACCGGATCGCGGCCGTCGGCCGGGACCTCGACGTCCCGGAGGGGACCCAGGTGATCGACGCGTCCGGCGGCATCGTGATGCCGGGCATGATCGACACCCACCGGCACATGTGGCAGACCGCGATGCGCGCGTACGGCGCCGACTGGACGCTCACGCAGTACTTCGTCTGGTACTACCTGGAGCACGGGAAGACGTTCCGGCCCGAGGACATCCACGCCGGCAACCTGACGTCGGCCTGGGAGTCCCTCGAGGCCGGTGTCACCACGACCGTCGACTGGTCGCACGGGTTGCAGACCGTCGAGCACGCCGAGGCGGCGGCCGACGCGTTACGCGCCGTACCCGGGCGGTTTGTTCTTGCCTACGGCAACATCCAGGCGGGGCCGTGGGAGTGGACCGCGGACCCGGCGGTGCGGGCGTTCCTGGAGCGGATGCGGGACGACTCGCAGCTGGGCCTGCAGCTGGCGTTCGACGTCACCGGTGACCCGGCGTTCCCGGAGCGGCCCGCGTTCGAGGTGGCGCGCGAGCTCGGGCTCGGTGTCACCACGCACGCCGGGGTCTGGGGTGCGACCAACGACGACGGCATCCGGCTGATGCACGAGAACGAGTTCATGACGCCGCAGAACATCTACGTGCACGCCGCGTCGCTGAACACCGACTCGTACCAGCGGATCGCCGCGACCGGCGGATCGATCTCGGTCTCCACCGAGTCCGAGCAGAGCGCCGGTCAGGGCTACCCACCGACCTGGCAGGTACGCCGCCACGACATCCCGGTCTCGCTGTCGCAGGACACCAGCGTGTGGTGGAGTGGCGACCTGTTCAGCGCGATGCGGACCACCCTCGGCGCGGACCGCGCCCGCGAACACCTCGAGGCGCACATGAAAGGCGCCACCGTGACGCACAGCCATCTGCGCGCCGAACACGTCGTGGGCTGGGCGACCCGCGGCGGCGCTAAGGCCCTCGGCCGCGACGACCTCGGCAGCCTCGAACCGGGCAAGAAGGCCGACGTGGTGCTGATCAAGAACGACGCGTCACCGGTGTCGTTCCCGTTGATCAACCCGTACGGTCAGGTCGCGTTCCAGTCGCAGCGCGGCGACGTCCATACGGTGATCGTCGACGGTCGCGTGGTGAAGCAGGATCACCAGCTGGTCGGTTGCGACCTGGCCGCCGTACGGCGGGAGGTGGAGGCGACCGTCGACCACCTGCGCTCGTCGCTCGGCGAAGAGGCCTGGCGGAACGGGATGAACCCGGAGCTGCCCAAGGGCGAGGTGCTCGACAACCCGTACCAGTACACCGAGTACAAGTCCGACTCGACCCGTGAGGCACGTGGCACCATCTTCGGTGAGTCGTAGTCGACCGACGGAGGAACAGATGGCAGGGCGTGGCGCAGGGCCGGATTTCGTCGAGGCGCTGGCTCGCGGGCTGGACGTGCTCGCCTGCTTCGACGCCGACCACCGGACGATGTCGCTCACCGAGGTCGCGACCGCGGCCGGCCTGGCCCGGCCGACCGCGCGCCGGCTGCTGCTCACCCTCGAGGAGCTCGGCTTCGTCCGCACCACCGACGGCGCCTTCCAGCTGACCCCGAAGGTGCTCACCCTGGGGATGGCGTACGTCGGTTCGCTCGGCCTCTGGGACATCGCGAAACCGCACCTCGAGGCGCTCGTCGCGCGCACCGGCGAGTCCTCGTCGATGGCCCAGCTCGACGGCTCCGACATCGTGTACGTCGCGCGCGTGTCGGTACCGAAACTGATCGCGCTGCGCGTCGACATCGGCACCCGGTTCCCCGCGGCGCAAACGTCGCAGGGCAAGGTGCTGCTGTCCGCGCTGACCCCGGACGAACTGGCCGACGTCCTCGCCCAACCGAGTCGCGCCGGACTGCCGCCGTACATCGGAAGGACCGCGGAGCAGCTGCGGGACGAACTCACCGAGATCCGGGCGCGCGGGTGGGCGCTGGCGGACGAGGAGCTGGCGCCCGGCGTCCGATCGGTGGCCGCGCCGGTGCGCGACGGCAACGGGACGGTCCGGGCGGCGATGAACGTGACGGTGCACGCCGCCGAGACCTCCGTCGAGACGTTGCTGCACGACCATCTCCCGCTGCTGCTCCGGACCGCGGGCGACGTCAGCGCGGAGTGGGCATTGTGGCAGTCCCGCCCGCACGTCGAGTCCGGCCAGCGGAACGCGACCACCGCCTGAGCCGCCTGGAGCTGCCCTGCGCCCGAACGTAGGCGACGATGGACGCCATGACCGTTCTCGACTCCCCCGTTCCCCGTTTCCACCTCGCGATGCCGGTCGACGACCTGGACGCGGCCCGGCACTTCTACGGCACGGTCCTCGGCCTCGAGCAGGGGCGCAGCTCCGAGACGTGGATCGACTGGAACCTGCGCGGCCACCAGTTCGTCACGCACGTCGCTCCCGAGCGGCAGCAGCGCATCCACAACCCGGTCGACGGTCACGACGTACCGGTGCCGCACTTCGGGCTGATCCTGAGCGTCGAGGAGTTCCAGAAGTTCGCCGAGCGGTTGAAGGCGGCCGGTACCGAGTTCGTCATCGAGCCGTACGTCCGGTTCCAGGGGCAGACCGGTGAGCAGTGGACGATGTTCTTCCTCGACCCGGCCGGGAACGCCCTGGAGTTCAAGGCGTTCGCGGACGACTCGCAGGTGTTCGCCGCCTGAGCAGCACCGAGCACATTCCCTACGGCGTGATCCAGCCGGTGAGGATCGTCGTACCGGACGCGGTGGTGCAGGACAGCCGGTAGGGAATAGTCGGTGGTGGGCGCAGGACGAAGAACCCGAGGTCGTCGATTTCCGCGGTCGGCCAGTTGCCACCGGCCCCGCGGACGGCGACCGTCCCGGCCTCGGGCGGGTCCAGTTGCCCGAGGACGGCGTCCGGGGTCAGCTCGACCTCGACCGTCCAGCCGTCCGAGGCGAATGTCAGCGACCGCAGGATCGCGCTCTCGGAACGGATCGCCAAGGCGTCCAGCGAGTCCCACGCCGAGTCGTAGGTGAGCGCCGCGAGTTCGGCGTCGATGGTGCGCCACGCGAACGCCGCCTTACCGGCCTCGACGAAAGCCTCCGGCACCTCGCCGGCCGACGCCAGCGCGTCCCGCAGGGCCTCGATCAGCTTCTCGTCATCGCTCCACTCGGGGTCCAGCATGGTCGCTCACCTCCTCGTCGGGTCATCGGGTCCGTCCGCGACCAGCACCGCGAGCGCGGGGGTCTGCCGGAGCCGGGTCAGGCAGCGGGCCCGGTTCGGCCCGATGCTGCCGATCGGTAGCCGCAGCGTCCGGCCGATCTCGTCGTACGGCGTCGGCGGGTCCTGCATCAGCAATGCGAGCAGGAGCTGGCACTTGCGCGACAGCTCGGCGAACGCGGTCCGGAGGATCCGCCGGCGTTCGTGCCGCAGTACTTCCTCCTCGGCGATCGCCGGCTCGGGTACGTCAGCCGACTCGGCCGGATCGACGGGTTCCACCCGGCTCGTCGAACGGATCAGCCGGAAGCACTCGCGCTGCGTCGTGGTCGCGATCCAGCCCGGCAACGCGGCCGGCTCCCGCAACCCCGGCAGGTGCTCGACCAGTCGCAGCCACACACTCTGCCCGACGTCGTCGATATCCGCCTGCGGCAGCCGGTATCGGCGGCAGACCGAATAGACGAGCGGTGCATACCGCTCGACCAGTTCGTCCCACGCGCTCTTGTCGCCGTCCCTGGCCCGGGTGACCAGGTCGACGACCGACGGATCGTCCCGCATGCCGTCCCCCTCTCGCACCGGACCGCTACTTCTACAGAGACAGTCCGGATGTCCGCTGATACAAACTCAGGCCCCGAGTGCGACGAAGGATCGCCCCGCCGCCAGCGCCACCGGATCCCCGCGCGCCGCCGACCGCGCACCGGCGAACGCGGCCGCCAGCGGCTGACCGGCCCGCAGGTTGTCGTGCAGCGCGAGCATCAACGGCGCCGTCGCCGGATCGTTCACCGGTACGACGCTCGCCAGGATCCCCGCCGCGCCCAACGGGATCAGGCTGCTGCTCAACCCCAGCAACTCGTCGGCCCCGACCGGCTTCGCCAGCCCGGAATCGCAACTCGACAAGACCATCCGGTACGGCGCTCTGCGCAGCCGCTCGAAGTCGTACACGGTCAGCGGGCCGTCGTCGAGCCGCAGCGACGAGAACAGCGGACTGTCCGCGCGGAAGGTTCCGTGCGCGGCGATGTGCGCGATCCAGGCACCGTCGAGCTCCCGCAGTACCTTCTCCGCGGTCGCGTCGCCGTCGGCGAGGACGGTCGCGTCGGGGTACTTCTTGGCCAGCCGCAGTACCTCGGCCCGACCGGCCGACAAGCCTGGCCCGAGCACCAGCACGACTCGCCGGTCGGCGGGTGGTCGCACTTGCCGGGCGCGCAACCAAGACGCGGCCGAGGGCACAACGTTGACCGGCCGATCGGCCAGCTCCGGTACCAATCCCCACGGCAAAGCCTGCAGGCGAGCAGGCGGCACCATCACCACCGGACGATCCCCGAGCAGCTCCAGCGCCGACCCGAGAATCGCTCCCCCGAGCCGAGCACCCAGCACCTCCAACGACGGCCCCAGCTGCATCTGCCCCCGGCCCTCACCGTTGGACCGTCCAATCACTCGGCCGTTGCCGTTGGGCCGTCCTGGGGAGCGGCCGTGGGCCAGTCGCCGCAACCGGAAACGCGAGCGCTCGACCTCGAGGGCCGCCGCGGCCATCGGCCCGACTTCCCGCCGGGTGATCCGGCCGTCCCGCACCACCACCGCATGCAACACCCCGTCGACCTCGACCAACTCGACGAGCACCGTGTCGCCCAGCGCGCCGACCAACTCGTCCAAGTCGAGCCGCGATGCCCCACCACCCAAGGCAGCACCTTGCGCCAGCAACGCCCGGTCGCGAACGGATTTCTCCAGTCGCCGCCGCTCCTTCTCCAACCCCGGATCGGGATCCGCGTCCGAGCGCCGTACGACATCTCGCAGGGCGGCAAGCTCCGCAGCGAGGTGCGTGTCGTCCGACGACCGCACCGGCGGTACGTCGAGCGCCGTGGCCCGCCATCGCTCGGCCCACACCAGCAATCGCCGCGGATCATCACGCCGTACCGCGTCCCGCAACGCCAGCCCCGCCAACTCGGCACCCTGCCCGGTCGCCAACGCGCGCAACTCGGTCGCACCCATCAACAACCGATGCTCGTCGAGTGCGTCGAGCCCACGACCACACGCCGACAACATGCCGCGCACGTCCGCCCGCGCCTCGGCCCGCAACGCCCTCCCGAGCCAGGCCGCGCTCCGCGCAATCGGCGGGGCGCCTTTCGCGTGCCGGCCGGCCGACTCCAACTGACGATCCGCGGTCCGCGACCGCCCGTCGGCCAGCGCGATCCGCCCCGCCAGCAGATGCGCGGCCGACGCCTCGGAAGATCCCAGCGCATCGAGCCGGCGCGCGACCTCGCTGACCCCTCGCAGCAGACGCGGCCCCCGCTCGCCCGCCTGGTAACGGGCCTCGAGCAACACCAGCGACGACCGCACCGACCACCACTCCCGACGGTGCGCCGAGAACGACCGGCGCGCCCGCTCGGCCCGCTGCCGCGCGGCCTGCGGATCTCCGGCCGCCAACGCGGCCGTCGCCGCTGCGAACAACAGCTCGCCGCGCTTGGTCGCCGTACCGCCGTCGGCATCCATCCGGGCGATCGCCTGGTCCATCTCCGCGAGCGCCTCGGTGCTCAACCCGGCGGCCAGCAGTACGCCGCAGCGGTCGATCGCGAGGTCCGGCCAGACCACGCCGACCGCGGCGAACCGGCGGCCGGCGTCGTCGAGATACCGCAAGGCCGCCGGTAAATCGCCGCGCGCGTACGCGACCAGTCCACGGTTCTGCCGAGCTTCGGCGTACTCGAACTCCTGACCCGTTGCGGCGTACAACTTCTCGGCGACCGCGAAATCCGCGTCCGCCCGTTGCGTCCCGCCCAACGCCAATTGGATGAATCCACGGTAGTTCCGCGACCGCGCTTCCCAGACCTGGTCGCCGGATCGCCGCAACCGGGTGATCGCCGACCGCAGATCGTCGAGCGCCTCCCGATGCCGCCCGAGCACCAGCAGTACGTCGGCCCGCCGCAACAACACCCGCCCGGTCAGCGCACCGCGACTCAGGTCGACGGCCCGGTCCAGCCGCTCGAGTCCCTCCCGGCTGCGACCGGCCCGGCCCAGCGTTGCGCCCAACGTGGCAAGGACATCCGCCTCCCGCTCGGACCGCCCGGACTGCTCGGCGAGCCGCAGCGCGGTCCGCAACTCGCGCACCGCCCGGGTCACGTCGCCGAGCTGGCGCAGGCCGATGCCCCAGGCCTGGTGCGCGATCGACGCCTCGCGGGCGGCGGGAGCGGCGGCAAGCAGCAGCCGCGCCGACGCGATCGCGTCGTGCGGACGTGACAACGCGAGCGGCAGCAGATTTTCCGCTGCTTCGGCACTCCCCCCGGCCGTCGGCACTCTGGAATGATATCGGTCATTTCGCTGATTCAGAGGGGGAATGCCGGAAATGGAAAATCAAACGACCGAGCGAAAGTACATCGCCCAGATCGAGCTGATTCTCGAGGCGTTCGGGCGCGCGGTCGAGGTTTACCCGGAGGACTGGGAGAAACGCCCGGAAGGGGCCGACTACCTGTATCGGACCGGGGTGGTGCTGGTCCGCGACAAGGACCTCGCCCGAGTGGTCGACCTGTTCGAGGGCGGACGCCCGGCCGAGGGCGGGATCGGCGGCGTCACCCGGCTGCTGCTACCGGACAAGGTCCCGGCCGACGCACCCGAGGATCGTTCGCCCACCCAACGATTCCTGCGACATGCCGACCTGCGGCTCGGTCGCGGCGTTGTCACCCCGGAGCATCTGTTCTACGTGAGTCCGAGTGTCAGCCCGTGCCCGGCCACCGAGCCCGAGGAGGTACCGCCGGGGATCCCACCGGATCCCGTACTACCGACCCCGTTCCTGCCCGCGGGTGCCGCGGACGGTCGCGGGGTGAAGGTCGTCGTACTTGACGTGGGGTGGTCCGACGCGCCGGCGGCGTACTGGCTGAACGGCGTGACGGGTGATCCGGAGAACGCGTTCGACGGGTCCGGGCGAATCCGGCCGTACGCGGGCCACGGGACGTTCATCGCCGGCGTACTGCGGGCGATCGCGCGGAACGTGGAGGTCGTGGTGAAGAGCTACTTCACCGCGGCCGGCGCGATGTGGGAGTTCGACCTCGCGCAGGCGCTGGACGAAGTACTCGATCTGGCGCCGGACATCATCAGCCTGTCGGCCGGGACGCGGACCCGCTTCGACCTGCCGGCGCTCGGGCTGGACGTCTTCATCCAGACCCGGCTGAACCGTGTCAACGGACTCACCCTCGTCGCCGCCGCAGGCAACGAAGCGAGCCGGGACTACTTCTGGCCGGCCGCGTTCCCGGAGACGGTCGGCGTCGGCGCGCTGGCCGACAACGGCCGCGACCGCGCGTCGTTCAGCAACTTCGGCGGCTGGGTCGATGTCTATGCACCGGGCGAGAACCTGGTGAACGCCTTCCTCACCGGCGACTACGAATGCACCGAACCGCCGAACACCGGCCAACTGCGCTCCTTCGCCGGTATGGCGCGCTGGAGCGGTACGTCGTTCGCGACGCCGCTCGTCGCGGGCCTGATCGCCGGCCGGATGTCGGTCACCGGCGAGAACGCGAAGCAGGCCGCCGACGCACTGCTCGCCTTCGCGTTGTCCCAGCCCGAGCCCGGCACCGGTCCAGTCCTGCGGGCCGGCGACGCATTGGCGTCACTCGAGCAGCCCTAGCTCCACGCTGACGCGGTGCGGGCTCCCGGCCTCATCGGCCAGGCCCCCGCACCGCGTCACCCCCCTCTACGCACCTGCGCGCCGTTCTCCCTCCTGCAACGGCCCGAAGGCTTCCCCCCTATTGCTGCGGAGTCACCCTCGGCCTGCGGTGATACACCGCGTCCCGAGGAAACTTTTCAACGCGCCGGACCCTGCGGATGCTCACAGAGGAACGGCGCCCTGTGCCCGCCGGAGTGGTACTGGTACTGCTTGCCGCCGGCCTCGAGGATCGTCCGGTTCCCCGGCACCAGCGCCTGGGTGTACCGCATCCCGGGCTCCGGGCAGCCGAGGCTGCCGTCCGGCCAGGTGACCTCCTCGGAGCTGACCACCGTCACCTCTGCGGCGGCGACGCCGAGCCGCTTGGCCAGGTCGGCCTTGGCCTGGTCGGCCGGTCCACCTGACGGCACGCTGCTCGACGGGCTGCCTGTCGGGGTATCGCTCATCGAAGGGGTCCCTCCCGATCCGGGGTCATTGCCGCAAGCAACCAGCAGTCCGGCCACCAGCAGCACGACGCTCACTGTGCGCATCACCATCACCTCCCACAGTAGACGCCGGGGGCTGTGCATTCGTTGCAGATGGATCGCACGAATGTTGTTCAGGTGTTGTTTCCCAGCCGTCAGTCCACGGCCTGAAGGATCTGGGCAACTCGGGAACCGCTTTTTCCAAGGAGTCAACACCATGTCAGTCGATCGTCGTTCCGTCCTGCGCGGTGCCGCCGTCGGCGCCGCCGGAGTCGGCATCAGCACCGTCGGCGCGATGCCGACGCTCGCCGAGGCCGCACCCGCGTCGCACGCCGACCGCTCGCCGTTCCCGCAGCACCGGCCCTTCCCGCCGCTGCTCGACGACCCGTTGGGCCTGCTCGCGCTGCCGGCCGGGTTCAAGTACAAGGTCGTCACCCAGGCCGGCCAGACCAAGCTCAAGACCGGCCAGCCGACGCCGACCCTGCACGACGGTACGGCGGTGTTCAGCGCCGGCCAGGGCCGCTACCAGCTGATCCAGAACCACGAGGTCGGCAGCGCCAACGCCCTCGGCGTACCGCCGGTCGAGGGCACCGTCTACGACGCGGGTGTCGGCGCGGCCGGCGGCTGCACGGTCATCGACGTCGACAAGGACGGCAACAACCTCGGCGAGTGGGTCGGCATCTCCGGCACGCTGACGAACTGCGCCGGCGGCCCGACCCCGTGGGGCACCTGGATGACCTGCGAGGAGACCGAGAACAAGGCCAACGGCACCACCCGGCTGAAGGACCACGGGTACGTGTTCGAGGTCTGGGGCGACGGCAAGACCGCGCACCCGGTGCCGCTGAAGGCGCTCGGCCGCTACGCGCACGAGGCGCTCGCGATCGACGAGGACCGGACCCACGTCTACCTGTCCGAGGACGCCTCCGGCCCGAACGGCACCTTCTACCGCTGGTCGGCGCCGCGCGGCTACAAGCTCGGCCCGCGCAGCTGGCAGGACCTGCAGAACAAGGACTTCGGCACCCTCGAGGCGCTGGCCATCCTCGGTGACGACGGCAAGCCGATCCCGGACGTCGCGTACCTGACCTCGGCCCAGCTGCTCCGCCCGTTCCGGGTCAAGTGGATCCCGGTGCCGGACCGCGACGGCGCCACCACGTCGGTCCGCAAGCAGTTCACCGACGGCCAGATCACCCGCGGTAAGAAGTTCGAGGGCGTGTTCGGCACCAAGAAGGGCGTGTACGTCGTCAACTCGTACGCCGAGTCCGGCACCGCCGACCTGCCCGCCGACGCCGTACCGCACGACGGCATGGTCTGGTTCTACGACTACGACGCGCAGACCATCCAGCTGGTCACCTACTTCCCGGAGAACGCCGCCGCGAACAAGGGCCGCGCCGACGTGAAGTACGACGACCTCAACTTCGACGGCCCGGACAACGTCACCGTGACCCCGTGGGGTTCGCTGATCCTCGCCGAGGACGGTCAGGCCAGCAGCCACGTGCTCAGCGCCACGCCGGGTGGCCCGACGTACGCCATCGCCCGGAACATGCTGAACGACTCGGAGTTCACCGGCCCGGCGTTCTCCGAGGACGGCAAGGTGCTGTTCGTGAACATCCAGACGCCGGGGATCACGCTGGCCATCACCGGCCCGTGGCGCGACTACCTCGGCTGAGCGCTCCCAGCAGACTGAGCGGGCGCCCGTCCGGAGCGGCGCGCACCTCGTTCATCAGATAGGAGTAGGCGGTCTCGCGGCCCGGCCAGGCGCCGTGCCGCGAACCGCCCGCTCCGGCGTGACCGAACGCGTCCGCCGGTCCGTCACCGGTCTGCAACTCGAACCCGGCGCCGTAGGCCATCGGACTCCCCCACGTCGGCTCGATGCCGCGCCGGATCTCCTGGCGCCCGAGCTCGACGGTCGCCGGCGCCAGCACCCGAACGCCGTCCACCTCGCCGAGCAGCGACGCGTAGAACCGCGCCATCCCGCGCGCGGTCGCGTACCCACCGACCGCGGCCAGGCCGGCCGATCGGTACTCGTCACTGTTCCAGATCTTCTCGGCACCCGGCACCCACAACGGATTCGGCCCGTCGAACAGCACACCCTCCGGCGCGACCATCGTCGCCGCCCGCCAGTGCAGCTCCGCCGGCAACCCGATCCACACCTCCAGCCCCAGCGGTACGGCGAACTCCGCGGCGAAGAACTGTCCCACGGTGCGACCGTCGACCCGGCGTACCAACTCGTCGAGCAGCCAGCCCCACGTGATCGCGTGGTACACGAACCCGGCGTGCGGATCGGGCGACGGTGCCTGCGCCGCCAGGTGTGCCGCCATCGCATCGTGGTCGAGAAGGTCGGCGTACCCCGCCTCGACGTGCGGCAGCCGCGCCTGGTGGGACAGCACGTCGGCGATCGTGACGGATTCCTTGCCCTCGGCACCGAACTCGGGCCAGTAGCGGCTGAGCGGATCGGCCGGCCCCACCTGCCCGCGTTGCACCAGCAGCAGGACGCACGCGGTCGTCAACCCTTTGGTGCCCGAGAACATCAGGTGGATGGTGTCGCGGTCCCACGCCCGTCCCGTCTCAGGGTCGGCGGTCCCGCCCCAGAGGTCGACCACCAACCGGCCCTGGTGGTACGCCGCGAACGCCGCGCCGACCTCACCGCGTTCGACGAAGTTGCGCTCGAAGGCCTCGGCCACGCGCTCGAATCCTGCCGCTGTCCACATGACGTTGATAGTACCGATCGTTCTTATCTACGTCCAGATAACACCGATCGGTATTATGGAGTCCGGAGGTGGTGACCCGATGCCGGTCAAGGCAGGTGAACGACTGGACCCGGAGGCGACCAGGGCCCGGATCCTGAAGGCGGCGGCGGACGTGTTCGGCCGCCGCGGGATCCACGCGGCCGGGATCAACGAGGTGGTCGAGGCGGCCGGCGCGTCCAAGCTGACCATCTACAAGAACTTCGGCTCCAAGGAGGGCCTGGTCGAGGCCGTCCTCACCGACCGCACGCACCGGGTCCGCGCCTGGCACCACGAGGCCGTCGCCGCGGCACCGCCCGGCCGCGACCAGGTCCTCGCCGTCTTCGACCTGGTCGCGACCTGGTACGCCGAGTCCGGGTTCCGCGGCTGCGCGATGATGAACGCCGCCACCGAGGACCGCGGGTACGACGGGGCGCCGCGCCGGCTCGCGCGGGACCATCTCACCTTCTACCGCGAACTCTTCGCACGCCTGCTCACCGACGCCGGCGCCCGCGATCCCGAGACGACGGCGCGGCAGTTGGTCGTCGTACTGGAAGGGGCGACGCTGATCAGTGCGGTTGACCAGGATCCGGGGCTCGGTGCGGAGGCGCGGGTCATCGTGGAGACACTGCTCGCCGCGGCATTCTGAGCAGTACGGCGACACAGGCGACTCCCGCTCCGGCCGCGAGACCGAACGCGGCCGGATAGCCCGCGCGGTCCGCGGTCAACCCGCCCAGCGGACCTGCGACCATCACGCCGAAGTCCCAGAACGACGTCATCACGCCCATCGAGACGCCCGGCCGCAGACCACGGACGCGATCGAGCGTCATCGAGACGCAGGCCGGATAGATCAGCGCCATACCGACGCCGGCGAGCGCGGTGAAGACGAGCGCGCCGGCCGGGCCGTCGACTTTTGCGAGGCCGAGCAAGGCAACGATCTCGATCGTGACGGTCGTTGCCGCGACGACGCGTCCGCCGTACCGATCGACCAGTGGGCTGCCGGCGAAGCGCACGATCAGGAAGGCGAGCGCGAAGACGGCGAGGGCGATGTTGTCGACGCCGATCGCGTCGGCTCTCAGTCTGAGGACGAGTAGCGCCGCCACGGTGCCGTAGCAGTAGGCGGCCAGGCCGATGATTGCTCCCGGCAAGGGAACGCCGACGGGGATCAGATCCCGGATACTGCGGATGCGTGTCAGCGGCTCGCTTCGGCCTGGATCGCGACGGGTCGTGAGCACCAGCACCACGGACACGAGCGACAACACCACGACCGCCCACCAGACGACATCCCCACCTGCGCCGCCCGCACCGCCCCCACCACCCGCGCTTCCCGCACTCCCGACGATTGTCGCGAGGACCGGGCCGCCGGCCAATCCGCCCCACATGGACAGGCCGAACCATCCTGCCAGCCGGCCGCGATGGGCCATCCGCGTTCCGGCCAGCACCCAGGGCAACGCCGCCGAGAACAGCGCCGCCTCGCCCGCGCCCATCACCAGTCGCGCGACCAGCAGCACCGCGAGATCCGGCGCCAACAGTTGCCCCAGGCCTCCAAGCGCGGCCAGCACTCCCCCGGTCAGCACGACCGGTCGCGACCTGCCCGCGTCCGCCAGCCGACCGGCGAACGGGCGCCCGAGAGCCGTGGCCAGAAACGCGATCCCGACCGCGGTCCCGCTGGCCAGCGCGCCACCGCCGTACCTGCTCGGCACGTACGACGGCAGCGCCTGCAACGCGGCTCCGAACGCGAGGTATCCACACAGCACCGCTACCCACAACCGCCGAACCGGCACGCCCATGGGTCAGATGGTACCGCTTGTTACTATGTCTGTCGCGGCTGATCCCGGAGCACGACCTCACACGCGTAGTGCTGCGAGGCCGTCATCTCGCCGCGGAACCACAGCAGCGGGACCCTCCCCGGATCGCCTGGCGCGACGATCGGCCGGAGATTGTCACCGGTCGAGTTCTCCGTCACTGGTGTCCACGTCCACGTCGCGCCGCCGTCCGCCGTACGGGCGTGGAAGATCTCGTGGTGCTTCAGGGCGGCGCCGTCCCGCGGGTCGATCGGCGTGGAGACGTACAGCGAGTCGAGGTCGTACGGGTCGATCGCGACCAGGCCCGTGTAGTCGTTCTCGTGCGGCAACAGACCGTCGCCCGCCTTGGCGAGTTGGTGAACCTGCCAGGTCCCGCCGGGCGCGAGGCGCGCGTAGAAGAAGCGGTGGTCAGGGACCGGGTGCAGCCGCTCGAAGGCGTCCTCCGGCTTCTCAGGCGTGTCGTGGCGAGCGGTCAGGACCGCCGCGATCGTGCCGTCGTCGCCGCGGCGGATGTCGGTCGTCCAGCAGTGCGTCATCGGTTCGCCGTCCCAGACCGAGTCGGCGGCGAGGAGGGTGGTCAGCTCGACCTGCGAGGGTGCGTCCGCGTCGAGCGCGACCTCGCCCACGACGGTCCCGTCGGTGCGGTGCAGCGCGCCGGCTTCCAGGTACCCGTGGTAGATCGAGTTGTTGTAGTCGCGCGGGTGGTGGTCGGTCGTGATCAGGTCGACGCGCTTCGGCGTGGAGACGTAGCGGGTGTATCCGTTGACGTAGCCGATCTTCGGGCGGGTGAACAGCTTCCCGGCGTACGTCCATGTGTCACCCTCGTCGTCGGACACCAGCGCGCATGGGTCGTCGTTCACGGCGCGCGCGAAGCAGTAGAGACGGCCGTCGAGCTCGTGCAGGTTCGAGTACGTGACGCCGCGGCCGCCGGTGAACTCGCTCCAGTCGAACGTCTGCTCCGGGCCCCACTTCCGCGGATCGCCGGGCTCGCTCACCCGCCACCGCGTCAGGTCGTCGGTCTTGTGCTTGGTGTAGACCGCCAGCCACCGACCGTCCCGCCGCCGCCACAACGCCGGTACGTCGTGGTCGTCGGCCTCGAACTGCTCATGCAGGACCACGACGTCGGTCGCACCGGACCGCAGATCGACCACGGTCAGCTCGACATTGCCGGCCCGATCAGCGCCACCGGGACCTTCCGGCGCCGCGATCGACCCGACGACGAGGACCCCGTCATTCGGATCGACCAACGCCCGCTCGTCCTGGAACCAGCACCACGCACCGTTGTCATTGATCACCAGAGGCGAAGTCATGGACACCCAGTGTGGCAGAGTTCGACAGCCGCCGGTAAGCGTTTGCCAGCATGTGGTCAGATTGGGCCCGACAGTTGCTAGACGCGCAGATGTTCCCGCCGGCCATCTCAGCGCGACTCGAGAACCTGCTTCAGCCGCGCGAGGTCCTTGGTGTTCGCGCGCCGCATCGCCGCCGCCATCAACGGCGCCGCAACCCCGGCGAACCCGCTCGGCTCACCCCGGTTCCGCAACGTCATCCGCGTGGCGTCCTCGCTCACGGGAGACCACTCGTAGCTCGTCTCCATCGGGAACGGCCCCTGCGCGGTCCGCATCACCAGCCGACGCCCCGGAACCAGTTCGACAACCTCGTACGTATAGGCAAGCCGCCGCCCGAGAAAGTGCGCAACAAAATCCATCCGCGAACCAACCCCGACCGGCGGTTCGGTCTGCCACTGCACCGACTCGATATTCGAGTACCACGCCGGCGCATTGCCCGGATCCCCGACGTACCCCGCCACAACATCAACCGCCCGAGCAATCACGCACTCGGTCACCACATCAACACCCACAAGCCGACTCTACGACTCCCTCACGTATCAACGCCGTACCCCGCACGACCGACCTGCCCCGCCGAGTCGTGAACGACGGCTCCGAAATCCCAACCGCACTCCACGATTCGCCAATCAGGGCACGAACCAAACGCCACGACTCGGCGAACGCGGAGCCGGCGCGCGGGCAACCGGCGCTCGAAGCGGGTACTGCGAGAGTTTGCGACAACTCGGAGATCTGTCGGTAGCGGCTGACATGCTCTGGCGCATGACGGAGACTGTGGTTCCGAAGCTGCACCAGTGGACGATCGAGGCACGCGAGTACGCGCGGCACGAGGCGCGGCGCGGGAAGCGGCACGCTTACCAGGAGCTGGTGCCGGAGCGTACGGCGCTGGTGGTCGTCGACATGGTCTCGTTCTTCGTCGAGCACGACGACTACGCGCGCGGCATCGTGCCGAACATCCAAGCGCTCGCCGGCAACCTTCGCTCCCTGGGCGGCACGGTCGCGTGGGTACTGCCCGGGCGCACCGAGATCACCCCCGTGACAGTTGAGTTCCTCGGGCCTGAGATCGCCAGAATGTTCAGCGAATCGGGAGGTACCGGTCCGTTGCGAGACCGCGTCTGGCGCGAATTCGACGTACGGGACGAAGACCTGATCGTGGAGAAGACCGCCACCAGCGCGTTCTTCCCAGGCCGTTGCGACCTGTCGGACCTGCTGGCAGAACGCGGCATCGACACCGTCCTGATCACCGGCACCGTGGCCAACGTCTGCTGCGAATCAACCGCCCGCGACGCCAGCACCGTCGGCTACCGCGTCATCATGATCGCCGACGCCAACGCCGCCCGCCGCGACCAAGACCTCAACGCCACCCTCCACACCCTCTACCGCACCTTCGCCGACGTCCGCCCCACCGCCGAAGTACTAACTCTCCTCCAACCCCACCCGACCAACCGTTTCTAGCGGAAGTCGCGGGATTTGGTTTGGGCGGCTAGGGGGAGGCGTTGGAGGTGGTCGGCGGAGAGGTTGGTGACTTCGCCGGCGCGTTCTACGCGGCCGCGGATGATCAGGGCGGCGGCGTTGCGGGCTACGGCGGCGTGGCGGTGCCAGCAGCCGACGGTGATGACGATGTTGGCCATGCCGGTCTCGTCCTCGAGGTTCATGAACGTGACGCCGGAGGCGGTCGCGGGACGCTGGCGGTGGGTGACCACGCCGGCGACGCGGACCCGGGCGCCGTTGGGGGCGGCCTTCAGTTCGGCCGCGGACAGGATGCCGTCGGCACGGAGCTGGTCGCGGACGCGTTCCATCGGGTGGTTGGTGGTGGTGATCGAGGTGGACCACAGGTCCGCCATGTCGGCCTCGATGTCGCTCATCCCGGGCAGTGTCGGCGGCGGGCCGGCGGCGGTGATACCGGCCAGCTGTCCCGGGCGTTCCTCGGCTGCCCGGCCGGCTTCCCACAACGCCTGCCGGCGGTCGAGCCCGAAGCAGTCGAACGCTCCCGCGGTGGCCAGCGCCTCGACCTGGGCCGCGGTGATCCCGGTACGCCGGACCACGTCCGCCATCTCGGTGAACGGTCCGCCCCGCTCCCGCTCCTCGACGATCAGCTTCGCGCCCTTCTCCCCCACCGTGCGGACCTCGGCCAGCCCGAGCCGGACCGCGAACACCCCGTCCCGCCGATGACTGGTGGTGTCGAACGGTGCCTTCGGGTCGAACGGACCGACCAGCGGCTGCGGGTCCTCCAGGCACTGCGGCGATCCGGTCGGCCCGGTGCGCTCCTGCCCCTCGACCAGCAACTCCAGCCCCGCGTCGACCCCGGACAGATGCAGGTGCGGACGCCGTACTTCGACACCGTGGCGGCGCGCGTCGGCGACCAGGGACTGTGGTGAGTAGAAGCCCATCGGCTGTGCTCGCAGCAGCGCGGCCAGGAACGCGGCCGGGTAGTGCAGGCGCAGCCACGTGCTGGAGTAGACGAGCAGCGCGAAGCTGATCGAGTGCGACTCGGCGAACCCGAAGTTCGCGAAGGCCTCGATCTTGGCGTAGATCTCGTCGGCCAGGTCACCGGTGATCCCGTTGCGCGCCATCCCGCCGTACAGCTTGTCCTTCAGGGAGGAGATCTTCTCGATGCCGCGTTTGGAACCCATCGCGCGGCGGAGCAGGTCGGCCTCGTCGCCGTCGATCTCGCCGACCGCCATCGCCATCTGCATCAGCTGCTCCTGGAACAGCGGCACGCCCATCGTCCGCTCCAGCACCGGCCGCAGCTTCGCGTGCAGGTACGTGACCGGCTCCTCCCCGGTCCGGCGCCGGATGTACGGGTGCACGGCGCCGCCCTGGATCGGGCCGGGCCGGATCAGCGCGATCTCGGTGACCAGGTCGTAGAACCGGCGGGGTTTCAGCCGCGGCAGCGTCGCCATCTGCGCGCGGGACTCGACCTGGAAGACACCCACCGAGTCGGCCCGGCAGAGCTGGTCGTAGACCCCGGCCTCCTCCCGCGGGATCGTGTGCAGCTCCCACGACTCCCCGATCCGCTCGCGGACCATGTCCAGGCAGTACTGCAGGGCGGCGAGCATGCCGAGCCCGAGCAGGTCGAACTTCACCAGCCCCATCCAGGCGCAGTCGTCCTTGTCCCACTGCAGGACGGTGCGGTCCTCCATCCGGGCGTGCTCGATCGGCACCACCTCGCCGACCGGGCGCTCGGTCAGCACCATCCCGCCGGAGTGGATGCCGAGGTGCCGCGGGAACTTCAGCAGCTCGGTCGCCATCGCCACCACCTGCGGCGGGATGTCGTGCTCGGTCGAGGTGATCTCGGGGCTCCAGCCGTCCACCTGTTTCGACCAGGCGTCCTGCTGACCGACGGAGTACCCGAGCGCCTTGGCCATGTCGCGGACGGCGGACTTCGGGCGGTAGGAGATCACGTTCGCCACCTGGGCCGCGTTGCGCCGGCCGTACTTGGCGTAGACGTGCTGGATGACCTCCTCGCGACGCCCCGAGTCGAAGTCGACGTCGATGTCCGGTTCCTCGGCCCGCGTGGTGGCCAGGAACCGCTCGAACGGCAGGTTGTAGAGGATGCTGTCCACCGCGGTGATCCCGAGCGCGTAGCAGACCGCCGAGTTCGCCGCGGATCCCCTGCCCTGGCAGAGGATCCCGTGGTCGTGGGCGAACCGGACGATGTCCTCGACGATCAGGAAGTACCCCGGGAACCCCTTCTCCTCGATGACGTCGAGCTCCCGCGCCAGCCGCTCATACGCGTCCGGGCGCTGTTCACGTGTCCCGTAACGCTTCAGAGCCCCCCGGAACGTCAGCACCCGCAGCCACGACATCGGCGTCTCCCCCTCCGGTACGTCGCGGAGCGGGAGCTTCGGTTTCGCTCGGGCGAGATCGAACGCGAGCTGGTCGGCCAGCGTCACCGAACGCGCGACCGCCCCGTCGAAGCGCCGGAAGCGGACGGTCATCTCCGCGCCCGACCGGACGAACGCCATCCCGCCCGCCGGCAGCCAGCCGTCCATCGCGTCCAGGTCGCGGCGGGCCCGGACCGCGGCCAGCGCGGCGGCCAGCTTGTGTTTGGCGGGGGTCGCGTAGTGAACGTTGTTCGTAGCAACGACCGGGAGGCCGCGGTCGGCGGCCAGGGCGGCCAGGATCCGGTTCCGGGTGGTGTCGGCGGGGAGGTGGTGGTCCATCAGCTCGACGACCACTCGGTCCTTGCCGAACAAGGTGGTGAGCCGGTCCAGCTCGCGCCCCGCGGCGGCCGGGCCGTCGGCGCGTCCACCGAGCTCGAGCGCCTGCCGGACCAGCCCCTTGCGGCAGCCGGTCAGGATCATCCAGTGGTCCTTCCCGCGCGCTGCCAGCTCCTCCAGGTGGTAGACCGGCTTCCCCTTCTCGCCACCGGCCAGCTGCGCTTCAGTGATCTCACCGGCGAGCTTGTGATACCCCTCCTGTCCCTCGGCCAGCACCAGCAGATGACTGCCCTCCGGATCGGCCACGCCGTTCTGCGGGCCGGTCAGCTCCAGCGACAGCTCCGCGCCGAACACGGTGGGCAGCGAGTACGCCGCGGCGGCCTCGGCGAACCGCGCCGCGCCGTAGAACCCGTCGTGATCGGTCAGCGCCAGCGCGTGCAGCCCTTGCCGGACGGCGGCCTCGACCAGGTCCTCCGGCTGGGAGGCGCCGTCCAGGAAGGAGAAGTTCGAATGGACATGCAGCTCGGCATAAGGCACCGCGTGGTCAGGGCGGTGGACGGGCTCGGGCACATAGGGCCCGCGGTGCTGGGACCAGGCCGGGCTGTCTCCGCCGTCAGCGGTGACAGGACGGCCGCCGTGGCTGCCCGGGCGGTGGCGGTCGGACAGCTTCCGCTCCAGCTCCGACCACTTGATCGGCGGATTGTTGTATCCCATCGCACACCTCCATCCGAGATCAAGAATAGAACACTTGTTCGAAGGACCAAAATCGGTGGCCCACCCGACGGCGCGGTTGGTACCGTTCTGTGGTCCGTGACATCACACCTGGAGGTGAGGCCCCGATGAACGCTGCAACGCAGTGGGTGCTCCCCCTCTCGTGGTCACGGGCGGGCTGACGTAGGTGTCGTCGGGAGCGCCCCCAGAAGCTCCCGAAAGGAACACCGATGAACTCTTTGCCTTTCAGTCCGGGCGTTCACGCCCACAAGGTGACCGTCTCACGCGTCGCCGACAATCAATGGCATGCGATCGAGAACGACCTGGTCGTCGGTCGCGGCCACGCCAGCCGTCGGCTCGACGGCCGAACCTTCCTCAGCATCGACACCTGGCGGGACGAGGTCTTCGACCGGCTCGCCGCCGCGATCCTGGCCGACCAGCCGGCCCCGCGCTACACGGTTGTCGACGCGACCGACCACGACCTCACAGCCCAGTGGATCCGCGCCGGGTTCACGATCTGGCGGCGCGAGGCGGAGTACGCCGTACCCACAACACCAACTGCCACGACATCTGGGCTGTCCATCCTGACCGGTGACGACGTGGCCGAGGCGCCGTTGCGCGAGCTGGACCAGGCGATTCGCGCCGAGGTCGGGTCCACCGTCGGATGGCACACGATGCCCGCAGAGGTCCTGCCCTGGCAAGGTGGGACGAGACCGCTCGACCCGTCGAAGTACACCGTCGCGGTCCGGGACGGTCGGTACGTCGGCCTGCTCCGGCTCGCGACGATGACCCGACTCCCGCGGATCGGACTGGTCGCGGTCCTCGCCGCCGAGCAACGATGCGGGATCGCCCGGGCCTTACTGGCTCACGCCCTGACCCAACTGCACCACTCCGGCAAGGAAGCGGCGACGGCAGAGGTCGACGAGACCAACACCGCCGCGACAAGGCTGTTCGAAGGTTTCGGCGCCCACCGAACGGGCGGCAGCCTGGAACTGGTCAGCGGACCGGGAAAGGCCTGACGATGCCCAGAACAGCAGGCGGTCTCGAGATGGAAGGCACCGTCGTCGAGTGCCTCCGGAACGCCAACTTCCGGGTCGAACTCAGCAACGGTCACCGGGTCCTCGCGCACATCAGCGGGAAGATCCGGAAGAACTACATCAAGATCCTCCCCGAGGACCGCGTCCTGGTAGAACTCAGCCCCTACGACCTGACCCGGGGCCGGATCATCTTCCGCTACCGCAACTGAGTCCGGCCGGGCGCACCGTGTCGTCCATCGCACACACCTCCTGTCGACATCAAGACTAGAACATATGTTCGACAAGGCGGTAATCTGAAAACATGCTTGGTCGGTTCACGGTGCGCCCGTCCGACGACGGAACCAACAGGTTCGGCGTCTGGGACGGTGCGGTCAACGGGTGGCGTGCAACAGGGATCGACGACGAGACGGAGGCCCGGCAGGTGGCCTCCGATCTCGACGTCCAGTACGACGCCCACGGGCCCCGGCCCGCGGACGCGATCCGCAAGGTCGATCCCAGCCAGTCGGTCCAGCGCGCCACCTGGGCGGCCGGCGAGCTCGACATCTGGATCCGCGACAACGGCGAATGGCTCGGCCGCTTCCGCGACAAGGACGGCGAGATCGCCTGGGTCCCGGGCTCGGACCTCAGACCGCTCTAGGCGCGGGTGAGCAGCAACCAGGTCGGAGTACGCCGTGGGTGTAGCCGGCGCCGAGCGCGAGCAGCAGGATGCCGACCAGCGTGCCGAGCGACCCGTCGAGCGCGATCAGCAGGGCGCTGGTCACGCTGGGCTCAGCGGGGACTGTTCGGTGTGGGCTTCCCCGAGGCCGGGGGTTTCGGGTTGCCGATCATCTTGCGCGGCGGGTTGGCGAAGCGTTCGACCGGGAGGCCGTGCAGGGCGCCCTGCATCGCGGTCTCCCACAGCGGACCCGCCGTACCGGATCCGGTCGGGTCGACGATGTCCTGGCCGCCCAGCGTGTGGCCGTACATCAGGTTCGTGTACGGCAGGTTCGCGTCGGCGACGACCGCGGCGGCGGCGAGATTCGGGGTGTAGCCGGAGAACCACACGGCCAGGTTCTGCTGGATCGTCCCGGTCTTGCCGGCCATGTCGCGGGTACCGAACCGCAGGTGGCCACCAGTACCGCCCGGCATCATCACCGCGCTGAGAACCCGGTTGACCCCGTCCGCCACCGCGCGCGGCAGCACCTGCTTGCAGTCGAAGCCGGGACCGGGAATCGCCTTTCCGGACTTGTCCCGCACCGAGGTGACGACCAGCGGGTTGCAGTACTTCCCGCGCGCCGCGAACGTGGCGTACGCGTTCGACAGCATCAGCGGCGTCACGTACCCGACGCCCAGCGTCATCGACACCACCTGGTCGAGCGGCCCCATCGTCTGCGCGTTGTACATCCCGAGCCGGGACGCGATCTTCGCGATCGCGCACAGACCGGTCCGCTGCGACAGCTGCAGGAAGTAGGTGTTGGTCGAGAACCGCGCCGCCTCGACCATCGTCAGGTCACCGCTGTGCGTCGAGTTCTTCGGCGTGTACGTCGGGTCGCGGGTCGTGCCGTGACAGGTCTTGAACTTCGTGTTCCGCAGGTCGATCTGCTCCGGCGAGTTGATCCGGTAGTCCATCGGGATGCCCTTCGCCAGGGCCGCCGCGATCGTGAACGCCTTCATCGTCGAGCCGTTCTGGAACCCGCCGTACCCACCGGCGTACGACTTCTCGACGTTGTAGTTGTAGTTCGTGTGGTAGCGCCCGTTGCCGTACGGACGGCTCTGCACCATCGCCTTGACCAGGCCGGTGCCCGGCTCGACGACGGTGATGGCAGCGATCGCGCTGTCCTTGCGCTTGGTGTGCTTCACGATCGACGCCTGGGCGGCCGCCTGGATCCGCGGGTCGATCGAGGTCCGGATCAACAGGCCGCCGGTCTTCAGGTAGTGGTCGCGGTCCTTGACGGTCGCGCCGAGCTCCGGATTGGCCAGCAGCTTGGAGACCACGTAGTCGCAGTAGAACGGGTACCGCGAGTTGGCGCACCCGTTCGGCACCGGTTCGACCGCGGCCAGGTCGATGACGGGCGTGCGGAGCGCCTGGTTCGCCTGCCGGAGGGTGATCGCGCCGAGTTCGTGCATCCGTTTGATCACCACGTCCCGGCGGGCCCGGGACCGTTGCAGGTCGTTGGTCGGGTCGTACCCGCTCGGGTTCTTCACCAGGCCGGCCAGCAGCGCCGCCTGCGGGAGCGTGAGCTTGTCGGCGGTGGTCCGGAAGTAGTGCTGCGCCGCGGTCTGGACGCCGTACGCGCCGTCGCCGAAGTTCGCCAGGTTCAGGTACCGCTCGAGGATCTCGTCCTTGGACAGCTCGCTCTCGACGGCGATCGCGTACCGCAGTTCGGTGAGCTTGCGCTCGTACGAGACCTCGGTCGCCTTCTGCCGCTCGGCCGCCGTCCGCGCCTTCTCGACCAGGCTCATCTTCACGTACTGCTGGGTGATGCTCGACCCGCCCTGCTGGACCTCGCCGCCGGTCGAGTTCCGCACCATCGCGCGCAGCGTGCCCTTCAGGTCCAGCGCGCCGTGGTCGTAGAACCGGGAGTCCTCGATCGCGACGATCGCCTTGCGCATGATCGGGCTGACCGTGCCCAGCCGGACCGGGACCCGGTTCTGTTCGTAGAGGGTGGCGATCAGCGAGCCGTCCGCGGCCAGGATGCGGCTGCGGACGGCGAGCGGATCGGTCTGGAATTCCTTCGGAAGGTTCTGGACGGTCCCCGCGACCTCAGCCGCACCACGTCCGGCGAAGCCCGCGAACGGCACCGCCAGCCCGGCCGCGAGCGCACCCGAAAGTACGCTCACGCCGATGAACGTGATCAACGACCGAGCCCGACTGCGACCGCCCCTGTCGGTACGCACCCTTCCAGGCTAGAGGAATCATCACAGTCCGGGTACCCCGGAATTGATTGCCTCGATCAACTGTGGCCGCAACTCGGCCGCGCTGATCACCGCGTCGACGGACCCGACCTCGCGGGCCCGCTGGATACTGTGCACCCGGTCGAACTCGGCCGCGACCTCGCCCAGTTTCTCCGCCCGGACGACGGTTCGGACGTCCGCGAGCTCGGTCGCCAGCGCCGCGCGCTCGGCTCCGGTCGCCTCGCCGACCCGCTCCGCGAGCGTCGCGACCCGCGGGTCTGCGGCCGTCCGCGCGTCGACCTCGGCCGCGAAAACGACCGCCGCGGCCGGCGCGCCGCCGAGTACGGAGGCGAACGAACCCTCCACCGCGAGCACCGTCATCGACGGATTCAGCGACTTCGAGAACACCACGAACGCGCCGCCGTGGTACCGCGAGACCACGCAGAAAACGATCGGTCCCCGGAAGTTCACGATCGCGCGCCCGATCTCCGCGCCGTACTCCAACTGCAGGTTGCGCATCGAGTCCGGCGAGCCGTCGAATCCGGACAGGTTCGCGAGCACCACCAGCGGCCGGTTGCCGCTGGCGGAGTTGATCGCCCGCGCGACCTTCTTAGACGACCGCGGGAACAACGTGCCCGCGGTGTAGGTGTCCGGGCCGTCGGTGGGCGGGAAGCCCCGGCGCGGCACCGACCGGGACTCGATCCCGACCAGACAGACCGGGTACCCACCGAGGCGCGCGTCCTGCACGACCGCGGTGTCGGCGTCGGCCATCCCGGCCCAGCGCTCCAGCACGGGGTGGTCCTGGTCGGTCACCGCCCGCATCAGGGTGCGGATGTCGAAAGCCTTCTTGCGGTCCGGGTTCGTCGCCGCCGAGAAGATCTCACCGATCGTCTTGAAGTCGCTCCCGGCGACATCGTGCGGGTACGGCGTGACGTCGCGATCGACCGGGTCGGTCGTGACCGCGCGCCGTGGACCGTTCTCGCCCGGCAGGACGTAGGTGTGGTCGTAGTGCGTCATCAGCACGTCCCGGGCGCCCTTCAGGTCCGGCGCCCAGTACTGCGCCTGGCCGTTCGGGCCCATCACCCGGTCGTACCCACCGATACCGAAGTTGTCCTCGGCCGAGACGCTGCCGGAGAAGTCGAGCGTTTGCTTGCCGGTCAGCACCATCGCGCTGTCCGGCGTCATCACCAGGATGCCCTTGGTGTGCATCAGCATCGTGGCCTCGGCGTTCCAGTACGGCTGCGCGCCGACGTTGATGCCCGCGACCACGACGTTGATCTCGCCGCCGGCCTGGGTGAACTCGACGATCCGCTTCAGCGCCTTCGCGACCCAGTCCATGTTCTCGGTGCCGGAGTCCATCGAAATCCGGGCACCGGCGGACAGCGAGTACCACTCGACCGGGACCTGCATCCGCTCGGCCAGGTCGAGGGCCGCGATGATCCGCGAGCACTCCGCCTCGGCGACCGCACCGAGCGCCTTCGTCGGGTCGCCGCTGAGCGCCACCCGGGTGACGCCCTCGGGGTACCGGTCGGTCGGCGTGGTGACGAGGCCGAGGATCACGCCGGCCTTGTTCAGGCCCTTCGGCCGGTCGACCGGGACCAGGTTGCCGCTGTCGTCGAGGTCGTGCTCGACGAACCTGCCGCCCTGGCCGGCGACCATCCCGCTGACCTCGTACGGGTAGATCGTGTTCCGCCGCCGGGACCGCTGCACCTTCTGCGCGTAGTCGTCGAGCGGCAACAGCCGACCGGTCGGCGGCTGCTCCACCGACGTCACGACGCCGGCGCCGTGCTGGTAGTAGAACCGGGCCGTGACCGGGTTGATCGTGCCGTCCGGGGCCGCGACGCGACCCTGGACCAGGACCTCCTCGATCCCGGCGCCGGCGGTCAGCGGGGCGATGTTGCGCTGCAGCGCGGTCACCTCGTCGACCTGCGCCTCGACCACCGGCCAGATCTGCACCCAGACGTGGTTCATGTCGAGCTTCGCGCCCGCCGCGCCGCGCGCCGTCCGGGCCCGGCGGATCGCCTCCAGGCAGTTCGCGATCGCACGCTCGGCGTGCGGCAGCGACGTGACCTGGCCGTCCTCGTCGCGGACGACCGCGAACTGACGGACCTGGGCCAGCGCGACGAGCCGCCGGTCGGCCTCGTTGTCGCGGGCGACGCAGTAGTACAGGAGTACGTCGTCCGGCGCGTCCAGGCGGGTGATCCGGAAGTCGCGCAGTCGCCACAGGTTCAGGCGGCGGCCGACCATCGGGTGCACGCCGCGGACGTTGTCGTCCTCGGCCATCGAGCCGCCCGCGGGGCGGTAGGTGAAGTAGGACACCGGCTTGCCGTGGCCCGGGGCGATCGCGACCGAGATCCGGCGTACCCGCTGGGCGATCGGCAGGTCGGCGACCAGCCGGCGGTAGCGGTCGGAGGCCTCCTGCTGGGACTCCGGCAGCTCCGGGCCGTGCAGGTAGAGCTCGACGACCGCCTCGTGACCCGCCGTACGGGCGTCGATCTGCGCGGTCAGCGCCCGCGACAGGTCGCTGTCGGGGTCGGCGAGCTCGGCCACCGTGCCGACCGTCGTGACCAGGTGACTCGGCTTCTCGTCGATCGAGTAGCTGGCGGTCGCGAACGGCCGCCCGTCGACCGCGAACTCCCGCAGGTCGTGCAGCTCGTACTCGCGGTAGTGCCGCCGGACAAGCACCGCGAGCATCGGCTCGCGCTCGCTCCAGCCGCCTTCCAGCCGCTCGGCGAGGAACCGGACGATCGGCTCCGGGATCGCGGCCAGCGCGTCCACCCGCTGCTGCCGGTCCGGCGCGTCCGGGTTCGCGGCCAGGTCGGCCACCTCGTCACCGACACCCGCGATGATCGACGCCCGCTCGGCGTCCACCTGCGGCTGGTCGAACCAGCGGAACCGGACACTCCGTGCCAGGTCCCCGACCACCGGGAACCGCAGCTGCGTGGCCAGCACCAACCGGTCCAGCAGCTCGTGCACCGACTCGCCGTACGGCGTCTCCGGCAGTGGCTCGGCGATCCACCGCTGGAGCACCGACGTCACGATCAGTACGTCGGGAGTCGAGCGCAACTGTGCCAGGAAGATCCGGAAGACCGCCTCCTCCAGCTCCGGGCTCCGCTCCAGCGCAGTCACACCGTAGTGACTCAGCACCCGCGTCAGACGCCCCTGGAACTCGGCCGGCAACCCGCCGCGGTCCGGGTCCAGGCTCTGCAGGTAGGTGTAGAAGTACTCGCGCGGGCTGTGCACCCGGTTCTCGATGCTGGTGTCCGCTCCGGCGGGCCGGTTCCGGCTCAGCTCGGCGAAGTCCGCGAACACCGTCAGCAGCTCGATCTCGGCGCCGACGGGCGGCCCGGACTGCTGGTGCGCGAGCTCCGACCGGGCAGCGAGGTAGTCGGCCAGCATGCCGCCCTCGTCCTGCGGGTCGATGTCGAACCCGAGCAGCATGCTCCGCAGGTCGTCCAGCCCGCGCTCGACGCGCTCGACGGCGGACTTCTCCCCCGTCCCGTTCGGCAGGTCCAGCTCGACGCCGTTCTGCACCGGAGCAGCCGCCTCCGCGGCACCCTCGTCGGCGGCCGGCTCCAAGCGGAGCAGCGGCGCACCGGTCTCGACCTGGCTGCCGGTCGAGACCTGCAGCTCCTTCACGGTCGCCTTGAACGGCGCGTACAGCACCGTCTCCATCTTCATGCTCTCCAGCACCAGCACGGGCGCGCCGGCCTCGACCTCGGCCCCCGCCTGCACCGGCGTCGCCACCACGAGCGCCGGCGCGGGCGAACGCAGTACGCCGCCCTCGTCGCGGCTCACGCGGTGGGTCACGCCGTCGACCTCGACCAGGTGCACCGGGCCGTGGGTCGCGGTGACGAGTCGGAACCGCTGCCCGCCGACCAGCAGCCGGCTCGTGTACTCGTCCAGGCGCTCCAGCTCGGCGTCCACCATCTTCAGGTGGTCGTTGCCGTTGCCGACACCGACCCGGAACCGGTCCGGACCGATCCGCGCCACGGTCACCCGGTAGCTCGCGCCGCGCAGCTTCAGGTCGATCGCGCGACCGACCTCGTGCTGCACCTGCGGACGGCCGCCGTGCGCGGTCTCGAAGAGCCGGATCCGCTCGACCTGCTCGGCGTCCTCGTACCCCTCGATCGCGGCCGCGACCAGCGCAACGCCGGAGTGCCGGTGCGATACCAGGCGGCCCTCGCCGCGGACCCGGTCGATCCAGCCGGTGTCCGCGCTGCCGTCGATCACCTCGGGCTGGTCGAGCAGGTCGAGGATGAAGCTCTTGTTGGTCGCACCGCCCTCGATCAGCACGGTGGTCGCCTGCATCGCCCGCCGCAGCCGCGCCATCGCCTCCTCGCGGGTCCGGCCGTAGCCGATGATCTTCGCGATCATCGAGTCGAAGTCGGCGGGGATGCTGTCGCCGGCGCTGACGCCGGTGTCGACCCGGATCCCCGGACCGGCCGGCAGGTCGAGGACGGTGATCCGCCCCGGCGACGGCGCGAAGTCGCGGTCCGGGTCCTCGGCGTTCAGCCGGGCCTCGACCGCGTGGCCGCTCTCGAGCGGCTTGCTGCCCTCCAGCCGGCCGCCCGACGCGACGTGCAGCTGGGCCTTCACCAGGTCGAACCCGGTGGTCAGCTCGGTGATCGGGTGCTCGACCTGGAGGCGGGTGTTCACCTCGAGGAACGCGAACGACTTCTCGCCCGGGTGGTACAGGAACTCGACGGTCGCGGCGCCCTGGTAGCCGACCGCGAGCGCCAGCCGCTCAGCGGACGCCTTCAGGTCCTCGACCTGGGACGCGGCGAGCAGCGGCGAGGCCGACTCCTCGATCACCTTCTGGTTGCGGCGCTGCACCGAGCAGTCGCGGACGCCGAGCGCCCACGCCGTACCTTGGCCGTCGGCGATCACCTGGACCTCGACGTGCCGGGCACCGGTGACGAGGCGTTCCAGGAAGACGATGCCGCTGCCGAAGGCGCGGGCCGCCTCGTCACTGGTCCGCGCGTACGCGTCGGACAGCTCGTCCGCGGAGCGCACCACCCGGATGCCGCGGCCACCGCCGCCGGCCGTTGCCTTGAGCATCAACGGGTAGCCGATCCGCTCGGCCGCCTCGAGCGCGGCGTCCAGCGATTCGACCGCCCCGCGGCTCCAGGGTGCGACCGGTACGCCGACCTCCTCGGCGATCAGCTTCGAGCCGATCTTGTCGCCGAGCTTGCGCATCGCCTCGGCCGACGGGCCGATGAAGGTCACGCCGATCCGCTCGCACAGCTCGCCGAACGCCGGGTCCTCGGCGACGAAGCCCCAGCCGACCCAGGCCGCGTCGGCCCCGGTCTCGCGGAGCGCGCGCTCCAGGACCGCGAGGTCCAGGTACGGCCGGGCCGACGCCGGGCCGAGCGGGTACGTGATGTCCGCCGCCCGGACGAAGGTCGCGGCACGCTCGCCGTCGGTGAACAAGGCCACGGTCTCGATCGGGTCACCGCCTTCGGCGTTGACTTCCCGGACCGCGTTGATCAGCCGCATCGCGGCTTCTCCCCGGTTCACTATTGCGATACGCTTGAACACCGACCGCCTCCATGTCTCACCCTGAGCTTCGCGGGCAGACCTCTCCCCTGGATCGCAGAAGACAGCTGCCGCTGGCACAGGCTTTCAGTCCTTGGCCGTTACCGTCGAGTCGGCCCCCTCCCCAGGCGTGTTTTCGGGCTCTGCTACGTGACCCCGCCGTGCGCGAAACTGCCCGGCAGGGAGGGAACAACACATGACTCAGGAAATGATCAACCGGCTACGCAGCGAAGTCGCCGGGCCGGTGCTGACACCGGAGGCCGAGGGGTACGCCGAGGAACTGTCCGGGTTCAACCTTGCCGTGACGCACACACCCGACGTGGTGGTCGGGCTGACGTCCGAGGCCGACGCGGTCGCGGTGGTCCGCGTGGCGGCCGAGAGCGGTACGCCGGTCCGCGTGCTGGCGACCGGCCACGGGATCCCGAACCCGATCCAGGACGGGATCGTGGTCACCACGACACGGCTGACCGGCCTCACCGTGGACCCGGACGCGAAGATCGCACAGATCGCGGCCGGGAACCGCTGGGCCGAGGTGATCGCGGCCGCGGCGCCGCACGGTCTCGCACCGATCACCGGCGGCTCCGACGCGGTCGGCTGCATCGGGTACACGCTCGGCGGTGGACTCGGTCCGCTCGCCCGCACCTACGGCTTCTCGTCCGACTGGGCCCGCGGGTTCCGCGTCGTCACCGGGACGGGCGAGATCGTCACCGCGAACGCGACCGAGAACGCCGACCTGTTCTGGGCGCTGCGCGGCGGCAAGGGCGGCTTCGGCATCGTCACCGCGATGGACTTCGCCCTCGTCGAGCTGAGCACCCTGTACGGCGGTTCGGTGTTCTTCGACGCCGAGTACGTCGCGCCGGTGCTGAGCGCCTGGGCCGAGTGGACCAAGACGCTGCCCGAGGAGGCCAACTCCTCGGTGGTGATCCTGCGGCTGCCACCGCTCGAGTTCATCCCGGAACCGCTGCGCGGCAAGACCGTCATCAACGTCCGGTTCGCGTACGTCGGTGACGCGACGGAGGGCAAACGCCTGTTCCAGCCAATCCGGGACGCGGGGACGGCGCTGATCGACGCGGTCGGTGAGATGCCGGCGAGCGACATCGCACTGATCCACAACGATCCCAAGGCCCCGACACCGTCGTGGGACCGCGGGCTGATGCTGACCGAGATGGACGCCGGCTTCGTCGCCGCGTTCCTGGACGCGGTCGGCCCGGACCAGCAGGTGCCGTTGGTCGCGGTCGAGCTGCGGCACCTCGGCGGGGCGACGGAGCGGGACGTCCCCGAGGGCAGTGCCGTCGGCGGCCGGTCCGGGGCGTTCACGATGACGATGATCGGCGTACCGGATCCGGGGCTGTTCGAAAAGGTGCTTCCGGCAACGGTTGACGGGGTGCTGGCGGCATTGCGGGACTGGGTGTCCGACGAGACCACGGTGAACTTCGCCGGTGGGTTCGCGCTGCCGGGCTCGTACGAGGCGTCCTGGCCGGCGGCGACGTTCGCGCGGCTGGCCGGGATCCGGGCGGCGTACGACCGGAACCGGCTGTTCCCGTACGGGCCGCACCCGGCTTGAGATCAGATGTGAGATTAGGCTGAGGCCGTGAAGCTTGCTGCGCGGATGGACCGGCTGGGCACCGAATCGGCGTTCGAGGTGCTCGCGAAGGCGAAGGCCCTGGAGGCCCGGGGTCGGGAGATCGTGCACCTGGAGATCGGTGAGCCGGACTTCGATACTCCGGCGCACGTGATCGCCGCCGCGCAGCAGGCCCTGGACAAGGGCTTCACGCACTACGTGCCGGCCCCCGGCATCCCCGAGCTGCGGACCGCGGTCGCGGACTTCCTCGAGCGCACCGGTCGGCTGCGGACGACGCCGGACCGGGTGCTGATCACGCCCGGTGCGAAGCCGATCATGTTCTTCACCATCCTCGCCCTCTGCGAGGAAGGCGACGAGGTGCTGTACCCCGACCCCGGGTTCCCGATGTACGCGTCGATCGCGTCGTTCGCCGGGGCGAAGCCGGTGCCGGTGCCGCTGCGCGAGGAGAACGGGTTCGCCATCGACCCGGCCGAGCTGCGGTCCCTGGTCACCGAGCGGACCAAGCTGCTGATCCTGAACTCGCCGCACAACCCGTGCGGCAGCGTCTCCACCCCGGAGCAACTCGCCGAGATCGCCGAGATCGCGATCGAGCACGACCTCGTGGTGCTGAGCGACGAGGTCTACTGGGCACTGCGGTACGACGGTACGCATCACAGCGTCCTCGACTTCGACGGGATGGCGTCGCGGACGATCCTGCTCGACGGGTGGTCGAAGACGTTCGCGATGACCGGCTGGCGACTGGGCTTCGGGGTGTTCCCCGAGCCGCTGGTCGAGCCGGTGACCCGGCTGATGATCAACTCGGTGTCGTGTACGTCGGCGTTCAGCCAGCACGCCGCGATCGCCGCGCTCGAGGGTCCGTGGGACGACGTCGACCGGATGCTCGCAGCGTTCCGCGAACGCCGCGACGTGATCGTGTCCGGCCTGAACGCCGTACCCGGTGTGTCCTGCGTCGAGCCCGAGGGCGCCTTCTACGCGTTCCCGAACATCACCGAACTCGGGATGCCGGCGGCGACGCTGTCCGACCGCCTGCTCGACGAAGCCGGCGTCGCCTGCCTCCCCGGTACGTCGTTCGGCGCATACGGCGAGAACTACCTGCGCTTCTCGTACGCGAACTCGGTCGAGAACATCCGCAAGGCACTAGACGCCTTCACCGAACTGGTGGAGTCATGAGTGACACGGGCAGTCAGCATGGGCACACGGATCGGCTGGATCTTGGCGACGCGTCGGTGCGGGAGTGGGACGCGACGGTCGTCGGCGTGGATCCGGACCGCGGGATCGTGCTCGATCGGTCGGCGTTCTACCCGGGCGGTGGTGGGCAGCCG
This sequence comes from Kribbella sp. NPDC054772, assembly GCF_053611945.1. Classification (NCBI taxonomy): domain Bacteria; kingdom Bacillati; phylum Actinomycetota; class Actinomycetes; order Propionibacteriales; family Kribbellaceae; genus Kribbella; species Kribbella sp. NPDC054772. The sequence continues at coordinate 99,726 of NZ_JBSHBJ010000012.1, read as the reverse complement.
CCGGACGAGGGCGTGCTGCTGTGGGGCGGCGTGCGGACGCGGATCGTGGGGACGGTCAAGGGCGACGATTTGTACCTCGTCCCGCACGAGGGCGATCCGGTGCCGCCGGTCGGGACCGCGGTGCGGGGTGCGCTGGACGACGAACGGCGTACCCAGTTGATGCGGACGCATTCTGGGCTGCACGTGCTGACCGGCGTGGTGTTCCGCGACTTCGGGGCGCTGGTCACCGGCGGGAACATGGAGCCGTTGTCGGCGCGGATGGACTTCGACCTGGCCGAAGTACCGCCGGACTTCAAGGACCGGGTGGCCGAGGCCGTCAACGCCGAGATCCGCACCGACCGCCGGATCACCGTCAGCAACCTGCCGCGCGAGGAGGCGTTCGCGATCCCGGACATCATCCGGACGGCGACCAACCTGCTGCCGCCGGACATCGAGATCGTCCGGATCGTCGACATCGCCGGCCTCGACACGCAGGCCGACGGCGGCACCCACGTCGCCTCCACCGCCCTGATCGGCCGGATGGACGTGGTCAAGATGGAGAGCAAGGGCCGCGGCTTCCGCCGCCTCCGGGTCCGGATCGGTTAGTCGCGGGTCTTCAGGTCGGCGGCCTGGCGGCGGACCTCCGCCTGGGTGGCGCGCTCGTGCTCGAGCCAGTCGGGGTTGTCCGACTTGATGTCCTCGATCTGCGCGGTGGTGAGCGCCTCGGTGACACCGGCCCGCGCAAGCCCGCTGATCGACACACCGAGCTTCGCGGCCACCACCGCGCGCGGGTGCGGACCGTCGCGGCGCAGGTCGCGCAGCCATTCCGGCGGGTCCGCCTGCAGCGCGTTCAGCTCGTCGCGCGACACGACTCCGTCCTGGAACTCCGCGGGCGTGGCCTCGAGATACACCCCGAGCTTCTTCGCCGCCGTCGCGGGCTTCATCGTCTGCGTCTTACGCGCCGTCATGGGAGCAGCGTAACGCCCGGTAACCTCAGCACCGTGACCGGATTCCGGCTGGGCTACGTTCCCGGCGTGACCCCCGCGAAATGGGTGCGGATCTGGGCCGAGCGCCTCCCCCGCGTCCCGCTCGAACTCGTCCAGGTCACCGCCGCCGAGGCGCCCGACCTGATCCGCCGCGCCGAGGTCGACGCGGTGCTGCTGCGCCTCCCGATCGACCGGACCGGCCTGCACGCCATCCCGCTGTACGTCGAGCAGACGGTGGTCGTGGTTCCGAAGGACCACGTGATCACGGCCGCCGACGAGGTCACCGTCGACGATCTCGCCGACGAACTGGTGCTGCACCCGCGGGACGACGTACTCGACTGGGAACGGCCGCCCGGCCGGCTGATCGAGGAGCGGCCGGCGCGGACCGGCGACGCGGTCGAGCTGGTTGCCATGGGCACCGGTGTGCTGGTGGTCCCGCAGTCCCTCGCCCGGTTGCATCACCGCAAGGACCTGACGTACCGCCCGCTGACCGGCGTACCTGAGTCGCAGGTCGCGCTCAGCTGGCCCGAGGACGAGACCAGCGAGCTCGTCGAGCACCTGATCGGCATCGTCCGCGGACGCACCGTGAACAGCACCCGCGGCCCCGCCAAAACCACGCGGGAGCCGAAGCGGACGACCAAGGCGCCGGCCCAGCGGAAAGCGCCGCAGAAGAAGCCTCGCCGTCGCCGCTAGAATTCGGTTGAGTCTTCAACTACTATGGCGGTATGGCGATCTTCCGGTTGAACCACGCAGTTCTGTACGTACGCGACGTCGCGGCGAGCGTCGCGTTCTACCGAGACGTCCTCGGCTTCGGGTACACCGAGACCGGTGACGCGATCCAGGGAGCAGCGTTCCTGCGGGCGCCCGGTTCCAGCAACGACCACGACCTCGGCCTGTTCCAGATCGGATCCCAGGCCGCTCCGTCGGGCGCCGGGCGGACGTCGGTCGGGCTCTACCACCTCGCGTGGGAGGTCGACACGCTCGGTGACCTCGAGGAACTGGCCGGCAAGCTGAGCGAGCACGGCGCCCTGGTCGGCGCGTCCGACCACGGCACCACGAAGTCGCTCTACGGCAAGGACCCGGACGGCCTCGAGTTCGAGATCGTCTGGATCATCCCGGCCGACCTGCTCACCGACGAGGACCGCGAGAAGACGGGCATCTCCCGCCTGGACCTCGCCGCCGAGATCACGAAGTACGGCCGCGAGGCCCGCAGCGGCGTCGGCATCTCCCGCGTCGGCTGAGCCGTTACGGCTGGCGGGTTATGTCAGCGGTGGCGGGTTGCAACACGCCCGCGGTCAAGCAACCCGCCAGCGACGGGGCTCAGGCGCGGGTGATGTGAGTGGCGACGCGGAGGGCGTTGGCCAGGACCGTCAGGACCGGGTTTACGCCGCCGTTGGTGACGTGCAGCGACGCGTCGGCGATCCAGACGTTCTCGTGGCCCCAGAGCCGGCCGTTCGGGTCGGTGACCGAACGCGTCGGGTCGTCGCCCATCCGGCAGCTGCCTGCCTGGTGCTGGCCGGTGCTGGCCTGGCCCAACGTACCTAGGCCGCCGACGGCTGTGCGGGTCGCACCGGCCTCCTCCAGCCACGTCCTGGCCTTGGCGCTCATGAAGGCCCGGGCCCGGGCGTCCTCGGGATGGATCGAGCCGCTGGTGACGACGACCGGGTTGCCGAAACGGTCGACCACCGAGGGGTCGACGCGGACCCTGGACTCCGCGGACGACACCTCCTGGATCGGACCGACCACCCGCAGCATCCGGCGGAGCTCGCGCCGCATCGCCTGCTGACTCTCCACCCCGGCGACCGGAATCATCCCGGCCCCGGTCAGATAGTCGTACGTCGAGGCGGGTGTCGGCACGAACTCGTTCGCGAGCATCCCGCCGCCGACGATCCCGTCGTTCCCGTGCCGGAAGTCGCAGGTCGCGATCGACACCCCGGGCCCGACGAGATCCATCACCTCGTCCTCGAACAGCCCGACCGCTCCGGCGTACACATGGGCCTGTAGATGCCGGCCGACCTGGTCCTGGTCGTTGCCGAGACCGTTTGGCTCGCCGTCGTGCGCGCTGTTCAGCAACAACCGCGGGGTCTCCGACGCGCCGGCGGCAACCACGACCTCCGCGCACGCGACGGTGCGTCGCCAGATCCCGCCATACCCGTCACTCGCGGCCAGCGCGATGCCGACGACCCGGCCGGTCGAATCGGTCACCAAGCGCTCAGCCGTCGTCTCGGTGACCAACGTGCAGTTGCCGGTGGCCAACGCCGCGGGGAGCGCGGTGTTATGGGTCCCGCTCTTCGCCTCCACCGGACACGCGAACCCGACGCACTGCGCGCACCGCACGCACCCGGACCGCCCTTGATAGTCGACCGAGTTGATCAGCAGCGGTACGTCGAGAGTCCCCCACCCCAACCGCTCCGCGGCAGCCGCCAACCGATGCGCCGGCCCGGTCCTCGGCAACGGCGGCATCGGTAGCGGGATCGATCGCGAGTCGTGCCAGGGGTCGACGCCGCCGCCGCTCACTCCGAACCGCTGCTCCGCCAACGAGTAGTAAGGCTCCAAATCGTCGTACGAGATCGGCCAATCGGCCAGCGCACTGCCTTCCGGTACGCCGTACGTCGTCGCCATCCGGAAGTCGCGCGGGACGAACCGCCAGGCCTGCGCGCCGTACACGCGGGTGCCGCCGCCGACCGTGAACGCGTTGTTCCCCCACCCGCCGTCGGGCGGCAGCACCTGGCTCCGGACCCCATCCACGACCGACACCCGCGGCCGCCCGGTCGGGTCCGGATCCGTTGCCGCCGGCAACCCCACGACCGACCGCGGGTTCCGCAGGTGGTCGTGCGAGAGCGACTCCGTCGACGGGTAGCTCCCCAGCTCCACGACGAGCACCGATCGCCCCGACTCGGCGAGCACCTGCGCCGTGGCACCTCCGCCGGCGCCTGAGCCGATCACGATGGAGTCGTACCGCTCCCCCAGGTCCTCGCGCGCCGTGACGTCGAGCGACGTCTGCACCGGCGCGAACTCCGGCGTACGCCAACCGACCGACTCCCAGGAGCCGGGCTGCGCGTAGTACCCCTGCGCGATCAACCGCACCAACCAGGCACCGTCCGGGTCGTCCAGCACCCGATCGAGCTCCACCGCCAGCCCACGCTCGACCCGCGCCAGCCAGTCGGGCCGATCCACCGTCACCACCTGCTCAACGAACCCGACCGCCCCACCACCCGCCCCAGGCACGGCAAACTCCGCCAACCGCTCGAGCACGATCCGTTGCTGTTCAGACAGGCCCATCGTCAAATCCTTTCACGCACTACCGTTTGGCGCATGAGTGAGATCTTCGGCCTGTCGGGTACTGCTGCCGTGGTGACTGGGTCGAGTCGTGGGATCGCCTCCGACCGGCGGATCAGCACGTTCACGCCGCTCGGCCGGCGCGCGACGGTCGACGAGATCGCGGCGCCGTACGCGTTCCTAGCCTCGCCCGCGGCCGCCTACGTCACCGGTGCCGTGCTGCCCGTCGACGGTGGCTACACGGCCCTCTGAACCCACAGGCACCGAGTCTTTGTACTTGCCGGTCCATTTTTCCCGAGCAACGCTGTGGTCATGGCACTTGACGACTATTACCTGCTCGGCCGCTCCGGACTGCGCGTCAGCCGGCTCGCGCTGGGCACTATGAACTTCGGCCAGGCGGGTTTCCACGCGCCGTACGGGAAGACCGAGGACGAGGCCCGGGCGATCTTCCGGGCCTACATCGAGGCGGGCGGCAACTTCATCGACACCGCCGACTTCTACACCGCGGGTGAGAGCGAACGGATCCTCGGCCGGCTGATCGCCGAGGCGGGCGTCCGGGAGCGGATGGTGCTCACCACCAAGGCGACCAACAGCGTCGACACCGGCGACCCGAACGCGGGCGGCAACAGCCGCAAGCACCTGATCCGCGCCCTCGATGAATCGCTGCGCCGGCTCGGCACCGACTACGTCGACCTCTTCCTGCTGCACACCTGGGACCGCATCACCGGAGTCGACGAGGTACTGCGGACCCTCGACGACCTCGCCCGCGCGGGCAAGATCCGGTACGCCGGCCTGTCCGACGTACCGGCCTGGTACGCCGCTCGCGCGCAGACTCTCGCCGACGCGCACTCGCTGACACCGATGGTCAGCCTGCAACTGCCGTACTCGCTGATCGAGCGGACCGTCGAGACCGAGCACGTCCCGATGGCGCAGCAACTCGGGTTGGGGATCACCGCGTGGAGCCCGCTCGGCGGTGGCTTCCTGACCGGGAAGTACCAGCGCGACGCCGCGCAGCAGATGGCGGGCGAGGGCCGGCTCACCGGTGACGGGGCGGCCGGACAGTCCTGGACCGACCGGCAGTGGGACCTGCTGACGACCGTGCGGGAGGTGGCGGACAAGCTGGGCGTGACGATGGCGCAGGTGGCGGTCAACTGGGCCGCAACTCAACCGGGCGTGGCCTCGGCGATCGTGGGCGCGAGTCGCCCGGAGCAGCTCGAGTCGAGTATCGCGGCGCTCGACTTCGAGCTCCCGGCCGAGCTGCGGGCGGCGCTCGACGACGCGAGCGCCGTACCGCCGTCGTCGGTGTACCGGATGTTCACGCCGGAGTACCAGGGCTGGTTGGTGAACCCCGGCGTGAAGGTCGCTGACAAGCCGGTCGGGTATCAGCCGCCGGTGCTCAATTGGCGCTGAGGTAGTCCAGGCACAGGTCGAGCGCGTACTCCAGGTGGGTCGACGATCCGGACGACAGCAGGATCGCGACGCCGCCCTGGATCGCGGCGATCAGCGCGGCCGAAGCGCGGGCGGGATCCACGTCGGCACGGATCTCGCCCGCCGCTTTCATCTCCTCGATGCCGGTCGCGAGCCGCTCCTGCCACTGGGCGAGCAGCGTCGCGGTGACCGCTTGCGCGGCGGGCGTGTGCCGGCCGATCTCGGTGATGAGGACACCGAGCGGGCAGTTCACGCCCTGCCGCCGGTACTTCTCGACGACGACGTCCCGCCATTCGCGCCAGGCGTCCCAGCTGGTCAGCTGTCCGAGCTGCGGCTCCTGGTCCTCGAGCACCCGCTCGGCCTCGCGCTCGGCGACAGCGAGCAGCAGCTGCTCCTTGCCCTCGGGGAAGTAGTGGAAGAGCTGGCTCTTCCCGGTCCGGCTGCGCTGCCCGATGTCGTCGAGCTTCACCGCACTGATCCCACGCTCGCGGATCTCGGCCGCGGCCGCCGCGACGATCCGCTCCCGCGTCGCCGCACCCTTCGCTGTCAACACATCAGCAAATGTACCCGCCGGTCTAAGACCGCCGACTGTTCAGCTCCGCGAGCGCCCCGAACACCCGCTTCGGCGTCCGCTCCCCGTCGTCCCCGACCGCGACCAGCCCGTACGACGAGAGGTCGAGATCGTGCTCCGGATCGTCCGGGCGGTGCGGCAGACCGAAGCCGGCGTAGCTGAACCAGAACGCCGCCGCCAGCTCGATCCGGTCGAACTCCTCGACGAGTCCGTACAGGTACTCCACTTGTTCCTCCTCCCGTCGCTCGTAGGCACCGTTGAGCGCCGGCGGGTCGACACTGCGGTTCACGATCATCCAGCCGGTCCCGCCGCGGTCTCCGGCGCCGCGGTACGCGCAGCAGCCGAACTCGGTCGCGACGACCGGCTTCCCCCACTTCGACCGGGCCCCGAGCTCGTCGGCGAAGGTCGCCCGGTTGGCCGCGTCCCGGTACGCGTCGACGCTGACGATGTCGAAGAGGTCCCAGTTCACGTCCTCCCACATCCCGGCGGCGTACGTGATCCGGCCACCGAACGCCGTACGCCCGGCCGACACCAACTGCTGCTGTACGTCGCCCCAGCGCGCGAGCCCCGCCTGTAGCTCGGTCAGCTTCGCCGGATCGGTCCAGGTCGCCGGGTCCGCCATCAGCGCGAGCCGCTCCCCCGACGTCGCTCCGGGAATGAAGCCCTTGCAGAACACGGACAGCTCGCACCCGAGCACCAGCACGACCTCGCCACGACCGGACTGCCGCAGCTGCTCCGCCCGACCGGCACAGTCGGCCAGGAAGGCGATGAACTCGTCCGGCTCGAGATCCATCGGCACCGGCGAGAACCACAGATCGAGCCCGGCCGCGAGCGCCGCCTCCCCCGCGATCGCCAGCCGGTCCGGATCGTTCCCCGAGACCCTGACCGCGGGAGCCCGCAGCTCGTTCGCGATCACCGCCAGGTCCTGGCGTACGACGTCCGCGTCGAAGCGCTCGTGTGTGTCCCGGCCGTCGTACCGCAGGCCGGTGTCGTAGTTCACCCCGATGGCTCGCATGCTCCGCAGCCTAGCAATCAAAGTCATACTCGGTACATCTTTTTATCCGGTATGGTTCAAGCGTGAACCAGAACGGCCGCCGGGAGCGGAAGAAGGCCGAGCTCCGCAGCCGGATCTCGGAGGTGGCGACCGGGCTGTTCCTCGAGCGCGGGTTCGACGCGGTGTCGGTGTCCGAGATCGCCGAGGCGGCGGATGTCGCGCGGCCGACGGTGTTCGCGCACTTCGCCCGCAAGGAGGACCTGCTCTTCGACCGCTATCCCGAGGCGGAAGCGCTGGTCGTTGGCGCGATCAACGACCGGCCGGCCGGCACGTCCGCGGTTCTGGCGCTGTCTGATCTGCTGGTCGCCCTCGCCGACGCCGGGCACCCGCTGTCCACGATCCGCGCGAGCTTCCGCCGCTTCTGGGAGGTCATCGCCGAGTCCCGGGCGTTGCAGTCCCGCGCCCGCGAGCTCACGGATCACATCGAGCAGGCCATCGCGGCCGCCATGGCGAACACGGGCGTGCCCGACCCTGAGCTCACCGCGGCCCTGACCGTCGCCGCCTACCGCACCGTCCACCTCCGAGCAGTACGACGAATCCTCGCCGGCGCGGACGCCGTGACAGTCGCAACCGAGCACCGCGAACACACCATCCACGCCCTCACCGTCGTGGACGGTCATAGCTAGTTCACGTGCCTCGCGATGGTGTGGGCGCAGTCGATGGATTCGGTGTGGGAGGTGTCGACTTCGACGTCGTACGTGATGCCCTCGTGGACGACGTACGCCTGCTTCTCGGCCATGCCGCCGGCGCGGTTGCCGCGGGCGATCTCGCGGCCGGCGGCGATCTCGGGAGCGCAGTGGACGCCGACCCAGAGCGTCTCGAGGTCGCCGATCGCGTCGCGCCAGCGCTGTTGCGAGGCCGGGCCGCCGAGGAACACGTCGTCGACGATGACGCGGCCGCCGGCGCGACACATCGCGACGAGCCCCGCCGTCCAGGCCGCTTCCAGTTCACGGAACGCCGGCCCGACGGACACCTCGCCGCCCGGGCCGATCAGGATGCCGTCCGGCGAGCCCTCCAGATCGGCCGGCAGCGCGTCCACGAAGTTGTCCACGCTGAGCGCCAGCCACGGTTCGGCCAGGACCGCCTGCAGACACCGCACGATCCCGGTCTTCCCGGAACTGGACCCACCGTTGATGATGATCAGTCGAGCCGTCACGCCCGCAAGACTAGGGTCTCGGTCCGCGGGCTCTCGACCGGTTTACGCCGCGCCAGCGCGAGGAACGGTACGGCGAGCGCCTGGATCACCGCCGACACCAGGTACGCCGTCCCGTACCCCCACACGTCCGCGGCGCGACCGAGCGTCGGCTGGATCACCACGCCGCCCGCCGACCCGAGCAGGTTGTCGAACGACAGCACCGTCGCCCGCTGCTCCGACGGGATGTGACTGTTCAGGTACGCCTGCCGCACCGGCGACATCGCGGCGAACATCGTCCCCCACCCCATCAGCAGCACCAGCGCGAGCCCGAACGACGTCACCAGCCCGATCGACGCGATCAGGACGCCGGACACCAGGATCGCCGCGATCAGCGTCCGGATCCGGTCCCGGAAGATCCGCGCCAGGGACGACGCCGACGCCCCGCCCGCGATCTGCGCCCCCGCGACGATCCCGGCCGACAGACCCGCGACGGCGTACGAGTCGGTGTGCCCGTACAGCTGTAAGAGATATGGTTGCGCGGCGTAGAACCCGTACACGCTCACCCCGGCCGTGAACGGTCCGGCCAGCATCACCCAACGCACCCGCCGGTTCAGCAGGCCGTGCCGCAGCGAGGCCCGGACGATCCCGCGCATCTCACCGCGTACCGAGACGCGCGGCTTCGGCGTGAACCCGATGTCCCGCATCGAGCGCCACGCCACCGCGAACGTGGCCAACAGCAACAAGGCGCGCACGACGTACGGCATCCCGAGATTCGTGAGCTGCGCGAGCACGCCACCGCCGATCGATCCGGCCAGCATCGCGATCCCGTTCGCCACCTGTCCCTTCGCGAACGCGTCGTCCAGCGAGCCGCGGTACCCGGTCGCATGCAGCCCGTCGACCAGCCACGCCTCGGTCGCGCCACTGAAGAACGTGAACCCGAGACCGAGCAGCGCCGACACCACGGCCCACCACACAAACGGGGCGTGGGTGCGCCACAGCAACAGGTAGAGCAGCGTCGTGCCCATCAGCGTGGCGGTCCCGAGCAGGTACGACGCACGCCGGCCGACCGTGTCCGCGACGACGCCGGTCGGGACCTCGAACAGCACCATCCCGGCGGTGAAGAACGCGTTCGCGGCGAACGCCTTCCCGACGCTCAGACCGGCGTCCAGCAGGAACAATGTGTTGATCCCCCAGATCATCGACGACGCGCCCGTCGACACCACGACCAGCGTGAGGTAGGTCCGCAGTACTCGCTCGGCTGTCATACCCGGTACGTCGGAGCTGTCCGTCCCGACTCGACATGCGCGCCGTGAGCTCTCCAGGCGGGTAGTGTCCGGGGACGTGACGGATCAGCAGGCGCACAGCGCCACAGCGCGCGACACGGTCAAGCTCGCAGTGGTGGTCGGCGCACTCGGTGTCGTTTTCGGCGACATCGGTACCAGCCCTATCTACACCCTCCAGACGGTCTTCAACCCCGAAGACCCGCACCCGGTGCCGCTCAGTGACCACAACGTGTACGGCGTCGTGTCGCTGATCTTCTGGTCGGTGATGATCATCGTCACCGTCACGTACATCCTGCTCACGATGCGCGCGGACAACAACGGCGAGGGCGGCGTGGTGGCGCTGATCACGCTGCTCCGCAAGTGGACCCGTACGCACCCGGGCCGGAAGGCCTCCGGGGTGCTGGCGACGGTGGGTCTGTTCGGTGCGGCGCTGTTCTTCGGCGACGGCATGATCACGCCGGCGATCTCGGTGCTGTCCGCGGTCGAGGGCGTGAAGACCGTACAGCCGTCGCTCGGCGAGTACGTGATCCCGATCACCGCGGTCATCATCATCGGGCTGTTCATGGTCCAGCGCCGCGGCACCGAGCAGATCGGCCGGGCGTTCGGGCCGGTGATGATCGTGTGGTTCGCCGTGATCGGCGCGGCCGGGATCGGCGGCATCCTCGAGCACACCGCGATCCTCAAGGCACTCTCCCCGACGTACGCGGTCGGCTTCCTGGCCGGGCACTTCCACATCGCGTTCTTCGCGCTCGCGGCGGTCGTGCTGTCGATCACCGGCGCCGAGGCGCTGTACGCCGACATGGGGCACTTCGGCCGGAAGGCGATCAGCCGGGGCTGGCTGTTCCTGGTACTGCCGGCCCTCACGCTCAGCTACATGGGCCAGGGCGCGCTGATCCTGAAGAACCACGAAAACATCAGCAGCCCGTTCTTCCTGCTCGTCCCGAGCTGGGGCCGGCTGCCGCTGGTCCTGCTCGCGACGGCCGCGACCGTGATCGCGTCGCAGGCCGTCATCACCGGTGCCTACTCGGTGATGGCCCAGGCCGCCCGGCTCGGGTACCTGCCGCGGCTGCGGGTGACGCACACGTCGGCGACGACGATCGGCCAGATCTACGTCCCCTTCGTCAACTGGCTGCTGTTCGTGTCGGTGCTGACGCTGATCTTCGCGTTCCGCAGCTCGGCCGCGCTGGCGTACGCGTACGGCATGACGGTGACCGGGACGATCACCATCACCACACTGCTGTTCTTCTACGTCGCGCACTACCGCTGGAACATCCCGAAGTGGCTGATCCTGCTCGGCGCGGTCCCGCTGCTGCTGATCGACGGGCTGTTCATCGCGGCGAACCTGACCAAGCTGCTGCACGGCGCGTGGCTGCCGCTGCTGATCGCGCTCACCGCGTTCACCGTGATGACGACCTGGCAGCGTGGCCGCGAGGTCGTCACCCGGGAGCGGGAACATGCCGAGGGCTCGCTGCAGGAGTTCATCGACGAGCTGAGCTCCGGCATGCTGCCGGTCCGCACAGTGCCGGGGACGGCGATCTTCCTGAACCGCGGCGGGACCAGCGCGCCGCTCGCGCTGCGGGCGAACGTCGAGCACAACCAGGTCCGGCACCAGCACGTGGTGATCGTCGCGATCGACACCGAGCCGGTGCCCCGGGTCCCCGAGGACAAGCGCGTGATGGTGAACGACCTCGGGTACGGCAACGACGGGATCACCCACGTCACGATCAAGTTCGGGTACATGGAGCGTCCCGACGTACCGGCGGCGCTCGCGCGGCTCGATCCGGATCAGTCGGAGGGACCGCTCGATCTCGACAACGCGTCGTACTTCCTGTCGAAGATCGAACTCCGGCGCGGGCAGGCGCCGACGATGGCGGGCTGGCGTAAGCAACTGTTCCTCGCCACGTCGCACATCACCGCGGACGCGGCCGAACACTTCGGTCTCCCCCGCGACCGCACCGTCATCATCGGCTCCCACATCGAGTTGTAGCCGCCGCCATGGACCAGACGTACGACGAGAGTCCGCCGGTGCCTGCACTGGCCGGCCTCGTCCGTACGGTCTGGATCCAGCGCACGGGATCGCGGCCGTACGCGCAGCGCGATCTGCCGACCGGTGGTGTCGAACTGCACTGCCTGGTCGGCGGCGTTCCGCGGTTGATCGGGCCGCTCACCCGGGCGCACCTGCAGACGATCCCGGCCCGGACCACGATCGTCGGCGTGCGGTTCATGCCCGGTGCGAGTACGCCGTTGCTCGGCGTACCGGCGGATGAGCTCGTCGACTGCGCGGTGGATCTGTGGGGTCCGGCGGCCGAGGCGATCGGGTGGGCGGTGGCTGACGCCGCGACACCACAGGCGGCGTTGCTCGACGTCCAGCGGTATCTGGCCGGGCAGCCGGTGCGGCCGGACTCGGTTGTGACGGAGATGGTGCGCCGGTTGATGCCGTGGGAGCCGACCGGGATCGCGACGCTGGCCGACGATCTCGCGCTGTCGGAGAGTCAGCTGCGGCGCCGGTGCCTGACCGCGATCGGGACCGGGCCGAAGGCGTTGCAGCGGACGCTGCGGTTCCAGGGGTACCTCGCGCTCGCGCAGGCCGGGTTCGGCAGCGGGCTCGCCGACCTCGCGGCCGAGACCGGTTACGCCGATCACGCGCATCTGACCCGCGAGTGCGTACGGCTGACCGGGGTGACGCCGCGCGACCTGCTCGGCGACAAGGCCGACCGGTGCGACTGCGGGCACGACCACTCGGCGTCGTACCGGCCGTTCCTCGCCGGGTGGTACGACCGTTTCGTTCAAGCGCAGCGCGGTCGTCCGCTTCTAGCGTCGACCCATGGAACTGATCGGTCCTGACCACGAGCAGTACGACGTCTTGCGGCGGCCGGCGCACCCGCAGTACGCCGGGATCCGTCCACACGTCGTCGCGCGGTGCGAGTCGATCGACGACGTGGTCGAGGCGCTGTCGTACGCCCGCTCGAAGAACCTCCCGCTGACTCCGCGCGGCGGCGGCCATTGCTTCGCGGGCCGCTCCTCCACCACCGGCGTGATGCTCGATCTGTCGGCGCTGAGTGCGATCTCAGTTCAGGACACGGTTGCGACGATCGGCGCCGGGGCTCGGTTGGCGGCTGTTTACCGGGAGCTGCACCAGCACGGGCTGACGATTCCGGCTGGGTGTGGGCCGACGGTGGGGATCGCGGGCCTGACGCTCGGGGGTGGGCTTGGTCTGCTCGGGCGGCGCTACGGCCTCACCTGCGACCGGCTCCTCGCCGCGACCGTGGTACTTGCCGACGGCAACGTTATGACGTGTGACGCGGAGCGAGAACCCGATCTGTTCTGGGCCTTGCGCGGTGCGGGTGGCGGGCAGTTCGGGGTCGTCACGTCGCTGACCTTCGACGCCGTACCGTCGCCGCACGCGACGCTCTTCGTCATCACCTGGCCCCGCGCCCGGGCCGCCGACGTGATCGCCACGTGGCAGGACTGGGCGCCGGACGCCCCGGACGACATCACCGCATCCCTCGAGGTGACCGTGGACGGGGTGAAGGTGTTCGGCGCGGCGCTCGGCCGCTTCGATGCCGGGCCGCTCGGTGACGGTGCGGTCGAGGTGCGGGATGACCTCAGTTGGCCGGATCTCAAGCGTGTCCTCTCGGAAGGCGAGCCGGACGATCGGGTGATTCACAGCAAGTCCGAGTTCGTCGGGGCGCCGCTGCCGCCGGACGCGATCGCCGAACTCGTACGGAGCGACTGCGAGCTGCACTTCACCCCGATGGGCGGCGCGTACAACCGCGTCCCCGCCGGCGCGACGGCCTTTCCGCATCGCAGCGAGCGTTTCCTCCTCGAACACGTCGGCCCTGATAGCGACGCGGTACGACGGTCCTGGGCGCTCGCCCACCGGTACGCGTCGGGCCGGGTCTACCAGAACTTCCCCGACCCTGAGCTGTCCGATTGGGCGGCGGCGTACCACGGGGAGAACCTCGGGCGGTTGACCGGCATCAAGCAGAAGTACGACCCCGACGGTGTGTTCCACTTCCCGCAAGCACTTGGAGGTGCCCGATGATCGTGCTGTACATGAGCATGTCGCTGGACGGTTTCGTGGTCGGACCGGACGACAGCTTCGACGAGCCGATGGGTCGCGGCGGGTTCCGGCTCTTCAACTGGCTCGACGATCGCAACAGCGACGGGCCGAGTGGACAGGTGTACGCCGAGGGTCAGGCGACCGGTGCGTTGATCGCGGGACGGCGTACGTTCGAGCACGCTCGTCGGTGGCAGGGTGACCACCATGACGGTGTACCGATGTTCATCCTGACGCACCAGGTGGACCCGAACGACGTACCGCCCGGGACCGCGCGGTGGGTCACCGATGTCGCCGAGGCGGCTGCGCTGGCCAAGGCCGCGGCGGGCGAAAAGAACGTGATGGTCCACGGCGCCGGGGCCGCGCAGGCGCTGCTCCGCGAGGGGCTGATCGACGAGATCGAGCTGCACGTCGTCAACGTTCTGCTCGGCCAGGGCCGACGCCTGTTCGACAACTTGCCCGCCGAGTACATCGAACTCGAGCAGGTCCGCCAGCTCCCCGCCCGCGACGTCACCCACCTCCACTACAAGGTCGTGAAGTGACTCCCGAGAAGACCCGCCTGCTGAAGGAGCTCGACACCGTCCAGACCTCGCTGATCTGGAAGGTCGAGGGCCTCACCGACGACGAACTCCGGCGTCCGATGACGATGAGCGGGACGAACCTGATCGGCATTGTGAAGCACCTGACCGGGATCACGCACGGGTACTTGTGTGTGGCGTTCGGGCGGGACGTCGACATGTTCCCGGAGTGCACCGACGAGGAGTTGTGGTTCGGGCTCGACATGTGGGCGACGCCCGACGAGTCGCCGGCGGAGATCGTCGACGGGTACCGCCGCGCGTGTGCGGCCGGCGCACGGTCGGTCGAGGAGCTTGATCTCGAGACGACCGGCACGCACCATTCCGGGTCCACGGTCACGGTGCGGGACATGGCATTCACCGTGCTCCTGGACACGACCCGGCACGCGGGTCACGCGGACGTGACGCGGGAGCTGATCGACGGTCGGATCGGGAGCCGGCCGGGCGACCCGATGTCGCCGGACGATCCGGAGTACCTGCGGATGTACCGCGCCCGCATCACTGGCGAGATCGACCGCGAGACCTGGATGACGTACGTCCGCAGCCGCCCGGAGTACCAGCCTCGCGCGGACTCTTAACTCCAGGTGGGAAAAATGTTCGGCCTGCGCTCTTGAGGGTGTTGGAATTTGGCCTCAGGATGTGGTGCGACTGATCCACGCCCCTGGGGAGGTTGTCCGCATGTGGAAAGCTCTGCTGCTGGCCGTCGTCGGCGCGCTGGTGATCGTGTCACCCGCCCAAGCGGCCGTGCCCAAGCCCGTGTACGCACCCAGCAACTCCGTCGCCGATCCCGGCATCCTGCGCTCCGGCGGTGACTTCTACGCGTTCACCACGGGACCGAGCGGACGCGTCAGCCGCGGCGACACCGCGAGCGGACCATGGTCGAGCGTAGGTACGGCGCTCGCGACCTCACCGGCGTGGATGGACACCACCGCGGACGTGTGGGCACCGGATGCCTGGCAGACGTCCGCCGGGTACGTCCTCTACTACTCGGCCGTCGCGAAAAGCTTCGGCGGGCAACGGTGCATCGGCGTCGCCACGTCGTCGCAAGCCGGCGGGCCGTACCAACCGATCGGCGACGCTCCACTCGTCTGTCCCGACGGGCAACACGGCGCCGAGGACGGCGTACCCGGTCGGCCCATCGCGGCGGCCGGCGTGATCGACCCCTCCCCCTTCCAGGACAGCGACGGGAACCGATTCCTGCTGTACAAGACCCAGCAGATCCCGTCGTCGCTCCGAATGGTGCCGCTCGACAGTGCCGGTCTGCACTCGTCCGGCGCCAACAGCCGCGAACTGCTGCGACGTGACGGCATCATCGAGAACCCGACGATGGTGCAGCGCGGATCGCAGTACATCCTGTTCGCTTCTCGCTACGGCTACGACAACTGCAGCTACGCGACCGTCTGGCTGCGCTCCGCCGATCGCTGGACCTTCGCCGCCGCCACCGAGAACTCGCTGCTGACCTCAGCCGGCACCGCCCTCTGCGGTCCCGGCGGCGCCGACGTCACCCCGTCACTCGACGGCGGCTGGCGGATCTTCCTCCACGCCTGGGTCTGCGGCACCGGTACGACGCCTTGCACCGATGCCCAGATCACGAACGGCGTCACCCACCGTCGAGTGCTCTACGCCGCCATCCTCAACTGGTCCGCGGACAACACCCCATCCGTCGGCGCCTTCCTCTAGCTCAGAGCCAGGGCCGGAGGGGCTGTGCGGGAGCGCCGTCCGCGGTGGTGACGTCGGAGTAGGCGCGACCGGACAGGTATGCGGCTTGGTCCGGAAGGGGACCCTCGATCGTCGGTACGTCGCCGCGCTTGGTGCGGATGTCGTCGCAGAGTGCTTCCAGGAAGTCCGTCGGGAGGTCGGCGAAGGTGAGCCCGGTGCCGAGGTCGACGGCGTGGATCAGCACCTCGCGGCTGCGCATCCACGGAATGTCGGTGGCCGGGATCGGGAGCCCCTGGGCGGTTCGGACCGTTGCCTTCCACTGCTCCGGACTCAGCTCGGCCATGGCGCCCGCGAGAACTGCCGCGGACGAGTCGAACCACGCGCGCAGGTCGGACCGCCCAGCGCTCGCCTCGATGTCGGCGTTGCGAGCCTCGGCTGACGGGTACATCGGCCGTTCCTCGCCGGTGCGCGCCCAGTACACCAGGTTGCCCAGCGCCTCCGCGTTCAGCGACAGATGCGCCGCCACGTGCCGCCGCGACCACCCGGGCAGCAACGACGGCGCTGCAAGATCAGCGAGCGCCTCGCGGCACAGCGCCGTACCCTCGTCGATCCACTCGTGCACGCGCTCCATGCTGCGAACCTAGCCGACCGACGGCGCGGGTTCTTGCTCCGGTGGGGTGTTGTGGTGAGACTGAGCCGATGAAGGAGGGGACCCTCGGATGGTGACGACGATCGGAGTGGTGGGACCGTCGGACCTGGTCACCTCCACGAGCCGGATCGTCAAAGGGCTGCGTGGAGTCGAGGTCGTCCCACTGCGGTACCGGCGCGAGACGGACACGCCCAAGGTGATGGCCGACGCGCCCGGCAGCGTCGACGCGTGGTTGTTCACCGGCGTGGTGCCGTATCAGATCGCGGCGGCGCAGGACCTGCTCGACCGTCCGGCCGCGCACGTCGAGTACACCGGCGCCACCCTCATGCGCGCCCTGGTCCAGCTGCTCCGCGAGGGGCGGGACGTGACCTCGCTGAGCATCGACGTACTCGATGAGGCGGAGGTCCGCGAGACGTTCGACGAGGTCGGGCTGCCGACCCGTGGCGTTCGGGTGTTGCCGTACCGTCCGGGGCTGAGCCTCGACGACATCCTCGCCTTCCACCACGAGGCCGGCGCGACCGTGGCGATCACCTGCCTGCGGTCGGCATACGAGAAGCTCCGCACCGAGCAGACGACGCTACGGCTCGCGCCGTCGGTGCACTCCGTCCGCAGCGCGGTGAACAGCCTGCTGCTCGTGCATGACGCTTTGCGCAGTGACGATGCGCAGATCGCGCTCGGTCTGGTCGAGATCTCCCCCGACGCCGAGAGCGCGCTCCAGCGCGAGGCCGGCTCGCTGGGCGGCAGCGTGCTCCGGTACGACGACAAGCGTTGGCTGGTGATCGCGACCCGCGGACCGCTGGAGCAGGCGACCGCCGCGTTCACCGAGCTGGGCATGCTGACCCGCCTGAAGGAGCAGTTCGGACCAGTCCGGATCGGGTTCGGTATCGGCGGTTCCGGGACCGAGACCGAGGCGCTGGCCCGGCGCGCGCTCGGCCGGGCGAAGACCGCGGGGCGGACCGCGGCGGTGGTGTCACTGCGCAACGACATCGACCTGGTCCTGGTCGGCGGCGCGGCGCCGCGTGCTCAGCAGCGGTCGAAGCTGCAGCTGCTCGCGCAGCGTGCCGGGCTCTCCAAGGCGACCCTCGAGCGGTTGCAGGAGCTCGTCCACAGCACCGAGGAGGACGGTCTGACCACGCGGTCGGTGGCCGACTACCTCGGCATCCAGCCGCGCACCGCACGCCGGGTCCTGAACCGGCTCGAGCGGGCCGGGCTCGCGGATGCGACCGGCACCCAGCTCGGCACCGGCAGCGGCCGCCCGCTGGTCGTCTACCGCGTTCATCTCTGAGTTCATTGCTGATTGTTTCCCGAACGGTTGACGCACTGCTGCACGTCCGGCTAATTTCAGCCATGACCGTAATTCAGTGCGCACTGTCCCGGGAGGCCTTGTGGACAAGCGATTCGCACGGGGATTGATCACCACCTTGGTCGTCTGCGCAGGTTTCGTGAGCGTTTCCGCTCCGGCCCGCGCTGCTATTCCGGTCGTGACCGAAAGCCCACAGGTCACGAACCTCGGTCCGGCCTCGGCCGTGACCTCGACGAGCGTCGCCGAACAGGTCGGCGACCGGATCTGGACCATCACCTCCGGCGTCTCGCCCGTCCAGGTCGGCGCCTTCGACCCGGTCGGCCGGACCGTCGACCGCAAACTCTCGCTGCCGACCGGCGCCGGCGCCTGGGCGATGACGCACATCGGCACCGACCTGTACGTCGGCTTGTACACCCCGGGCGACGTCTACAAGATCGACACCACCACCGGGACCGCCACCAAGGTCGCTCAGTTCGGATCGTTCATCTGGTCGATCGCGGCGACGCCAGACGGCAAGATCGTCGCCGGCACCTACCCGGACGGCGCGGTCCACGAGTACGACCCGGCCACCGGCGGCACCAAGTCGCACGGCGCCGCCGTACCCGGTCAGCAGTACGTCCGAAGCATCGCCGCCGACGCGACCACGATCTACGCCGGCGTCGGCACCCAGGCGCACCTGATCGCGATCGACCGCGCCACCGGCACCCGCCGCGACGTCCTGCCGGCCGCGTACGCCGACCGCACCTTCGTCGCGACCCTCGCCCTGAACGGCACGAAACTCGCCGCGGGCCTGTCCCCCACCGGCACGATGCTCGTGTTCGACACCACCGACCTGAGCCACCCGGTCGAGGTGCAGACGCCCGGCGGCGATCAGTACGTCACCGCGATCACGCTGGACGGCGCCGACATCTATCTCGGCACCCGCCCGTCCGGGACGCTCTACCGTTACCGCGACAACACGCTGACGAAGCTCGGTTCGCCGTACGACGGGGCGTACTTCAACCGGATCTTCGTCGAGGGCTCGACGATCCGCGCCGAGCTGACCAGCCAGGTCGTCGACTTCGACCAGGCGACCGGGACGTTCACCGGCACCGACCTCGGTCAGGCCGGGCTGCCACCCGCGCCGGAGCAGGCGATGGCGATCGCCGCGACGCCGACGTCGGTCCTGGTCAGCGGCAAGGCCGGCGTCCAGGTCCACGACCTCGCCAGTGGCACCAGCACGCGCACGTTCCTTCCCGGCGAG
This sequence comes from Kribbella sp. NPDC054772, assembly GCF_053611945.1. Lineage (NCBI taxonomy): Bacteria > Bacillati > Actinomycetota > Actinomycetes > Propionibacteriales > Kribbellaceae > Kribbella > Kribbella sp. NPDC054772. The sequence continues at coordinate 80,522 of NZ_JBSHBJ010000012.1, read as the reverse complement.
GCGAAAACCCTCACACCAGTCGGCCAGAGCGTGTACCTCGGCGTTTACACACTGGCCCGGCTCTGGCAGATGAAGCCCGACGGCACCGATCTCCACGAGCTCGGGCAGATCGGCAACGAGCAGACCCGGCCGACCGACGACGCGTACGACGCCCGCTCGCGCACCTGGCTGATCTCCACCGAGCCCGACTACGGCAAGTACGACGGAACGCTCGTCGAGCAGCACCTGGACTCGGGTCAACGCGAGGTCCACCGCGGCGTCGTACCGCACCAGTCGGTCCGATCGGTCACCACCGCGGACGGGATCGCGTACCTCGGCGGCGCCACCCGGAACAGCCTCGGAACGGACCCGATCTTGCCCGAGGCAACCGTCGTCGCGTTCGACCTGAAGCGCAACCAGGTGCTGTGGGAGAGCGCTCCGTTGCCCAAGGCACAGAGTTACAGCGACGTTGTGGTCTATCGCGGCCGCCTCTACGCGACCACGGACGACGGACGGCTCGCCGTACTCGATCCACGCACCGGCAAGCTGCAGGACACCGCGACGATCGGCACCGGGCAGAGCCGGCTGACGATCGCCCGCTCCGGTCTCTATGGCACCGACAGCAAACGAGTCTTCAAGGTCGACGGGGCCAAGGTCACCACCGTGGTCGACGGCCTGGCCGCGCAGATCTACAGCTACCCGCTGATCACCACATCCCACAACGGCGACGCGCTCTACACGATCAAGGGCCGCGACCTGGTCCGCATCGGCGGTCTGCGATGAAGCTCCCGCGCAGGACAGTGTTGGCGACCGCGGTCGCAGCCGCCAGCCTCATGAAACTTCCCGCCTACGCGGAGGACAGTCCCATCGACGGCTCGACGCTGCCCACGTTCGGACCCGCCTGCCTGACCGCCGCTGTCGTCGCGACCGCCGTCCACGACGGTCACGCGTACGTCGTCAGCCGCGGCATCGTCCCGCCCCGGCTGACCGAGCTCGACCTCAGCACCCGGAAGGTCACCAGGACCGTCGAGCTCCCGGTCGGCGAGGGCGGCTGGGCGATCACCGTTGCCGCCGGCAAGATCTACGTCGGCCTGTACCCGGTCCCCGAGGTCTACTGTTTCGACCCCGCCGACGGCTCGCTCGCCCGGGTCGGCAGCCTCGCGGGCGCCGACGGCTTCGTCTGGGACCTGACCACCGCCCCGGACGGCCAGGTCTTCGCCGTCAGCTACCCGAACGGGACGGTCTGGCAGATCGATCCCGCCACCAACGCCCTGACCGGCCTGGGCGCGCCGGTCGCGGGAGCGCAGTACGGCCGGTACGTCGGTGCCGCCGGCGACCACGTCTACGCGGGGATCTACACGCCCTCGCAGCTCGTGGCCTACGACCGCACCTCGGCGACCTTCCGCGACCTGACGCCGGAGTCGATCCGCGGGCAGAAGTTCGGCCCGTTCGCAGCGACCGCGGACCGCCTGTACGTCGGGAGCGACGGCGCGCTCACCACGATGGCGCTCGACGGCACCGACGTCCGGATCGCACCGCTACCGGCCGGCGAGACCGGCATCGACACGCTCACGGTCGGCCCCGACGGGACGGCGTACGTGACGACTCGTGGATCCGGCACCGTCTGGTCCTGTGCCGGCGACACGTTCACCGCGATCGCGACACCGGCGCCGCAGGACGAGCACCGCCGGATCGAGTTCCTCGACGAGAAGACACTCCTCGGCTCGACCGGTTCCGGCGTTCTGTGGTGGCTCGACATCACCACCGGCTCCTTTGAATTGCTCGACCTCCTCGACGCCGGGTTCACCGCGGCGGCCGACAAACCGCAGTCGATCCTGCTCGGCGACCCGCACCTCTACGTCGGCGGGCACTGGGTGATCACCGAGCACGCCGGCGACGAGACCCGCCGCTTCCGGGTCGCGGGTGAAGCGAAGACGCTCTCCTGGATCCGTGGCCAGCTGTACTCCGCCCTGTACCCGAGCACCGAGATCGTCCGCCTCAACCCACGCACCGGCGCCGTCCACTCCTTCGGCACCATCGGTCACGACCAGCTTCGCCCGTGGCAGGCGGCGTACGACGAGACCACCAGACTGCTCGCGGTCGCCACCGCGCCCGGCACCGGCAAACTCACCGGCGCCCTGACGCTCGTCGACGTTCGAACCGGTGAGGTCGACGTCCACTACGGCGTACTCCCCGACCAGAGCGTCATGACGGTGGCGATCGCGGACGGCATCGCGTACCTCGGCGGCGACGTGGTGGGCGGTGGCGGTGTCACCCCGACCCGCACATCGGCAGCGATCGCGGCGTTCGACCTGCGCCGCCGCAAGCTGCTCTGGACGGCCGAACCGTTCGCCGGCGAGCGTTCGATCCAGAGCGTCGCCGTCCACAACGGCATCCTGTACGGCGTCCTGAAGCGCACCAGCGGCGCCTGGTTCACCTACGACCTGCGCACCGGGACCGCCACCCGTGGCGCGAACAAGCTCTCCGGCTACGGCCAGATCCACACTGACCGGACCGGGGTCTACTGTGAAACGAACTTCGGCGGGAACCTGTATCAGCTCGGGCCGGGCCTCACCGAGGCGAAACTCCTGGTCAACAAGCTCGGTGACGGCTGGTTCACCGTGCCGCAACTGACACCGGTGCGCGGCAAACGGCAGACCGTCTGGGGTCTGGCGGACCGCGACCTCGTGCAACTCCCGTTGCCTTAAGCAAACATCGCCCCAAGGAGGGACTGTCGCTATGCAGAACAGCCAACTCGCCCGGGACGGTGGTACGCCGGTCCGGACCGAGCCGCTGCCGTCGGTGATGAACGCCAGCGGCCGCCGGTTCGGCGACGACGAGGTCAAGGCGGTCGAGCGGGTGCTCCGCAGCGGCATGCTCTCGGCCACCTGGGGTGCCGAGGTGCCCGCGCTCGAGCTGGAGTTCGCCTCCTTGCTCGGCGCCGGGCACGCGGTCGCGTGCAGTTCGGGTACGGCGGCGCTGCACCTCGCCGTCGCCGCTGTGAACCCGGACCCGGGCGACGAGATCATCACCACTCCGATCAGCGACATGGGCACCGTGTTCCCGATCATCATGCAGAACGCCGTACCGGTGTTCGCGGACGTGGACCCGATCACCGGGAACCTGACGCCGGAGACGGTCGCCGCCGCGATCACGCCGCGGACCAAGGCGGTGATCGTCGTCCACCTGTTCGGCAAGCCGGCCGCGGTGCGGGAGCTTCGTGAGCTGTGTGACCAGCACGGGATCCTGCTGATCGAGGACTGCGCGCAGGCGTACCTCGCGCCGGTCGGTGACAGTTTCGTCGGCCGGATCGGGCACATCGGCTGCTTCAGCCTGCAGCAGACCAAGCACATCAGCGCCGGCGACGGCGGGCTCACCGTCACCGATGACGCGCAGCACGCCCGGCGGATGCGCCTGTTCGCCGACAAGGGTTGGCCGCGGGACACCGACGAGCGGACCTACCTCTTCCTGGCCCTCAACTACCGGATGACCGAGCTGGTCGCGTCCGTCGCCAGGGCCCAGCTGAACCGCCTCCGGGGCGTCGTCGAGGACCGTCGTACGGCGGCACTCCGGGCGACCGCCGCGATTGAGGACCTCGCTGGGGTCACCGCGCCGCCGGACGGACACGACCACGTCTACTGGCAGTACCCGCTGATCATCGACGAGGCGGCCGGTGACATGCGTGAGTGGGCCGCGGCGCTGACGGCCGAGGGCATCCCGGCGAACGGCGGCTACCTGACCAGCCCGCTGTACGCCGCGCCCGCCGTCCGGGAGCGGATCACCTACGGCCGGTCCGGGTTCCCGCTGCAGGACGTCGAGTATCCGGTCGGCCTGTGCCCGAACGCCGAGGCGCTGATCAACAGCCGCCTGCTCGTGCTCCCCTGGAACGAGAACTACACCGAGTCCGACGTCGACGACATCGTCGCGGCGATCCGCAAGGTCCATAGCGCACTGGCCCGGGAGGCCTGATGAGTGACGCTGTGACTGACACTCCCCCGCTGCTCGACTGCGACATCCTCGTCGGGCACGAGGTGACCACCGGTCGTTGGGGCCGCGCCGAAGACATCCGGAAGGTGCTCACCGCGAGCGGGATCTCCGGTGGTGTGGTGTCCGGGCTGCGGGCGGTGCACTTCGACGTACCGTCCGGGAACGACGAGGCGCGGCAGGTTGCGGACGGCAACGGGTGGACGGCGTGCCCGGTGTTGGACCTGCGCGATCCGCTCGGCGCCGAGAAGGAACTCGAGCGGCAGCTGGCCGGTGACGCGCCGCCGCGGGCGGTCCGGCTGGCCCCGACCGCGCAGAGCGTCGAACCCGGGTACCCGGCGTTCGGGCACGTCGTGCAGTTGCTGGTGAACGCCGGACTGACGATCTTCACCGAGGGCGACGTACGAAAGGTCGGACCGGCGCTGCGCGGGCTCGGTGCGCGGGTGGTGTTCCTCGACACGCACTTCTACTACCTCGGCGACTTCGTGATCATGGCGCGGTCGGAGCCCGGGTTCCACACCTCGACGCGGATGCTGACCGGGCCGGACTCGCTGGAGATCGTGGCCGCGGAGGTCGGCGCCGAGCGGCTGGTGCTCGGCTGCCGGACGCCGTTCCACGAGACCCGGTCGGTCGTCCGCCGGCTGCTCACGTCGAGACTCGGCCCGGACGAGATCGCCCAGGCCGGCAGCCGCAGCCTCGAGACCCTGCTGGAGCCCGCATGCTGATCGACGTACACGCCCACTGGGGTCCGTGGTTCTTCTCGATGGAGACCACGAGCATCGACGTGAACATCGACCTGATCGACCGGTTCGGCATCGACCTCCAACTGGTCTCCGCGATCGAGGGCATCGTGTACGACGCCCCGCTCGGCAACCGCTCACTCGCCGAGCAACTGCCGGCCGACCCGCGGCTGCGCGGGATGATCGTCGTCGACCCGCGACGCCTGGACGAGGCCCGGACCGACCTGGACGAGCTGCTCGCCGGCGACGGGCGGAGCCGGTGGGTCGGCGCGAAGATCCACAGCGAGTACAGCCGGACGCCGATCAGCTCACCTCGGATGCAAGCAGCGATCGAGCTCACCACGGAGTACGGCCTGCCGACGCTCGTACACACCTGGGGCGACACCGTCGTCGATCTCGCCGACGTCGCCGCCCGGATCCCGCAGGCGCGGGTGCTCGCGGGTCACATGGGCGCCAACGGCTGGCCGCGGGTCCCCGAGGCGGCGGACCGGTCGGACCGGATCTGGTTCGAGCCGTGCTGGTCGGCGCCGCAGGCGAACCGGATCCGCTGGATCCTCGACCAGATCGGCCCGAGCCGGCTGATGTTCGGCACCGACGCCACCCTGATCGACCCGTCGGTCGCCCTCGGCGCTCTGGAGGCCGCCGACCTCACGCCCGAGGAGCACAAGGCGATCACCCACGAGAACGCGATCGAGCTGTTCGGCCTCTGACCCTGCGGAACCGATGCGTCAGGTTTCTCTGCGCGGAGGCGCGACGAAGACCAGGAGGTCGTGCTCGGGGCCGCGGACCTCGGGTTCCTGCCAGCCGAGGTGGCGGTAGAACGCGATCGCGGCGTGGTTCTGGTCCCACGCCAGCAGCCACGCCCGCGGGTGGTCCCGGGTCGCCGCCGCGAGCAGGCGGCGCGCCAGACCGGTACCGCGGGCGTGCGGCAGCACCCCCAGCTCGTCGACCTCGAAAGCTCCGACCAGCAACTCGTCGACCTGCTCCGCCCCGAGCCGGTCGAGGACGCTGCCGTACGACCGGTCGGTCCGGAACGGCGCCGACGTCGTCCAGCCGGTCACGAACCCCGCGATCCGCCCGTCACCGGACCGCTCGAACCACGCCTGGAACCCGGGCCGCTCCGCGTCCCCCTCGAGCCGCTTGCGGAACGCGATCCGCGTCTCCTCCGGATCCCGGCGCTCGAACGGCGGTGCCGTGAACACCTCGACGTACGCCGTCGTCAGTTCGTCCGCAATCTCCAGAACATCCCGCCCACGCGTCAGCACCGCTCCAACCTAGCGATGGAGCGGTGCGTGCGACGATCGATTGGCAGCTACCTGCAGTTGTTCACTTGCTCGACACGGTGGCCGGCACCGCGGGCGCGTCCTGGGGCGCCACGGCCGGCGCGGTGATCGCGGCGTCCGGCGTGGCCGCGATCGTCTCGAGCTCGGAACGGAACTGCGGCAACATCCAGCGCAGCGGCTGGTCCAGGACCCGGGCGATGGTCGCCCCGTCGACCTTCAGCAGGTCGCCGATCCGGGCGAGCGCGTCCGGCTCGTCGATGGCGGCGTACAGCAGATGGACGACCTCGTGCCGATGCGCGAACACCGCGAGCGCCGCGGCAGCGAGTCCGGCATCGATTTCTGGCGGACTGGTGATTTCCCCGTTGACTGTCACAGCAGTGTCAACCCGTCCGGGCCCCGATCGGTTACGTGTCAGTCTTTACACCTGCCCAAATTCCTGGCCCAAAATTCGCTCAGTGGGGCAGCCAGGACACCTTCCCGAGCAGGTACGTCGCACCGACCAGCGCGCCCGTGTCGATCAGCGTGTGCGCGACCACCATCGGCATCACCCGGCCCCACCGCCGGTACAGGTAGCCGAAGATCACGCCCATGATCACGTTCCCGACGAACCCACCGAGCCCCTGGTAGAGGTGGTACGACCCGCGCAGCAGCGCACTCGCGGCGACCGCACCCCGCGGCGACCAGCCGAGCTGATCCAGCCGGTGGTTGAGGTACCCGAGCACGATGACTTCCTCGAGGACGGCGTTCTGCGCGGACACCAGGACCAGGATCGGGATCCGCCACCAGTAGTCCGGCAGCTGCGACGGGTCGACGGTCAGGTTCACGCCGGCCGCGTGGGCACCGATGTAGAGCAGCAGCCCCGCTCCCCCGATCACGGCGGCGATCGCCGTCCCGCGACCGAGGTCGCGCCACCGGTCCCGCAAATCGAACCCGATCGCCCGGAACGACTCGTGGCCGCGCGCCAGCAGATGCCCGACCAGCGCGACCGGCACCAGCGCGGTCACGATCGCGAAGAGCTGCCAGGACAGATCCAGCCAGGGTCGCCCCGGAGCCCGGGAACCGATGATCACCGCCGTCTGCCCGCTGATCGGCTTGGCTGACGTCAGCACGCCCGCGAACGAGATGATCGCCGACACCCCGGACGCCCCGAGGGACAGCGCGAGCACCAACCAGATCTCCTTGGTCAGCACCCGCCGGTCCGCGCCTGCCGCGGTCGCCGGCCGTTCAGCAGGCTTCGTCATGGCTCAACTATCCCGCGCGGGACCACCCAGCAGGTCGAGCAGGTGGCCGAACAGGTCGGCCGGATCGGCGTCCAGCGCGTACTGCGTCTGGACCTGGAGACCGTCGGACAGCGCGATCAGCAGCGTCGCGATCGTCTCCGGGTCGGCCGCCGGGTCGAGGGTACCGGCCGCCTGGCGGGCCCGGACCGCGCCGGCGAGCGCCTCCCGAAGTCCGGCGTACCGCTCGACGAAGAACTGGTGGGCGGTGTGCTCGGGGTCGCCGGCCTCGGCGGAGAACGTCGAGTAGAGCTGGACGAGACCGGGCACCGACCGGTTGTGGCCCGCGATCGCGGTCAGCCCGTCGATCGCGTCAGCGGCGTCGAAGCGGTCCCGGTCGGCGTCGTCGCGGGCCCGCAGGACGGCCTCGAAGAGCTTCTCCTTGGAACCGAAGTAGTGCAGCATCCCGGCCTCGCTGAGCCCGGCCGCCGCGGCCAGCTCGCGGGTCGACGTCTTCCGGTACCCGTGCCGGGCGATCACAGCGAGCGCGGCCCGGAGGATCTCGGCGCGCTTCGCGACCCCCTTCGCGTACGGACCGCGGGATCTGGCCATACTCAAAACCTAGCATCACTTGGTTTTCGGTCGTAGCATCGTCGCCATGAACGTCGACGACCTGCTCGGCCGGCTCTCCCTGGAGGAGAAGGTCCGGATCCTCACCGGCCAGGACTTCTGGTCCACGCATCCACTGCCCGCGATCGGGCTGCGCTCGATGGTGCTGTCCGACGGCCCGAGCGGCGTCCGCGGCGCGGCCTGGGACGAGCGCGATCCGTCGCTCAACCTCCCGTCCGCGACCGCGCTCTCGTCGTCCTGGGACGTCGACATCGCCCATCGGTACGGCGTGGTGTCGGCGCTCGAGGCGCGCCGGAAGAACGTCGACGTCGTGCTCGGCCCGACGATCAACTTGCACCGCTCCCCGCTCGGCGGCCGGCACTTCGAGGCGTTCAGCGAGGACCCGGTGCTGACCGCGGAGCTCGCCGCGGCGTACGTCGCCGGCGTCCAGGAGCTCGGCGTCGGCGCGACCCCGAAGCACTACGTGGCCAACGACTTCGAGACCGACCGCTTCACCGCGAACGTCGTGGTCGACGAGCGGACGCTGCGCGAGGTGTACCTGCTCGCCTTCGAGAAGGCGGTCACGGACTCCAAGGCGTGGCTGGTGATGAGCGCCTACAACTCGATCAACGGCGCGACCGCGTCCGAGAACGACCTGCTCGAGACGCCGTTGAACACCGACTGGGGTTTCGACGGCGTCGTGGTCAGCGACTGGACCGCGGTCCGCAGCGTCGAGAGCGCCAAGCACTCGCAGGACCTGGCGATGCCAGGCCCGATCGGCGTCTGGGGTGACGCGCTGGTCGCGGCCGTGCGCTCGGGCGAGGTCAAGGAGGACGCGATCGACCGCAAGGTCCGCCGCATGCTCGCGCTCGCGGCCCACGTCGGCGCGCTCGAAGGCTTCGAGAAGCCGGCTGACCCGCCACACATCGACGGTGTCGCGTTCGCCCGAGTAGCGGCCGCCGAAGGCACCGTGCTCCTCCGCAACGAGGCAGCGCTGCCGTGGAAGGCCGACGAGCTCACCCGGGTCGCGGTCATCGGGCACAACGCCCGCGACGCCCGGACCCAGGGCGGCGGCAGCGCGACCGTGGTCCCGGAGAAGGTCGTGTCGCCGCTCGACGGGATCCGCGCCGCACTCCCCGGCGCCGAGGTCACGTACTCGATCGGCGCGGTCGTCCAGGAGGGCGTCGCCGAGTTCGCGCCGGCCACGATGACCAACCCGGTGTCGGGTGGGCCCGGCGCCCGGGTCCGGTTCCTGGCCGCCGACGGTTCCGAGGTGTTCGCCGAGGACCGGTTCGCCGGCACGCTCGTCTACCTCGGCAGCGACGCGCCGATCGGCGACGCCGCTGTCGTCGAGTTCCGGACCACTTGGACGCCGGCCGAGTCGGGCGCGGTCCGGCTCGGGTTCGCGGCGGTCGGCCACGGCCGGATCTTCGCCGACGACACGCTCCGGCACGAGGGATCCACGGGTCCGGTCGGCGACGACCTCGGGGCCGCGATCCTGTTCCCGCCGTCGATCTCCGTTCCGCTCGAGGCGACCGCCGGCCGGCCGGTCGACGTCCGTGTCGAGCTCGACGTCCCGAAGGGCGAGGACAGCCTCGGCGGCGCGCTGAGCATGACGGTCGGCACGGAACCTGGCGACGCCGACCCGCAGGCGCTGATCGACGAGGCCGTCGCCGCCGCGCGCGCTGCCGACGTCGCCGTCGTGGTCGTCGGTACCAACTCCAAGGTCGAGTCCGAGGGCTTCGACCGCACCTCGCTCGCGCTTCCCGGCCGCCAGGACGACCTGGTCCGCGCGGTCGCCGCCGCGAACCCGCGCACCGTCGTGGTCGTCAACGCCGGCTCACCAGTGCTCCTCCCCTGGCGCAACGAAGTCACCGCCGTGCTGGCGACGTACTTCGGGGGCCAGGAGTACGGCGACGCGCTCGCCGACGTGCTGCTCGGGCGGACCGAGCCGGGCGGCCGCCTCCCGACGACCTGGCCGCGCGAGCAGGCCGACGTACCGGTGCTCGACGTGACGCCGCGGGACGGGGTGGTGCGGTACGACGAGGGCATCCACATCGGGTACCGCGCGTGGCTGAAGGCGGGCGCGGAGCCGGCGTACGAGTTCGGGCACGGGCTCGGGTACACCACCTGGGAGCTGTCCGGTCTGCGGGCGAACGACCCGACGTCGGTCGCGCTGACGGTCCGCAACACCGGCGACCGCGCCGGCAAGCACGTCGTCCAGGTGTACGTCGAGCGGCCCGACAGCACCGTGGACCGCCCGGTCCGGTGGCTGGCCGGGTTCGCCGTCGTCCGGCTGGACGCGGGGCAGGCGCGCGAGATCACGGTCCAGCTGCACAAGCACGCCTTCGAGCACTGGGCGGACGGTTGGACGACCGAGCCCGGTGCCTTCACGATCCGAGCCGGCTCGTCGGTTTCTGATCTGCCGCTCGGGACCGAGCTGCAGATCCGTTAGCTGCCCGGCTGCACGAGCTTCATCGGGGCTCGGAAGAGTTCGATGCCGGCCGCCGTACGACGCGGCGGCCGGTGTCGGACTGCCAGTACAGAACCGACCGTCCGGATCGGCGACGCTCCAGCAATCCGGCGTCGGTCAAGACCCGGAGGTGGTCCGAGATCGTCGCGAGGGATAGTCCGGTGGATGCCACCAGCAACGTGGTGCTCACGGGTGCGGCGGCCTCGGCCAGGATGCGGGCGCGATTGCGCCCAAGCAGCTGCACCAGGGACTCGTCCGGTGGCGCGGCGGTCGCGAAGATCCCGGTCACCGGATAGGTCAGCGCGAATCGGTCCGGCAGCCGCCAGCTGACGTTCACCCGCTGAGTGTGCGCCGCGAGGAACATCAGGTCGCGACCGCGCACGTCGGTCACCGGGTAGTCCCAGCGGTTGACCTGGATCCGCCCGTCCCCGAGCCACCGCACGTCCGGTCCGAGCCCACGCAGTACGGCGGACCAGCCCTGCTCGCTGAGTCGCGAGGTCCGGGACACGATGTCGGCCTGCAGTACCCGCAACCGCCGCGGCCACTCGGGCTCCACCGTCGCCTTCCACACCCACCGCAACAGGGCCGCCGCCTCCGCTGCCAGCCCGGTCGACCTCAGCAGGATGTCCGGCAACGGCGTCCGTACGACGCTCAGGTCCGCGCGGATGTGATCGTCGTCCAGCGACGTCAGGTACTCCAGCTCGGCGTCCAGCGTGAGGTCCGGCTCGAGTGGCGGCACGGTGAAGAAGTCCGCGACCCAGCTCCGCCCGAAGGCGCTGTCCAGCAACGCGGTCCACAGCGGATTCGCCGCTACCTCGGCCCGGAACGCGGTGACGTGCGTGTCCTTCCACGGCCGGAACCACGGCTCGACCGGCACCCGCAGCAGCTTGAGCGCGGACACGGTCTCGGTGAGTTGCGACGTACCGAAGCGGGCGTTCGCCAGGGTGTCGGCATCGACCAGGAACTCGGACAACGTTTCGCCTCCACCCGAAACTGTAGGCGGCCGACGGGCCGGAGTCGATGCTGCTCGGCATGAGCACCTATGGGGCGATCTTCGCCAACCGAGAGTTCCGCAGTCTGTGGATCGGCAGTGCCCTCGGGAACGCGTCGTCGACGATGACGAGCCTGACCCTGGCGATCCTGGTCGACGCGACGACCGGGTCGGCGTTGCTCACGGCGGCGATCATGTTCGGCCCGTCGCTCGCGCAGGTGCTCGGCGTCTCCACGCTGATGTCGGCCGCCGACACCGCGCGGCCCCGGCAGGTCCTCACCCTGCTCGCCGTCCTGTCGACGGTTGCGGTCGGCATCCAAGCGGCCGTGGATCTGTCGGCGGGCCTGCGGCTGGTGCTCTCGCTCGCGGTTGCCTACGGCCTGTCGATCGGCGGCGGGGTTCGGTGGGGGCTGCTCGGTGAGGTAGTGCACGAGGACCAGTTCATCCTCGGGCGCTCGGCGATGAACCTGTCCGTCGGCGCGATGCAGATCGCCGGCTTCGGCCTCGCCGGCGTGCTGCTCCAGGCGGTCGGTCCGTCGACCGTGCTGTGGATCGCCACCGGTTGCGCCGCCCTCGCCGTACCGGTCGTCCGCTTCGGTCTGCGGGACCGTGCGCCGCGCCGGGTCGCGCGAACCGGGCTCGCCGAGACCTGGCGGGGCAACCGCACGCTGCTCGCGCAACGCCGTACCCGTCCGCTACTGCTGGCGCTCTCCCTCCCCAACGCCCTGATCGTCGGCTGCGAAGCCCTCTTCGTCCCGTACGCCGGTTCGCGCGCGGGCTGGCTGCTCGCGGCCGGAGCCGCCGGCATGATGACCGGCGACCTCGTCGTCGGGCGGTTCCTCACCCGCAACGGTCGCCGGGCCGCGGCCCGCTGGTTGCGGCTGCTGCTCGCGATTCCGTTCCTCGGCTTCGCCTTCGATCTGCCGCTGGCTGTGCTCTGCGTGCTCGTCGCGGTCGGCTCAAGCGGGTACTCCGCCTCGCTCGCGCAGCAGGAGGTCCTCGTCGAGCTCACCCCGAGCGAGTTGCGGGGTCAGGTGCTGGGTCTGGAGTCGGCGCTGCGGATGACAATGTTCGGCATCACCGCCATCGCGGCCGGCGCCATCGCGGATCTGACCGCGGCCGGTCCGGCGATGACCGGATTCGCGGCGGCCTCGCTGCTGGTGTCGATCGTCCTGACCCGCCCACTGGCCCGCGTGATGAGCCCCGAGGTCTGGATAGGCTCGCCGCATGGAAGTGGTCCGGCTGCAGAGCGTCTCCAAACGGTACGGACGACAGGAGATCCTGACTGACGTCGACCTGCAGGTGAACGCGGGTGAGCTGCTCGCCTTGGTCGGAGCCAACGGCTCCGGCAAGTCCACGGTTCTCCGGCTGATGGTCGGGCTGTCGCGGCCGTCGGAGGGCTCGGTGGAGCGGAACGCCCGCGTGGTCGGTTACGTGCCCGACGTCTTCGCGTCCCACGATCGCCTGTCCGCTTCGGCGTACCTGCGGCACATGGGACGGATCCGCGGGCTCACCACGACGGCGGCGCGAGCGCGTACGGACGAACTGCTGGAGCGGCTCGTGCTGTCGGGCGGCGCCGACACCCCGATGCGCAAGCTGTCCAAGGGCAACGCCCAGAAGGTCGCGGTCGCGCAGGCGCTGCTCACCCCACCTGAGCTGCTCGTCCTCGACGAGCCGTGGGCCGGCCTGGACGTCAACGCCCACGCGACGCTGCGCGCGCTACTCGCCGAAGCCGCTGACCACGGGGCTGCCGTCGCGTTCACCGAGCACTCCGCCGACACCGTCCACTCGACCGCGACCCGGGTCTGCGCGATCGAGCACGGCACGCTCACGACGACCGCCCAACAGCTCGCCCTCACCGAGGTCTCGCTGGTTCCCGGCACCGAGATCGACTGGACGCAACACCCCGACGTCCTCGAGGTACGGCGGCACGCTGGCAACGTCACGCTCACGCTGCCGACCGGCCGCCACGACTCGGCACTGCTGGTCGCGCTGAACCACGGCTGGTCGGTCACCACGGTCCGGCAGGTGAAGTCCCGATGACCGCGCACTACCGCTACCTGCTGCACAGCGTCCTGCTCTCGCAGCGCTACCTCCCGCCGATGCTGATCTTCTTCGGCGTCATCGCGGTCGGTACGACGTCCGACAACGGGCCCGTTCAGTCGGCGTACGGCTTCTGTGTGCTAGTGATGCTGGTCTGCTCGACTTGGATGGCGGTCGCGATCGTCAATCACGAGGACCCGACGCAGCGCCAGATCACCGTGGTCACGCTCGGTAGTTCACTGCGCGTCCTGGCGATCACGGTCGCCGTTGTCATCACCTGGTGTACGCCGCTGTTGGTGTTCGGTCTCGTCTGCCCGCTCGTCACCGGTGATCACCACGCGCAGGTCGGCGACGTCCTCGTCGGCGCGGTGGCACAGCTCGCGGCGGCGATGATCGGGATCGCTATCGGCGTGTTGTGCTCGCGGCTGGTGATCCGGCGGATCGGGATCGCGATGCTGACCGCGGTCACCGTGCTCCTGTTCATGCTCGTTCGCTGGGTCTCCCCGATCCGCGCGCTGATGAAGGTGCTGTCGAACGAGAAGTCGGCCGGCGCCAACGCCGTACCGACGACGTTGTGGGCCGTGCTGTGCCTGGCCGTCCTGGTCGCCGCCGTGCTGGCCACGCGGACGATCGCGGACCGCAGGGAGTGATCAGGAGGCTGCGACCACGTTGTCGACCGCCAGCTCGTGCGGTGCGGCCGAGCCGCGGATGATCAAGGTCGTCGCCAGCTCGACGTGGTGGGACGCGACCGGCTCCCCCGCCGCCAGCTGCAGGGCGGTCCGGAGCGCGACCGCGCCCATCTCGCGCAACGGCTGCCGGACCGTCGTGAGCGGCGGCGACGCCAACCGTGCGACCTCGGTGTCGTCGAACCCAACCAGGCTGAGATCCTCCGGCACCCGCAGCCCACGGGCCCGTGCGGCCTCCAGGACGCCGACCGCGATCTCGTCGCTGCCCGCCCCGATCGCGGGGGGGGCGGGGGGGCGGGGGCGGCACGAGGAACCCCCCCGCCCCCCCCCGCGCGGGGGCGGCGGGGCCCTCCGGGCCGCGCCCGGGGCACTGGGGCGGCCCCGGCTTGGCCGCGGTCGGACGGTCTGCGAGGTCGAGCATCTTCGACCCGCCGGTCAGCCCGTCGTCGTACAGGAAGTCGCTCAGCCAGATGTACTCCGGCGGCACCTCGGCACCGACTGAGTCCATCGCGCTGCGGAAGCCGCTCAGCCGGGCCTGGTTGCAGCCGGACGTGGGCTGACCACCGACGTACCCGATCCGGCGGTGGCCGAGGGACAGCAGGTGCTGGGTGGCCGCCATCCCGCCGGCGAAGTTGGTCGAACCAACGCTGGTCAGGTCCGGCTCCGGGATGTTCGCCGGGTCGACGACCACCAGCGGCAGCCGGGCCCGGGCGAGCGCGGCCAGGTCGGCGTCGGCGAGCTGACTGGTCAGGCCGATCGCGGCGTGCCGGCCGTTGCCGATGAGGTCGCGGATCCACCGGGCGGCGCGGCCGCTGCTCGACGCCTGCGGGTGCGGCGGGTGCGCGTTCAGCACCACGTCGACACCGGCCGTCTGACCGGCCTCGACGACACCTTGGATGACCTGCACCGAGTACGCGTTCAGCACGCCCTGGTAGAACAGCTCGACCGTGTCCCGGCTCACCGGGTCCGGGCGGCGTCCGACGTACCCGTGCTTCTCGAGGGTGTCCTGGACCCGCGCCCGGGTCGCCGCCGAGACGTCGCTGCGGCCGTTCAGCACTTTGGAGACCGTGGCGACCGAGACCCCGGCCGACCCGGCCACCGTGGCCAGGGTGACACGACCCTTCAACCGCGACATCTCATCACCCTCCTCCAGGATCTTTGCTGATCGTGACCGGCGTGGTGAGCACCCGGTCGTGCCCCACCACCCTCACATCCCCCTTGATCCGCAGCATGGCACGACACGGCAGGTCGAGCGACGACGTGCCCACCATCACTTCGAAGTCCCCGGGCTCGACGATCCGGCGCAAGTCGGGACCGGTGTACGCCGTGCGATCGGCGTGCACCAGAAACGTGACGTCGGCCGCCTGACCGGGCGCGAGCGACACTCGCGCGAACCCGGTCAGCAGCTTCAACGGCCGCGCGACCAGGGCCACGAGATCACGCAGGTACAGCTGGACGACCTCGTCGCCCGCCCGGTCGCCCGTGTTCGTGACGCGCACCGTGGCGGTGAACTCGCCGGCACTGCCCATCTCCGGCGCGCTCATCCGGAGATCGCCGATCGTGAAGTCCGTGTACGACGCTCCGTACCCGAACGGATACAACGGTCGGGTCTCGAGCCCACTGATCCCCGCGCTCTCCGCACTCCCGAGCGCCGGCTGCAAGTACGTCCCGGGCTGCCCGCCGACGTGCCGCGGGATCTGCACCGGGAGCTTCCCGCTCGGCACGATCCGCCCACTCAGTACGCCGGCGATCGCGCCGGCGCCTTCCTGGCCCGGGAGGAACGCCTGCACCAGCCCGGCGGCCCGCTCCGCGAACAGCCCGAGCGCGTACGGACGCCCGGACACCACCACGACGACGACCGGCTTCCCGGTGTCGAGCAGCGCGTCGAGCAGATCGCCCTGGACACCGGGCAGTCGCAGGTCCTCGGCGTCGCATCCTTCCCCGGACGTCCCGTGACCGAACAGTCCCGAGAGATCACCGACGAACGCCACACACACATCCGCGTCCTGCGCCGCCGCGACGCCCGCGGCGAACCCGGTGCGGTCGTCCCCCATCACCTCGCAACCCTTGATATACGACAGATCCACACCCGTCAGTTCGTTGCGTAGGGCATCGAGTGGCGACGCGATGTCGATCCCCAGGCTGCGGTCGGGATAGCGCGGCAACACGTGGTTCGGGAATGCGTAGCAGCCCATCAACGTCCGCGGGTCGTCCGCACACGGCCCGACCACCGCGACCTTCCCGCCGTTGGTGAGCGGAAGTACAGAGCCGGCATCCAGCAGTACGACGGACTTCTCCGCGAGCTCGCGCGCGAGGTCTCGGTTCGCCGGGGAGTCCAGGTCGACGCCGGGGGTGACCGAACCCTCGGGTGTCCAGTCCTCGTCGAGCAGACCGAGCTCCGCCTTCTGCAGCAGCACGCGTTGCGCTGCGCGGTCGACGAGTTCCTCGGGCACCTCGCCGGCCTTCACCTTGTCCAGCAGTGCGGCGTACCCGATCGTGTCCGGCAGTTCGACGTCGGTGCCTGCGGTCAGTGCGACGACGCCGGCATCTGCGGTGTCGGCGGCGACCCGGTGCATCGACGAAAGGAACGGCACCGCCCAGTAGTCCGAGACGACCGTCCCTTCGAAACCCCACTGTTCACGCAGTACGTCGGTGAACAGCCAGGGATCCGCACTCGCGGGCAGTCCGTCGAGGTCGGCGTACGAGCTCATCACCGAGCCGGCGCCGGCCGTCGCGATCGCGGTCTCGAACGTGGGCAGGATGATGTCGAGCAGCTCGCGCTTGCCCATCGACACCGGACCGTGGTTGCGGCCGGCCCGCGAAGCGGAGTACCCGGCGAAGTGTTTGAGGGTCGCGACGACGCCCGCGCTCTGCAGACCACGCACGTACGCTGAGCCCAGGATCCCTACCAGATAAGGGTCTTCGCCGATCGTCTCCTCGACGCGGCCCCATCGGTAGTCACGCACGACGTCGAGCACCGGTGACAGTCCCTGGTGCACGCCGACGGCCGCCATGTCCCGCCCGACCGCCGCCGCCATCCGCTCGACCAACTCCGGGTCGAACGTCGCACCCCACGCGATCGACGCCGGGTAGACAGTCGCGCCGTACGTCGTGAAGCCCGTGAGGCACTCCTCGTGCACCAGCGCGGGCACACCGAGCCGGGAGTCCTTCAGTACGACGTCGTGCTGCCGGATCACCTCGGCGATACCTTGCTCGACGGTCTGCGGATAGCTGCCCCAGACCCGGGTCAGGTGCCCGAGACCCTCGCGGCTGGCGTCCTCGAGTGACAGCGAACCGCCGACCGCGAAGACGTCCTCCATCGGCGCGACGTTGATCGTCTCGTCCGGCGACTGCTCGGCGACCTCCGCGTCGGCCATGTCGTTGCCGGCCCAGCGGCTGCCGAGCTGGGCGATCTTCTCCTCCAGCGTCATCGCCCCGAGCAGCAGGGCGGCCCGCTCCCCGGGCGCTAGAGCCGGGTCGCGCCAGGGCCGGTCGGTCGAGATGGACAAGAAAATTCTCCCTTGTTGCACTTTCGTTTCGGTGAGCAATTATCGAAAAGTTTTCGAAGCCTCCCGATCGAACCTGCCTAGCTCGCGGACGCTCGTTATTCGCCTGTGACAGCAGGAGTTACGAGACCCAACTGTGACCCTGACATGGGCTTTGTTCAAGTCTTGACAGCACAATCTCCGAAATCTATGTTTCGAAAACAAGTCATATCGGCGGGTGCTTCCGCAACCTGCGGGGCAGCACGGAGTACGGAGATCACAGTGGATCCCATGACGACATCCCGGCGTAACTTCCTCGGCCTGGTCGGCGGTGGCGCACTCGCGGCCGGGCTCGCCGCCTGCGGCAGTTCCGGCCCGAGCAGCACGCCCGGTTCCACGGCCAGCGGCGGCGCGGCGGCCGGCAGCGGTACGACGTACTGGTTCCTGACCGGTCAGCCGCAGCAGGGCATCCGCGAGGCGCAGGTCAAGCGGTTCAACGACGCCAACCCGAATACCAAGATCAAGACCACCGAGTTCCAGAACGACGCGTTCAAGGCCAAGATCAAGACCGCGATCGGGGCCGGCCAGGGTCCGACGCTGATCTGGGGCTGGGGCGGCGGCGGTCTGAAGGCCTACGTCGAAGCCAACCAGGTCGAGGACCTGACCGACTGGCTCAACAAAGAGCACGCGGACCTGAAGAACTCGATCTTCCCGTCCGCCTTCACGGCCGCGACCGTCAACGGCAAGATCTACGCGGTGCCGGGCGAGACCGTGACGCCGATCGTGCTGTTCTACGACAAGCGGTCGTTCGAGAAGGTCGGTGCCGAGCCGCCGAAGTCGTGGCAGGACATCATGAACCTCGTCCCGAAGTTCAACGACAAGGGCATCGCACCGTTCTCCCTCGGCGGACAGTCGCGCTGGACCAACATGATGTGGCTGGAGTTCCTGTTCGACCGGATCGGCGGCAGTGAGGTCTTCCAGAACATCTACGACGGCAAGAAGGACGGCTGGTCCGACCCGTCAGCGCTGAAGGCGCTCGAGGAGATGCAGAACCTGATCAAGGCGAACGGCTTCATCAAGGGCTTCTCCTCGATCACGGCCGACTCGAACGCCGACCAGGCACTGCTGTACACCGGCAAGGCCGCGATGATGCTGCACGGCGCCTGGACCTACGGGAACATGAAGGCTTCTGGTGGCGACTTCGTGACCGGTGGGCACCTCGGCTACATGAACTTCCCGCCGTACGAGGGCGGCAAGGGGGATCCGACCGACACCGTCGGCAACCCGGGTCAGTACATGTCGATCTCCTCCAAGGCGAGCCAGGCCGACAAGGACACCGCGAAGAAGTTCATCGCGAACAACACGCTCGACGACGCCACGGTGACGGACTGGGTCAAGTCCGGCAACATCCCGGTCGTGAAGAGCGCGAAGGACAAGCTCTCCTCGATCACGGACAAGAACGACTCCGCGTGGCTGAACTTCGTCTACGACACGGCGGCGAACGCGAAGAACTTCGCCCAGTCGTGGGACCAGGCGCTCAGCCCGACGCAGGCCGAGACTCTCCTCGACAACATCGCCAAGCTGTTCCAGCTGTCGATCTCCCCGCAGCAGTTCGCCACCAACATGAACGCGGTGATCGGCCAGTGACGTTGCTTCTCAGCCAAGGCCTGGAGGCGCCATGACTGTGTTGAATGCCGCGACTCCGTCGCGGCGGTCATGGCGCTGGAACTCCCGGTCTTCCCTCGTCACTCCAGTCCCTGCGCTCCTCAGTCCAGGCCGGGAGGCGCCATGACGGCGACCGCTCCGCCTACCCGGCCGCCGATCCTGTCGACGCCAGTGCGGTCCACGTCCGGCGCCGGGCGGAGCGGTTCGGTCACCTGGATGGTGCTGCCCGCGCTGGCGCTGTTCGTGCTGTTCGGGGTCGTCCCGCTGATCGGCGTCCTCGTCCTCAGCTTCACCCAGTGGGACGGTCTCGGCGCGATCCAACCGGCCGGGATCAGCAACTGGCGGTCGGTGCTGTCCGATCCGCAGTTGCCGCACAGCATCCTGGTGACCTTCGAGATCATGATCCTCTCGTGGGCGGTGCAGACCCCGATCAGCCTGCTGCTCGGAACGTTCCTGGCCGGACGGCAGCGCTACCGCGCGTTCCTCGCGGTGCTGTACTTCATCCCGCTGCTGCTCAGCTCGGCCGCGATCGCGATCACCTACAAGGCGCTGCTCGACCCGAACTTCGGACTCGGGCCCGGGCTGCACATCGGCTTCCTCACCCAGGACTGGCTCGGCAACAGCACCCTCGCGGTCGGCGTCGTGGTCTTCATCGTCTCCTGGCAGTTCATCCCGTTCCACTCGCTGATCTACCAAGGTGGCGTCCGGCAGATCCCGACCACGATGTACGAGGCGGCCTCGATCGACGGAGCCGGCCGGGTCCGGCAGTTCTTCAGCATCACCGTGCCGCAGCTGAAGTACACGATCATCACCTCGTCCACGCTGATGGTGGTCGGTTCGCTGACCTTCTTCGACTTGATCTTCGTGCTCACCGCGGGTGGTCCCGGCGACGCCACCCGAGTGCTCGCCCTCGACATGTACAAGCGGGGCTTCATGTCCAACCAGATGGGGCCGGCGAGTGTGATCGCCACGATCATCGTGCTGATCGGTCTGGCGCTCGCGCTGCTGCTGCGCCGGCTCGGTGGCTCGACGACGGCCAGCCAGCAGGAAGGTGCCTGACATGGCCACAGGTTCGAACACGGTGGCCACCAGTGGTGCCAGTACGGCGACCCACCAGAGCCACGGCGGTCCGGTCCAGGCGCACAAACTGCTGCAGCTGAACTGGTTCGGCGGACTGGCCGGCTGGATCTGGCTGGGTGTCGTGCTGATCCCGCTGTACTGGATCGTGGTCACCAGCTTCAAGGATCAGAGCGCCTACTTCAGCCAGAACCCGTTCGCGCTCCCGTCCGCGCCGACCATGACGAACTACAAGCTGGTCATCGAGTCCGACTTTCCGCGGTACTTCGTGAACAGCGTGATCGTCACGATCGGGACGATCATCCCGGCCGTCGCGATCTCGTTCATGGCGGCGTACGCGATCATCCGCGGCGCCGGGAGCAAGTTCCTGGCCGGCGTGAACGGGATGTTCCTGATGGGGCTGGCGATCCCGCTGCAGGCCACGATCATCCCGGTGTACCTGCTGATCATCCGGATGCACCTCTACGACAGCCTGATCGCGCTGATCCTGCCATCGATCGCGTTCTCGATCCCGCTGTCCGTGCTGGTGCTGTCGAACTTCGTCCGCGACGTACCGAAGGAGCTGTTCGAGTCGATGCGGGTGGACGGCGCCAGCGAATGGGACATGCTCCGCAAACTGGCGCTGCCGTTGACCCGGCCCGCGCTGGTGACGGTCAGCATCTACAACGGCCTCGCGGTGTGGAACGGGTTCCTGCTCCCGCTGATCCTGACCCAGAGCCCCGACAAGCGCACGCTGCCGCTGGCGCTCTGGACATTCCAGGGTCAGTACAGCGTGAACGTCCCGGCGGTCCTCGCGTCCGTCGTCCTCACCACCCTGCCGATCGTCATCCTGTACGCCGTGGGTCGCCGGCAACTGCTGAGTGGTCTGACGGCCGGGTTCAGCCGCTGAGTCGCCTGTTCCGGGGACGGATCGCCCACGACGCGAGCGCCAGCGCGGCGAACGTGAGCGGGGCGATCATCCCGGAGAACTGATGCGCGGCGGCGTTCGACGCCGCCGCGCCGATCATGTTGATCAGCACCCCGGCGTACGCCCACTCCTTCAGCCGCGGGAGCCCCGGCGCGATCACGATCGCCGCCGCGATCAGCTTCGCGGTGCCGAGGATCGTGGCCAGGTAGCTCGGATACCCGAGGTCGATCATCATCGGGTAGAACGGCGGCAGCCGGAACAGGTCCATCGTGCCGCCGACGGCACACTCCCCCACCACGATCGCGGTCGTCGCCCAATAAGTTGCCCGCATCCGGCTCACCAGCTATCGAGACGGTTCCGTACTCTTCCGCTAACGGTACGATAGCGTTTCGATGGAGGTGGATCAATGGTCTCTCGTGGAGACGGCGCGCGGCAGCGGATGCTGACCGCAGCCCTCGACGTCCTCGACGACGCCGGCCTGGCCGGCTTCACGATGGAGGCAGTCGCACGCCGAGCCGGCGCCAGCAAAGCAACCCTCTACCGCCGCTGGCCCACCACCGGCGCATTGCTCGTCGACGCGATGGACGCGACGTACCAACCGCTGCCGGGCCCCGACACCGGCTCGGTCGTCAAGGACGCCACCACGATCCTGACCGCGTTCGTCACAGTCCTCGAACGTACGCGGTTCCCCCGGCTGCTCGCCGCCTTCATCGACGCCGCCGAACGCGACCCCGCACTCGCGAAACTCCACCAGGACCTGACGAAACGCCGCCGCGAGCCGATGCTGATCGCCCTAAAACGTGGCCGCGATCGCGGCGAACTACCACCCGACACCGATCCGGAACTCACCACCGACCTCCTGACCAGCCCCTTCTTCTACCGCCACTTCGTCGCCCACCGCCCGATCCCGCGACGGATGGTGGCCGAGGTGGTGTCACGGGTCCTGAATCCAGGTAGTGCTCGCGCCCTCACAGACTGCTAACCTCAGCGACCTACGGAGACGTTTGAGCGCTGGGGGCGATGCGGACGATGGCCGACGACGACGCTGAAGAAAACACCTCGTCCTCCCGCGGCGGCTGGTTCGACAGGCACCAGAAGGGCGCCTGGATCGCCGCCGGGGCAACGGTTTTCGCTGCTCTGATTGCAACGCTGGTGCCGGTGTTCGCGTCGTCCGGCGATGACAAGGACGCCGTCAGCGGGCCGGTTGCGGCACCTAGCTCAGCCGTTTCCGGCCCGACGCAGCAAACAACACCCAGCACGCCCCAGTCACCCAGCGAGTCGTCGTCACAAACCCCGACGGCTACTCCCGCCGGAAGCCAGCTCTGGCACGGAACGCTGTCGCTCGATCACGAGGCCAAGGATCTCGACGCGGTGCCACCGCAACGGGCCGCGTATTCCGACGAAGGCGACATCTACATGCTGTACGAGAACGAGATGAGCGGCTGGAACAATGTCCTGATAGCGCCGTGGCCGGACCCCGCCGGCACCCTGCCGGGCCCTCAGGAGTGCTCGGATCTCGCGACGACGCAGGGCAGCCGCGACGACTTCAAACTCACGAAGAAGACCGTGCTGTGCGTCATTACCAGCGACCAGAACATTGCGCGGCTGAAGGTCTCCGCTCTCGGCGCCGGTGGCGCGCTGGACTCACGCGCTACGTTCGACGTGGTGATCTGGAAAGCGGGCTGAGCCCGTCGGCCCGGGGCTTCTCCCCGAAAACCTGACGCGTTCCGTCGGCCAGGATCACCAGGCCGGTGCGGTTGGGGCGGGACTGGAGCCAGGTGAGGGCGGCGGGGCCTAGGACGAAGGCTGCGGTGGCGTCGATGTCGGCTTGGGTTAGGGAGCGGTGGAGGACGGTGACCGAGGCCAGGGCCGTTGGGGTCGTACCGGTGCGCGCATCGATCAGGTGTGAACCGCGGCGGTAGAGGCCGGAGGTTGCGATGGCGCCGTTGCGGATCGGGACGACGGCCACCACCTTCTGCGGGTTGAACGGGTCCTCGATACCGATGCGCCAGGCCTCGGCGTCCTGCGTGGAGACTCGGCAGGTCATGTCGCCGCCGGCCGAAAGGCAGTAGTCCGTGGCGGCGAGTTCGTTCAGGGGTTGTGCGGCGCGTTCGACCGCCCAGCCCTTCACCACGCCGCTCGGGTCGAGGCCCGAGGAGCGGCGGACGTCGAAGGCGCCGTCCGACTCGAGGCGGGCCTGCTCACCGAGTGCGAGCACCTCGGCGACCTCGGGTGGGCAGTCGGCGACGGTCAGCTCTTCGCGGTTGAGGCGGGAGATGTAGGAGTCCGGACGGTACGTGCTGAACACGCGATCCGCCGTACGGAGGATGTCTAGGGCCGCGGCCCAGGCGTGTGCCGCGGCCGCGTCGTCGGTGTGGCGGCCGCGCAGCGCCAGGCTGATGGGCATTCCCATCAGGTGTTCGACGTACCGGGTGGTCATTTCGACTGGTCCAGGGCGCTCTGCAGTGAGCGGATGTAGCCGTCGCTGGTGACGGTCGCGCCGCTGACCATGTCGATCTGGGCGCTCTGCGCCTGCACGGTCTCGTTGATCAGGATCGGCAGCGCGTAGTCGTTGATCTCGGCGTCGCGGTGGTTCCCGTTCGGGTACTGCACGACGTTGACGGCGGTGATCTTGCCGGATTGGACGGTGAGCTGCACCTGGACCGGGCCCCACTGCGTCTGCGCCACCTGACCCGTCACAGTCGCCGAGGCCGTCGAGGACGACGGTGTCGATGAGGGTTCGGTGGAGGGGGTCGGTACGGGAGTGCTGCCGACGGTTCCGCCGGCCAGTGGTGTGGTTTCCGGGCCTGAGGTCGAGGTGTGGTACCCGAACATGAGGACGACGGCCGACGCCGTACCGAGGAACCAGAGGACGATGCGTTTCACAGCGGTCACCACTTGAAGGATTCGAGATGGAGCCGTTCGGTCGGCAGACCGGCGGCGGTGAGCGTGGCCCGGACCAGTTGGGTCCATGCCTCGGGTCCGCACAGGTAGACGTCGCGCTCGGCGATGTCCGGGATCCAGTGCAGCAACGCGTGCAGGTCGTCGAGTTCCCCGACGCCGGCGCCGAACCACGAATCCGGGCTCCGCCGCGGACCGGGCAACGTCAGCAAGGACAGCCCGCGGTCGCGCCACAGCGCCTGGAACTCGTCGTAGAACAAGGGCTTGTCGGTGTACCGCTGAACGAGCACAGCATCGCCGGGCGCATAGCTGAGTCCCTCGGCGAGCGCGCGCAGCGGCGTGACTCCGACGCCGGCTCCGATCAAGGCGATCTTGTGCTGGGTGCGGGCTCGCGGACTCATCCGGCCGAACGGTCCCTCGACGAGAACGCGCGTACCGGGCTGCACCGAGCCGAGGGCTTCGCTGCCGTCACCGGCGTATTGGACGGTGATCCGCAGACCGCGTCCGTCCGGTGCAGCCGACAGGGAGTACGGGTTCGCCCGGGTCCACCCCGGCCGGCCGAGGAACCGCCATGAGAAGAACTGGCCCGCCTCGGCCGGCAGGCTTTCCAGTCGCCGACCAGCGACGTACACGGACACGATCTGGTCGGTCTCCGGTACGACGGCTGTGACGCGAAGCCGGTGTCGCGCGTTGCGCCAGACCGGCAGCCCGATCCGGTAGACCAGGACGGTCGCGGCGCCGACCGCCCACGCCGTCCACCAGAACACCGTCCGGCCGGTCGACGACAGGAACTCCTGTCCGGTCCAGAGCTGATGCGGGAGGGCGATCCCGACGCCGAGGTACGCGTACAGGTGCAGCAGGTGCCACGACTCGTAGCGGATCCGCCGGCGGGCGGCACGGATGCTGGTCAGCACGCTCAGGCAGAGACCGATGGTGCCACCAACGGCGAGCAGCATGCCCGGGTAGTTGACGGTCAGGTCCCACAGCGTCGCCGGCGTCGTGTGCAACTCCCCCGCCGCGTAACCCCAGGTGATCGTGACCAGGTGCGCGAGCATCAGGTTGAACGAGGTGAACCCGGTGACGCGGTGGATCCGCGCCAGGTGATCCTGGCCGAACGCCGCTTCCAGCAGCGGTACGCGGGCCATCAGCACGACCTGCGCCAGCAACAGCACCGCTGCGCCCAGGCCGGTGAGGCGCCCGAGCGACGTGAGGCCGGTGGCCCAGCCGCCGAGCTCCTGGACTCCACCGTCGACGACCCACCAGTACGTGACGAGCAGCAGGCTCAGCCACAGGACCGCCAGGGCCCCGAGCCGTACGGCGCTGTCGTTGCGGGCCCGCCGGCCTGACAGCACGGCGACGGGCGAACCGGTCATGGACGACTCCTCGCTGGGGTGAACTCACCTCAGTGTCGAGTCGCGCGCTGAGCGGATCCTTCGGCTTTCCTGGCAGCCTGCTGTGAAGCGGTTGTTTGAGGGGAACCCGTTGCCACCAAACCCCGGAAAGAGTATCTTTGGGTATTTGTGTGGGAAATGAAAAGAAGCCCTCTCCGGGGCTTCTGAATTCAGAATATCAAACCATTCCGGGTTTACGCAAGAAGCGGATCAGGGGGCAGCGTGCTGGAACAGGAGATCGCCGCGGAACAGGGCGACGTGACGGCGATGTACGAGCGGCTGGACGAGCTGCGGGACAAGGCCCGCGGCGAGCTCGGCCGCGTGCAGCTGGAGGAAACCACCGGGACGGATCAGGCCCGGACCGAACGGGAATCGTTCACGGACCTGTTTTCCGGACGGTTCTCGCAGTTGTCGTCGGTGGAACGCGGATTGTGTTTCGGGCGGATCGACGAGACCGCCGGCGAGCGGTTCCACATCGGGCGAATCGGATTGTTCGACGACGAGTACAATCCGCTGCTGATCGACTGGCGGACGCCGGTCGCGCAGGTTTTCTACCGCGCCACCGCAGCCGAGCCGCTCGGGGTCAAACGCCGGCGGCACATCCGGTTGCACGGCCGGACTGTGGTCGGCGTGGACGACGACGTACTCGATCTTGAGGCGCTGGCCGACGGCGAGCGCGGCACGCTGATCGGTGAGGCGGCGCTGCTGTCGTCGCTCGGTGCGAGCCGCACCGGCCGGATGAACGAGATCGTCGCGACGATCCAGTCGGAGCAGGACGAGATCATCCGGTCCGGGCTGCCTGGCGTGCTCGTCGTCCAGGGCGGTCCGGGTACCGGAAAGACCGTGGTCGCGCTGCACAGGGCGGCGTACCTGCTCTATACGTACCGCGAGCAGCTCGGGCGGAGCGGCGTACTGGTTGTGGGGCCGAACACCACATTCCTGCGCTACATCGATCAGGTGCTCCCCTCGCTCGGTGAGAACGACGTGGTGCTCGCGACGGTCGGCGAGCTGTTCCCGGGCGTAGCCGGTACCGCGCCGGAGTCGGCCGCGGCGGCGCGGATCAAGGGCGAGTCGGCGATGGCCGAGGTGATCGAGCGGGCGATTGCCGGCTTCCGGGTCGTTCCGGCCGAGCCGATCCGGTTCAAGGCCAACCAGGACGAGCTCGTACTGCGACCCGACGCGATCCGCAAGGCGCAGAAGGGCGCGCTGGCGGCACAGAGCCAGCACAACCGGGCGCGGCCGCTGTTCGTGCGGAGGATCCTCAAGACGCTGACGAACCAGATCGTCGACCGGATCGGCCGGCAGTACGTCGGCGACGCGGACATCGAGGACATCCAGCAGGAGCTGTTCGAGGACGACCGGGTTCTGGAACTGCTCGACCGCTTGTGGCCCGAGCTCACGCCGCAGCTCTTGGTGTCGCTTCTGCTCTCGTCAGGCGATCGGCTCGCCGCGGCCGCGCCGTACCTGACCGGTGCCGAGCGTTCCGCCGTACTGCGGCCACTCGCAGCCGACTGGACGCCGTCGGATGTGGCGCTGCTCGACGAAGCGGCCGAACTGCTCGGCGAGACCTCGGAAGTCGTTGCCGGACGCAAACGTCGCGCCGCGGAAGAGGACGCCGCGGAGGAAGCGGGCCGCGAGTACGCCCGCGGCGTCGTGGACATCGAACTGACCGCCGAGCGGATCACGATCGAGTCGTGGGAGATCGAGCAGTTCAAGGACCTGATCGCCCAGCGCACCCGGCAGTTCGACCGGCCGTCGGATCCATCCGAACGCGCCGCATACGACCGCGACTGGGTGTTCGGGCACGTCATCGTCGACGAGGCCCAGGAACTGTCCGCGATGGACTGGCGGATGCTGATGCGCCGCTGCCCACGCCGCTCGATGACGCTGGTCGGCGACATCGCGCAGACCGGCTCGGCCGCCGGCGTCCGCTCGTGGGCCGAACTCCTCGACCACTACGCACCCCGCCGCTGGCGGACCGCCGAACTCACCGTCAACTACCGCACCCCGGCCGAGATCATGACCGTCGCCGCCGACGTCCTCGCCGCGATCGACCCCACCCTGCAACCACCGACCTCGGTCCGCGAGACCGGCACCGAGCCCTACATCGACCCCGTTCCCGCCGACGCCCTCGCCGACACCCTCCGCGCCACGATCAAGTCCGAGCAGGACACGATCGGCGACGGCCGCCTCGCCGTCATCGTCCCGGTCTCCCGGTACGACGAGTTCGCCGCCGTACTCCCCGACGTCGCCCACACCCACGACCCGTCCGTCCTCGACGGCACGGTCGCCCTACTCGACAAACCCCAGTCCAAAGGCCTCGAGTTCGACGCCGTCGTGATCGCCGACCCCGCCGGCATCACCACAGACTCCGACCGAGGCCTCTCCGACCTCTACGTAGCCATCACCCGAGCCACCAAGCACCTAACCGTCCTGGGAGACCTCCCGGAGGTTCTCAAGCGGTGAAGCGCGCAACCGATGGACTATCGCGCTACCTGCAGCACACCTTGGTGCTCTGGCGCGCCTCGCCACTCTGGTCGACGTCGGCGCTTGCACTGACGGTGCTCGAGGCGGTAGCACGCACGTTTCTGATGATCGCAATCGGGCAGTTCGTGGGGTCTCTTCCGACGTCGGGCGACGCCGCGCAGACCTGGCGATGGTTTCTCGTCGTGGCGGTCCTGTTGCTCGTCGGTCCGGTCCTGCAGTCGGCGCTGACAGCGGTCACGGCGAGGTGCTCAGCGGCGTACCTGGTTCATGTCCTCGATCTCGTCACCGAGGTCGGAGTTCATCCGCACGGGATCAGGCACCTGGACTCCCCTGGTTCGTCGAGCCGGATTCGGGCTGTCGTGGACGCGACCCGGGACTGGTCCTTCGTGGCAGGTGCCGGTGCGACGTGGTCGATCATCGGCCCCCGGCTCGCCGGGGTAGGTGCCATCGCGGTTCTGCTCCCGTGGCGGTGGTGGGTGCCGTTCGTGGTGGCGGCTTCGTTCCTGCTGGTCTCCCATGTGTTCATGGGCTGGATCAGCCTTGCCTTCGACAAGCTGTTGGAGACCACCGGCGACGAGCGCCGCCGCGCGAGTTACCTTCGCGGTCTGCTGGTCCGGCCTGAATCCGCGAAAGAGGTCCGGTTGTTCGGTCTGACCGACTGGCTCACCGATGTGTACCGCTCGACCTGGTTCGAGGCGATGACGCACCTCTGGCGGGCGCGACGCAGCGGCCTCGGTCCCGTCCTGCTCACCTGTCTGACGACGGCACTGACCGTTGGTGGGGCCTTCGCTCTGATCGGGCTCGACGTCGCAGCGGGAACGGTCTCGCTCGCCGGTGCGGTCACGATGGCACAGGCGATCCTGCGTCTGCAGAACTTCGGCGTCCTCGGTGATTCCGGTACGGCGCTCGCTCGGAGCACCTCGTTGCTTCGTGCGCTGGTCAGCATTCGCCAGGATCTCGGTCTCCCTGCCATCAAGCCCGTCGGGCATGGAAGTTCGGAAGCCCCCACCGCAGCGCCAATCGGCGCTGCCGAGGTCCGGCTCGAAGGTGTCGGTTTCGGCTATCCGAGCCGTACGACACAAGCCGTGTCCGACCTGACCCTGCGCATCCCCGCCGGCCAGTCGATCGCCGTCGTTGGTGTCAACGGCGCGGGAAAGTCCACACTGATCAAGCTCCTGTGTGGGCTGTACGAACTGGATCAAGGGACCATTCGGGTCGACGGAGCCGATCCGGCCGTCGACGACGGCGCCCGCCGCCGCGTGGCAGTCATCTTCCAGGACTTCGTCCGATACCACCTTCCGCTCCGGGACAACGTCGTACTCGGCGACGCGAGCCACGATGACGGCGTAGTGCGTCAAGCGTTGACCGACGCGGGCGGGCTGCCGCTGTTGGAGGGCCTGGAGGCAGGGTGGGACACGGTGTTGTCCGCGGAGTACGACGGCGGCACGGACCTGTCAGGCGGTCAATGGCAGCGGGTCGCGCTGGCGCGTGCCCTGGCGGCGGTCGCCGGTGGCGCCGGCGTACTGGTGCTGGACGAACCCACGGCGGCGTTGGACGTGCGGGCGGAGGCCGCGCTGTTCGATCGGTTCCTCGACGTCACCCGGGGCGTGACCACGATCCTGGTCAGCCACCGGTTGTCGAGTGTTCGGCACGCCGAACGGATCGTCGTACTCGCCGATCCTGCTGACAACGAGCACGGCATCGTCGAGGACGGCAGTCACGACGAATTGATGCGTCTCGGCGGCCGGTACGCCGCCCTGTTCGCGCTGCAGGCCCGCCGATTCGCGCAGGACGACGACCCGGCACCGGTGGTGTCATGACTCGGGCACTGCGAGGGATGGGTCTGGTGCTCGCCACCGCTGTTCGGGTCGGTCCGTGGCAGTCCGTGCTGTGCCTGTTCGAGACGCTCGGCAAGGTGCTCGCCGCGTTGTCCCCGCTGTTCATCGGAATCTTCGCCGCCGGCGCGCTCGCGCAGGATCTCGGCCGGATGTTGTTCGCGAGCGCGGCCTTGGTCGGTTCGACCGCGGCGAACACGGCGCTACAGGCGGTCGGCGTCAACGCCCGCGTTCGGCAACTCGAGCTGGTCGGCCACATCTTCGACGCGCGGATCGCCGAGCTGACCGCACGGATCCCGACGCTCGACCATCTGGAGAGTGCTCGCTTCCACGACGAGCTGCAGATCCTGCGCGACAACGAGAACGCCCTCGGTGGCGCACTCAACACGTTGCTCAACACGGCGAACACGGTCGCCTACGCGATCAGCGTGCTGCTTGTCGCAGTCGCGGCTGACTCGCGTCTGCTGATCCTGGTCGCGGTCGGCGCCGCGCGATTGTTCACCGCCGGATGGTCGATGCGGTGGGAGAAGCGCGCCGAGAAGGACAGCGCGGCGCCGGGTCGGTTGACGAGGCACCTGATCGACCTCGCCACCTCCCCAGCCGGCGGCGCCGAGACGCGAGTGTTCGAGCACGAGCGTGAGCTGCGGGTGCGCATCAGAGGCGCAGCCGGCCGATGGCGGCGGCCAGCGGTCCGCTCCGCCGACCGCAACGCATGGCTGGCTCTCGCGAACTCGAGCCTCTTCTTCGTCACCGCAGTTGTCGTGCTGATGTGGATGACTCGGGACGTGCTCGCCGGATCGGTCTCGGTGCAGTCCCTGGTGGTCGCAATCGGCGTACTGCAGGGCCTCCAGAGCGTCAGTTCGTCGTTTGCCGGCGCGATCGGCAGCATCACGAAGGTTGGACGGAACTGCGCCAGGTTCCTTTGGCTCCGCGACTATGCGGACGAGGCAACCGCTGCACAGACCGGCCGGAAGACGCCACCGGACCGGCTGTCCGACGGGATCCGGATCGAAGGACTCAGCTTCAGGTACGGCGAGTCCTCGCGCGACTCGTTGACGGACATCACCGTGGATCTGCCGGCTGGTTCGGTTGTGGCACTCGTCGGCGAGAACGGCGCCGGCAAGTCGACGCTCGTGAAGATCCTCGCCGGGCTCTACCGGCCCATTCAGGGTCGCGCCCTCGTCGACGGCTGCGACCTCGCCGATCTGGATCTGATCAGCTGGCGGTCCCGGATGTCCGGAGCGTTCCAGGACCATGCCAGGTTCGAGCTCGTTGCCCAGAGATCCATCGGCTCGGGTGATCTCGCCGTACTGGACGATCGCGAACGCGTACAGCGGGCCCTGCAGGACGCCGCGGCCGAGGACCTCCTGGCCGCACTTCCGGCCGGGCTCGACACCCAACTGGGCACCACCTGGCCCGGCGGGGTCGATCTGTCCGGCGGTCAATGGCAGCGGATCGCCATCGCGCGCGGCATGCTGCGCCGATCGCCGCTGTTACTGATCCTCGACGAACCGACCGCCGCCCTCGACGCTGCCACCGAACACGCACTGTTCGAGCGGTACACCGCGGCAGGGCGCGAGGCTGGCCGGAACGGCGGAGTCACGCTGCTGGTGACGCACCGGTTCTCCACCGTGGCCGCCGCCGATCTCGTCGTGGTTCTCGACCGCGGCCGAGTCATCGAGGTCGGCTCGCACACCGAGCTGCTCGCCAACCAGGGCCACTACGCCGAGCTGTACGAGCTCCAAGCCCGCGGTTACCGCTGAGGTACGACGTACTCCGCTTCGGTGACGTGGTCGCCCCATTCGGTTTCGGGGTCGTCTGTCGTGGGGGCTTCCCAGATGGCGGTGTGGGTCATGAAGTTGTCGGGGCAGGCGCCGTGCCAGTGCCATTCGCCCGGGGGCGTGTAGATCACGTCCCCGGGGCGGATCACGGTGACCTCGCCGCCGCGGGACTGGACCAGACCGATGCCGTCGGTGACGTGCAGGGTCTGGCCGTTCGCGTGCCGGTGCCAGGCGGTGTGCGCGCCGGGGGCGAAGCGGACGGTGTTCACCCGGACGCGGGACGGGGCTTCGCCGCGGATGATGACGTCGAACCAGACGTCACCGGCGAACCACTCCGCCGGGCCTTTTCCGGTCGGCGGTTTGGGGAGGATCTGCACAGAACTATTCCTTGTCTTGAGCAACCGAGTCTTGAGCAACGGTTTCTTGGGTGGCCGCCCAGCTGGCCAGCAGCTGCAGCGCGTCGGCGGTCGGGCTGCCGGCGGGGGCGGTGTAGACGACCAGGGTCAGGCCGGGATCGGAGGGGAACTCCATCGCCTCGAAGTCGATGTCGAGGTCGCCGACCACCGGGTGGTGCAGCTTCTTGCGGCCGGACCGGTGGAAGCGGACGTTGTGGTCCGCCCACCGGGTCCGGAAGGTCTCGCTCCGCGTGGACAACTCACCGATCAGGTCGCTGAGCGCCTTGTCGTGCGGGTTCTTCCCGGCCTGGAGACGCAGTACGGCGGCGATGTCGTCGGCGGCCCGCTCCCAGTCCACGAAGAACTCCTGCGCGACCGGGTCGAGGAACGTGAACCGGGCGGTGTTCGGCGGCCGGTGCGGGTCGGCGAACAGGGCGGAGTACAGCGCCCGTGACATCCGGTTCGCCGCGAGAATGTCGAACTGCGCGTTGCGGATCCAGGCAGGCGCGTCGGTGATCGCGTCCAGGACCTGCTGCAGCGCGGGGCGGATGCCCTTGGTCGCCGGGCGCCGCCGTACCGGGGTGGCGTCGGACTCACGGGCGAGCGCGAACAGATGATCGCGTTCGGCATCGTCCAGCTGCAGCGCCCGTGCGAGCGCCTCCAGGACGCTCTCCGACGCGCCGGCGAGGTGCCCGCGCTCGATCCGGACGTAGTAGTCCACCGAGACACCCGCGAGCAGGGCGACTTCCTCGCGCCGCAGGCCTTTCACGCGGCGATTGCCGCCGTACGCCGGCAGTCCCGCCTGCTCGGGGGTGATTCGAGCACGCCGGGAGCTGAGGAATTCCTTGATCTCGGCCCGGTGGTCCATGACTTCCACAGTACGGACGGTCGTGATGATCAGGGAGGCACTGGCATTACCTGGAACGACAGGCACTGCCACGGGCGCGCCCGTGGACCTTCACTGGAGCCATGCGAGCGACTTACATCTACGGCGCCGGAGACGTGCGCGTGATCGACGTGCCGGATCCGGCGATCCAGCAACCAACGGACGCC
This sequence comes from Kribbella sp. NPDC054772, assembly GCF_053611945.1. NCBI lineage: Bacteria > Bacillati > Actinomycetota > Actinomycetes > Propionibacteriales > Kribbellaceae > Kribbella > Kribbella sp. NPDC054772. The sequence goes on along the minus strand of NZ_JBSHBJ010000012.1, from coordinate 47,540 downwards.
GTCGTGCGGGTTGTCAGGTCCTGCATCTGCGGCAGCGACCTGCACCCCTTCCACAACCTGCCCACCACGCCTGACGGCAAGACGATCGGCCACGAGTTCGTGGGGGTCGTCGAGGACATCGGCCGCGACGTGACCACACTGCGGAAGGGCGACTTCGTGATCGCGCCGTTCGCCTGGTCCGACGGTACCTGCGACTTCTGCCAGGAGGACCTGCAGACGTCCTGCCGGGACGGCGGCTTCTGGAACGCCAACGGGGTCGACGGCGGCCAGGCCGAAGCGGTCCGGGTACCGCAGGCGGACGGGACCCTCGTGAAGGTTCCCGGCGGCGAGGACCCCGCGCTGCTCCCCTCACTGCTGACGTTGTCCGACGTCTACGGCACCGGGTACCACGCGGGGCTCAAAGGCGGCGTGTCGGCGAAGACCACGGTGACCGTGATCGGCGACGGCGCGGTCGGGCTGCTCGCCGTCCTCGCGGCGAAGCAGTTCGGCGCCGAACGGATCGTGCTGATGGGCCGGCACAAGGACCGGACCGACCTCGGCGTCGAGTTCGGCGCGACCGACGTGGTCGCGGAACGCGGCGCGGAAGGGATCGCCAAGGTGCGGGAGCTGACGGGCGGCGACGGGACGCATGTCGTCCTCGAGGCGGTCGGCCACTTCCCGGCGTACGAGCAGGCACTCGGGGTCGTGCGTCCGGGCGGCGTGATCAGTCGCGTCGGAGTCCCGCAGTACGACGAGGCGCCGATCGGCTTCGGGACGCTCTTCCTGCCGAACATCACCCTGACCGGAGGTCCGGCGCCGGCCCGCGCGTACATCGAGCGGCTCCTGCCGGGTGTCCTGGACGGGACCGTCAACCCGGGCAAGGTCTTCGACCGCACCGTCGACTTCGACGGCATCGCGGACGGTTACCGCGCCATGGACAACCGCGAGGCCCTGAAGGTCCTGATCCGGCCATGACCGTAGAGTTGGGCGGCACGGCGTGAGGAATCGGTCACTTGTAGTGAGATCTGTAGCCAAATGTGTAAATTCTGTAACGAGGAGACTCCCGGAAAGCCCTCACCTCACGTAACCTGCCCAACCATGCACAGAGGCGAACGGCGGGCCAAGCGGCCCAACGTCGTGTGGTCGGTGTTCGTGTTCCTGGTGGTCAGCTTGCTGGCCGGAGCACTGACCGCCGGGCTGGCCCTCCCGTTCGCCGGGCTGGCCGGCGTCACCGCGGCGACAGCGCACGACACGGTCCAGTACCTGCCCCAGGACCTCGAGACGGCACCAGTGGCCGAGAAGAGCGTCATCCAGGACTCCGAGGGCCGGACCATCGCGACGCTGTACCAGCAGAACCGGACGCCGGTGACGCTGAAGCAGATCAGCCCGCTGATGCTCAAGGCAATCGTCGCGATCGAGGACGACCGCTTCTACGAGCACGGCGCACTGGATGCCAAGGGCACCTTCCGCGCGCTGCTCCGCAACCAGTCCGCCGGCGGCGTGCAACAGGGCGGCTCGAGCATTACCCAGCAGTACGTGAAGCTCAGCCTGATCAACAAGGCGCGCACGCCGCAGGAGGTCAAGCAGGCCACGGCCGAGACCTACGAGCGGAAGATCGCCGAGGTCCGGTACGCGATCGCGGTCGAGAAGGAGCTCAGCAAGAACGAGATCCTGAACCGCTACCTGAACCTGGCCTTCTTCGGCGACCGCTCGTACGGCGTCGACGCGGCGGCCCAGCACTACTTCGGCGTCCACGCCGCGAAGCTGAACCTCCCGCAGGCCGCGATGCTGGCCGGCCTGGTGAAGAACCCGACCGGGTACGACCCGATCGACAACCCGAAGCGCGCCAAGGCCCGGCGCGACGTCGTCCTGCGGCGGATGCAGGAACTGAACGTCATCACCCCCAAGCAGGCCGCCGACGCGCTCAAGACCCCGGTGATCGACCCGAAGAAGGTCCGCGTCATCCCGAGCGGCTGCGCGAACTCGAAGTACCCGTTCTTCTGTGAGTACGTCGTCTCGAAGCTGAAGGCGAACGCGGCGTTCGGCAAGACCGCCGAGGAGCGCGAGAACTACATCGAGACCTCCGGTCTGGTGATCAAGACGTCGCTCGACCAGCGCGTCCAAGCGGCGGCGCAGGCCTCGATCAATCAGCACTCCAAGGCCGGCGACCAGGCTGTCGCGGCGGTCACGATGGTCGAGCCCGGCACCGGTCTGGTGAAGGCGATGGCGCAGAGCCGTGCGTACGGCAGCAAGAAGGGGCAGACGGCGTACAACTACAACGTCGAGAAGTCCTACGCCGGCGGGTACGGCGGGTTCCAGAACGGCTCCACGATGAAGGCGTTCACGATCGCCGCCGCGCTCGGTAAGAGCGTACCGACGACGTACCGGATCAATTCGCCGCAGCGGCTCGACCTCAGCGGCAAGGTGTTCAGCACCTGCAGCGGGACCACATCGGCCCCGGACTACACCCCGAAGAACTCGACCAAGACGATCGCCGACCCGTCGATGGTCGACGCGGCCCGGGCCTCGACCAACACCTACTTCCTGCAACTGTCCGAGCAGATCGGTCTGTGCCCGATCGCGACGATCGCGTCCAAGCTCGGCATGTACGACGCGCAGACGATGAAGCCGCTCCTGCAGGTGCCCTCGTTCACGCTCGGGTCGGTGGGTCAGGTCACGCCGCTGATGCTGTCGAACGCGTACGCGACGTTCGCCGCGCGCGGGATGTACTGCAACCCGCAGATCATCCTCTCGATCACCTCGCTGAAGACCGGCAAGTCGACCCCGACGCCGGGCCCGAACTGCCACCGGGTGCTGTCGCCGGGGGTCGCGGACGGCGTCAACTACGTGCTGCAGCAGGTGATGGTGAAGGGCGGCACGGGCGCCAAGCTGAAGTTCGGCAAGAGCGCCCTGGCCGGTAAGACCGGTACCATCAACAACAACTTCGCAGTCTGGTTCGCCGGCTACTCGTCCAAGATGGCCGCCGCGTCGGTGGTCGCGGACGCGGATCCGAAGTACGAGGACCTCGCGAAGCTGACGCTGAACGGTAAGAAGATCGGCGACGCGTCGGGTTCGGGAACGGCCGGCCCGGTCTGGGAGACCGCGATGCAGCTGGCGCTGCAGGGGATTCCGACCAGCACCTTCGTCAAGCCGGACGACCTGATCATCCGCGGTAACGTCAAGGATCTGCCGTACCTGAAGGGTATGACGCCCGCGGACGCCGCCGCGAAGCTGCTGTCGATGGGCTTCAAAGTCCAGATGGACCACGGCCCGCAGGTCGACTCGGACGCACCGGCGGGCATGGTCGCCCGGACGAACCCGCGGCAGGAGGACGGTGCGCCGGCCGGCGCGATGATCCTGCTGTACATCTCGAACGGCAGCAGGGCGAAGCCGACCACCCCGCCGCCGGTGACGCCACCGGTCACTCCGCCGCCGCCAGGGACGCCGCCGACCATCAAGCCGCCGCCGGGCTTCCCGACCTGTGGCCCCTGGGACCCGCGCTACCCCAAGTGCAAGGGCCAGGGCTGACCCTGCCGCTCCCCTACCCTTCGGAGGTCTAACCGACCTGGGGGGTGGGGACAGTGCGGCGTCGCAAGATCGCGGTCACTGGTCTGATTGGTTTCGTGCTGGGGGCGCTGATCGCCACCGTCATCGTCGTACTGGTGACCCGCGACGGCTCGCCGGCGGACGCGTCGGCGAAGAAGGCCGGCAAGTCGAGCGCCTCCGCACCACCGCCGGCCAGCGGAACGGCTCCGGTGCCGACCGCGACGCCGATCACCGCGAAGCTCCCGACCCTCAACCTGACCACGGCGAACCGTCGTACGCCGGTCCCCGGTCTGCCGGACTGGACCAAGGCCGGGTACCGCGAAGGCGCCGGCCTGCCCGACGACTCGAAGCACAGCCCGGACCAGAAGTGCCGCATCGGCGCCGACCGGCTGCAGAGCGAGTACGGCGTCGTGCCGAACGACTCGAAGGACGATTCCGACGGTCTGCAGAAGGCGATCGACGCGATCCGGACCGGCTGCTCGGCGCAGGCGTCGTACGACAAGCTCTCGCTGATCGAGCTGCCCGCGGGTCAGCTCGACGTCTCGAAGCAGCTCGGCGTCGACGCGGACTACCTGGTCGTCCGCGGCGCCGGGGCGGACCAGACCACGTTCGTGTTCCGCCCGGACGAGAACACCCGGTACGACGCCCTGACCAAGGACGGCGGCGACTGGGACGAGGACGGGATGGAGTTCGAGGACGGCACCGGAGGCTGGCTGTGGCCGGGCCGCGGGCTGTTCCGGGTGCAGAGCCGGGCGGTGGATCCGGACTACCAGGAGGCGTACGAGAAGGCACCGGCGAACCGCAAGGACCTCTTCGAGGGCACCGTCAACGTGCACTGGAAGGCGGGCCTGAAGCTGCGCGAGAAGCCTGGTGGTGCGGGCTTCTCGGCGAAGACCGGCGAAACGGTGATCTACCTGGACGAGAAGGCCAAGCTGGACACCGTGAAGCCCGGCGGGTACGTGAACGTCCGGTCCGCGAACACGATGAAGTTCTACCCAACAGCAGCAGGCGTTGCCGACCGACCACGACCTTCAGAACCTGCACATGCGGCAGCAGATCTTCACCGTCAAGGCAGTCGACGAGGCACAGCACACCGTCACGATCGACAAGCCGCTGGAGTACGACGTACCGGTCGACTCGACGTCGGACGGGTCGGAGAAGATCGCCAAGAAGGTGTATCCGTCGAAGCTCTCGCCGCTCGTCGACCCGGTGCTCGGCGTCGGCCTGGAGAACTTCTCGATCACCCAGCCGGTCGACGCCAAGCGCGCCGACGCGGTTCACAACTACGGCAACCTGGCGCCCGCCGACGAGATGCACGGCATCGTGCTGAAGTGGGCGGCGAACTCGTGGGTGCGCGGTATCCGGACCACGATGACCGGCTCGCACGCGATCGTCACCGAGGAGGCCAAGAACCTGCAGATCCAGGACAACGTCTTCGACGGTGCCTGGAACAAGGGCAAGGGCGGCAACGGGTACCTGCGCGGCTCGCGGGTCTGGGACTCGGTCTACGCCCGCAACATCTCCCGCGGCCTGCGGCACCTCACCCTGCAGTGGTCCTCCTCGGGCAATGTTGTCATTGGCAACGACCTGGACTCCGACCTGAACCTGCACGGCGGCTGGGAACGCCGCAACCTGTTCGAGCTGAACACGGTGCACGTCCCGTTCGAGCACCGCTCGTCGAACTGCAAGTCGAACTGCGGTGGCGAGGGCGGCGAGGAGAAGGACGACTCCACCTGGTTCCCGATCTGGTGGGCCGCCGGCCAGAAGGCGGTCAAGTGGTCCGGCGCGAGCGGGCCGCAGAACGTCTTCTTCAACAACACCCTGACGAAGCAGACCAAGGCAGGCGGGCCTTACGAGCCGTACCTCGCCAAGCCGCACACCGTGCACCAGTTCGGCTGGAACGGAACGACGTACCAGCACCTGTCCCAGAACGGCAAGCCGATCAACGACTGGGCCGGCCACGAACAGGACGACTTCACCCGGTCCAACGGCGTCGACGCCACCAAGACCGACACCGGCCAGTCGTTGTTCCTGACAACAATCGGTTGAAGTTATCCACAGGTTCCATCTCGAAGCCCCAAGGAGCCGCTGACTCTCCGTAAACTCCCCACCATGAAGCGCCTGGGGCTCCGCATCATCACCACCTGCCTACTCATCAGCCTGGCAGCCTGCACGTCGTCGTCCACGTCCGGCCCGCCGGACCGCCCGGCGGCGAAGCCCGTGGACTTCAGCCAACCGACGGCGTCACAGGCTGCCGAGAAAGCCGCTCCTGCCGGCGATCGCACCGACCAGGTTCTGAAGGCGGTCGCCACGCACGGCGGACGGGTGGTCGCCGCTGGGTTCGAGCAGTCCGACAACCTCAGTCGTCCGTTGTTCCTCAGCAGCGACGATGCCGGTAAGACGTGGACCCGCCGCCAGCTCGACAACGAATCCGTCGGCCGATCGTCGACCTACGAAGGTGCGCTCGGTCTGGCCGCCGGCCCGGCGGGATTCGTTGCCATCGGCGACGCAAGCTCCGGCAGCGCGATCTGGCGCAGCACCGACGGGACGACCTGGCAACGACTGTCCATCGACCCCAAGGTGTTCCGCTCGACCGACGTCCTCAACGCGATCACCGCGACCCCGACCGGATTCGCGATGATCGGCGGCAGCACCCTTGCCGACGGCAAGCTCGTGTACTGGCAGTCCACCGATGGCAGCACCTGGCGCCGGACCGACGGGCCCGCGATCGGACTCGCCCCCTCGACTCCGGGAGATGCGACCGGCGACCAGATCGTTGCCTCCGGCAAGACCCTGGTGGTCTCCGGCAACCTGTCCACGCCGGACGACGCCGAACACAGCGACCGGCTGCAGTACTGGTACTCCACCGACGGCGGTCGGCACTTCCGGGCCGCGGCCGTCCAAGGCACCATCGCCACCGACTCGCGCGTCTACAACAATGCGCTCACGGTCAGCGACGGCAAGTTCGTCGCTCTCGTCCAGGGCAGCGGCTTCGACGAGGAGCACAACTCGTGGGACGCGGTGGTGGTCGAGGGCGGCTCCACGGGCGCTTCCTGGCGGGTCGCCGCCACGCCCTGGATGCTGGGCTCGGCCTACGAGGACGTCCCTGGCACGCTGGTCAAGGCCGGGAAGGACTGGGTCGCCACCACCCAGGTCTCGACGACCACCGAGAACACCACCGTCGCTGTCGGGCCGACCTGGGCTCAGCTCGCCGACGCCACCGACGTGCGGAGCCAACGCGCTCGCGGCACGCAGACCGTCGCCGCTTCGGTCGCAGTCGACGGTACCGCTGTGCTGGTCGGCTCCGACGACCGCACCGGATCGACGGAGGCTGCGATCTGGCGGTACGCCGACGCGCGCGTGACGCCGGTCGGATTGCCGGCCGGCGCGTCCGAGGGCCGCCCTTCCTCGCGAGTGAACAATCTGCTCCGCGCAGGCAAGGACCTCGTCGCGGTCGGCGACGTGGCGAACAGCCCAACCGGGTGGACTCGGTCCGGTTCGACCTGGCAGGCCACCACGCTGCCCGGGCGGAAGGTCGGCGTACCACAGGACTTGCAGAACGCAGCGGTGACCAGGGACGGTCGCGCGGTCGGGGTGGGAGTGAAGGCGCTCCCGATCGGTCAGCGAGCCGCGGTCTGGGTCAGGGGTGCGAACGGCCAATGGTCCGAGGCCGACTCACCGGTGTTCGGCGTCGGTGCGCGATCGCCGTACGGCGGGCCGGACGCACGCGCGATCGCCGTCGGGCCGTCGGGCTGGGTCGTGGTCGGCCAGCGGACCGATGGCGACGGGCACTCCGACGCGTGGTCGGCGTACTCGAAGGACGGAAAGTCCTGGGCCGAGGGTGTGGGCGGCAAGGTGCTGGCGGCGAAGTCAAGTCCCGACAGCACGACTCGGCGGACCACCGGGCAGAACCTGCGGTCCGTCGGCTCGGGTGAGGCCGAGATGCAGGCCGTGCTGGCGGTCGGGTCGCGATTCGTGGCCGCCGGTGATCGTGGCGACGGCACCCAGGCGGTCTGGTTGTCGCCGACCGGTGCCGACTGGAAGACCGTGGTCGACCTGCCGTTCGCGAAAGGCGTGACCGGGGCGGGCGTCCAGTCACTCGCACAGATCGGCAACACGTTGGTCGCCGCCGGCAGTTACGTCCGCAAGGACGGCGACGCAGAGGGCGGTTGGGTGACATGGACGTCGAAGGACGGCGGTCTGACCTGGACGAACCAGATCGGTGCCGCGAGCCGGGCGTTCATCGCGGGTCTGGTCCCGGTGCCTGGTGGGCTTGTGGCGGTCGGGAACACGGGCGTTGACGACGAGGTCGACGCGGCTGCCTGGTTCAGTCGGGATGGGCGGGTGTGGAAGGCGATCGCGGTTCCGGGTGGCCGGGCTAAGGGGGCTGGGCGGCAGGGGCTGGTGGCGGGGGTGGTCGATGGTGGGAAGTTGTTGGTGGCTGCGTTTGATGTGCCGCCGGCCGGGGGTGGGTATTACACGGTGGAGATGGACCTCCCGAAGTAGGGCGTGGTGGAGGTCACTAGGCTTGGGGCGAATCCCCCGGTACTTGTGAAAGGACTCCCCGTGAGTGTCGATGAGCTGACTGCCCAGGTCGAGCGTGCGCGCCAGGACTACGAGGCGCTGGTGGCCAAGGGTCTCAAGCTGGATCTGACGCGCGGGAAGCCGTCGCCCAAGCAGCTCGATGCGGCGAACGGCGTGCTCGAGCTGAGCGGTGAGCCGGTCAGCGCGGACGGGACCGACCTGCGGAACTACGGCGGCCTGCAGGGGCTGCCCGAGGTACGGGCGATCTTCGCCGAGGACCTCCAGGTGCCGGTCGAGCAGCTGCTCGCCGCCGGGAACTCGAGCCTCGAGCTGATGCACGACGCGGTCGTCTTCGCGCTGCTCGGGAAGGTGCCAGGCGCGGAGACCCGCTGGGCCGACGTGGAAGGGCTGTCGTTCCTCTGCCCGGTCCCGGGCTACGACCGGCACTTCGGCATCTGCGAGCGCTACGGGATCAAGATGATCCCGGTGCCGATGACGCCCGAGGGCCCGGACATGGATGTCGTCGAGCGGCTGGTCGCCGAGGACTCCGCGATCAAGGGCATCTGGTGCGTCCCGAAGTACAGCAACCCGGACGGCACGGTGTACTCCGACGAGACGGTCCGGCGGCTGGCCGCGATGGAGACCGCGGCGCCGGACTTCCGGATCTTCTGGGACAACGCGTACGCCGTGCACCACCTGACCGACTCCCCCGCACAGCTCGCCGACGTCCTCGCGCTGTGCGCCGAGAACGGGCACCCGGACCGCGCGTTCGTGTTCGGGTCGAGCTCGAAGATCACCTTCGCCGGCGCAGGCGTCGCGTTCTTCGGATCGTCGCCGGACAACATCAAGTGGTGGCTGAGCCACACGATCAAGCGGAGCATCGGCCCGGACAAGATCAACCAGCTGCGGCACGTGCAGTTCCTGCGGGACGCCGACGGGCTGCGCGATCACATGCGGACGCTGGCCGACCTGATCCGGCCGAAGTTCGACGTGGTCGACAAGATCCTCACGGCTGAGCTCGGTGGCACCGACTTCGCGTCCTGGACCGCCCCGGCCGGTGGCTACTTCATCAGCCTGGAGGTTCCGGAGGGCTGCGCCCGCGAGGTGGTCGCGAAGGCGAAGGCGGCCGGGATCGCGATCACGCCGGCCGGCGCCACCCACCCGTACGGCGACGACCCGACGGACCAGGTGATCCGGATCGCCCCGACGTACCCGGAGCTGCCGGAGGTCGAGGCCGCGATCACCGGTCTGGCCACCTGCGTGCGGCTGGTCGCGGGCGAGAAGCTGCTCGCCGATCAGGCCTGAGGCAGCTCGAAGATCAGGCAGGTCGACGTCGCGTGGGCGAGCAGCTTGCCGCGTTCGTCGTACAGGTGGGACTCCGCGACCGCCGTACGACGACCGCGGCTGATGATGGCTCCCACGCAACGCAGTACGCCTGAGTCGACCGTCACGGGCTTGATGAACCGCGTCATCAGGTCCAGCGAGGTGTAGCCGACGCCGGCCGGCAGCGTCGAGTGGACGGTGCAGCCGGCGGCGGTGTCGAGCAGGGTCGCGATCACACCGCCGTGCATCGAGCCGAGCGGGTTGTAGTGGAACTCGGCTGCCGGCATGGACACAGTCACCTTGCCCTCTTCGGCTTCGAACCCGGTCGCCCCGACCAGTTGCAGGATCGGCGGCGCCGGCAGTCGCCCGTCCTGCATCGCCCGCAGCGTCTCCAGCCCGGACGCGCGGCCGATCTGCGCCGCCGTCTCGGCCGGGTCCGTCCAGGTGAACGTCCGGCTCCGGGCCGTCTGCTGAGTCCCGGTCTGAGTCTCCGTCATGGACCGAGCCTCACATCACCAGCTGGGTCTGTCAACGAGACCTAGAGCGCATTACGCTGATCGGATGAGCCTGACCACCTACAACGCGCTCGACTGGTCGGTGGAGAACTGCCCGATCGGGCGAACCATGGAGATCCTCGGCGAACGCTGGACGGTCGTCGTACTGCGTGAGGTGTTCAACGGCATCCGCCGGTTCGACGATCTCCGGGTGCGCACCGACATTCCGCGTCAGGTGCTGTCCAACCGGCTCGCCACGCTCGTCGAGCACGGGATCCTGCGCCGGACGCCGTACCGCGAACCGGGCGCGCGGCAGCGGTACGAGTACCGCCTCACCGAGCAGGGCCTCGATCTCTACCCGATCCTGATCGCGATCCGGGACTGGGGCGACAAGTACCTCGCCGGCCCCGAGGGGTCGCCGCTCAGCATCGAGCACCGCGACTGCGGCGCGCCCGTGCACACCGAGCTGCGGTGCGAAGCAGGCCACTCGGTGACCTCGCCGAGGGACGCCGTACCGCGTCCTGGACCAGGAGCTCGACGACGCTCAAACGTATGAAATACAAGGGATTCGGCGGGTAGCTGCATCTTCCCGGCGAGTAGTCGCTAGGCTGCCTCGGGGAGGAATTCAGTGAGGCAGTTCAATGCACCACCGGAGTGGCCCGCACCGCCGCGACCGGACTGGCGACCACCGCGACGATGGCAACCGCCGGAAGCCTGGGGACCGCCACCGGCACGCTGGGCGTTCTGGGTGGACAAGCACGGCAAACCGGTCCGCGGACCGATCGGCAGGTACGGCGGACCGCGCCGGACGACCGCACTGGCGGTCATCGTGGTCCCGGTCGCGCTGATGACACTGGTACTCGCGTACCCGTTCAGCGGCGAGGAGTCCACGAGTTCGGCGCCAGTACTCGCACCGTCATCACGACCGACGCTGCCACGGGCGACACACACCACCCCGGCGCCGGTCAGCGAGACACCGACGACGGTGGCCGTGCAGACGCCGACTCCGACTCCGGTGCAGACCACTCCAAAACCTTCGCCGACATCGACCAGCACTTCGACGGCCCTCACGCCGACACCTACACCTACACCGACGCCGACTGCATCTCCGACGTCACCGAAGGCCGTGACCACGGCGTCGACCTCCGCAGCACCGCCGACTCCGACGACCACTCCCACCACGGCCACAGTGGTGTACCAGAACTGTGACCAGGTCCGGGCCGCCGGCAAGGCGCCGCTGCACCGTGGCGATCCCGGATACTCCCCGGAGCTCGATCACAACGGTGACGGCGTGGCCTGCGGCGACCGCGGTAACTCCTGACGGATCCCGGCGGTCCACAGCTCCTGCGTCTGGCTGATCCAGAAGGCCGCGAACAGCACGATCAGCGTGCCCTCGATCCACAGCACGGCGTGGTCCCAGCCGAACGCCTTCTTCCAGACAAACATGAACAGCGGTACCGCGACCATCGCCACCGCGATCACGGAGTACCGGTTGGCCGGTGAGTGCGGGACCGCGTGCTTGCGTTGCTTGCGCCGGTACTGCTCCGCGTTCAGCAGCACGACCGCGACGATGCAGACGAACATCACGATCGCGGACGCGTAGTGCGCGTTGCCGATGAACCCGGACCGGTCGGCGAGGAACCACACCAGCCCGCCGACGAAGATCAGTACCGCGATCCCGAGCCCCAGCACGTACATCGGGGTCCACCCGGCCGGCTGCCGCATCCGGTCCCGGGCGACGAAGAACGCGGTCAGCAGCAAGCAGGGTACGCCGACCACGAACACCGCCAGCATGTTGTTCGAGACGTTCGGCGCCGCGTCGCCGAGTGCGACAGGCACCGAGCGACAGGCGCCTTGGCCGGGCGTCGGAACCAGCGCGACCACCAGCGCGAGGATTCCGGCGACGTTGAGCAGGATGTCCTCGGTCTCGGTGTTGCCCTTCAGCACCACCATGCAGACGCCGATGGTGATCAGTCCGCCGACGAAGATCGCGCGGACCGGCGTGTAGTAGTACGCGCTGATCGAGGTCTGCAGGCAATGCGGATCGGTCTTCGACCACTCGATCACCAGGGCGGCGCCGAGGAGGACGATCATCGCCACCATCGCCATCCGCAGGTAGCGGTAGGTCTTGATGGAGTACTCACCGGGCACGGTCATCGTCGGCCCCCTCGGCACGAGCTCGGAGTGTGCCGTCAGTATGCGCTGTTCACGAGCGGACGACGAGATGACCGGTTCCTGTCAGCGGATCCGGATGGATTTCTTGTTCATGAACTCCTCGATGCCGGCCGGGCCGAGTTCGCGGCCGAGGCCGGAGCGTTTGATGCCGCCGAACGGCAGGTCGGCCTGCGAGCCGCCGGCGCGGTTCAGGTAGACCATGCCGGCGTCGATCCGGTCGGCGACGCGGCGGTTGCGATCGGGGTCGGTACCCCACACCGAGGCGCCCAGTCCGAACGGCGTGTCGTTCGCCAGCCGTACGGCGTCGTCCTCGTCGGCCGCCTTGAAGACAATCACGACGGGGCCGAAGATCTCTTCGTAGTACGCGTCCATCGCGGGAGTCACGTCGGTGAGGACGGTGGCCTCGAGGTACGCGCCGGGGCCGATGCGACGGCCGCCGGTGCGGAGCGTCGCTCCTTGCTCGACCGCCTTCTCGACCTGCGCGGCGACCTCGTCGGCGGCCGCGATCGAGGCGAGCGGCGGGAGCTTCGTCGCTGGATCGGAGGGGTCGCCGGGGACGTAGTACTCCGCGACGCGTTTCGTCAGGCGGTCGACGTACTCGTCGTAGAGGTCGGCGAGCACGATCATGCGTTTCGGTGCGTTGCAGGACTGGCCGCAGTTGCGCATCCGTGCGGTCGCGGTGGCGTTGACCGTTTCGTCCAGGTCGTCGGTGTCGAGGATGACCAGTGGGTCCGATCCCCCGAGCTCGAGCACGGTCTTCTTGAGGTTCTTCCCGGCTTCGGCGGCGACCGCGATACCGGCCTGTTCGCTCCCGGTCAGCGAGACGCCGGCGATCCGCGGGTCCTCGAGGATCGCGGGGATCTGGCGGCTCGACGCGAACGTGTTCACGTACACGTCGTCCGGTACGCCGGCCGCGTGCAGGATCTCCTCGATGGCGCGCGCGGACCGCGGGCAGATCGAGGCGTGCTTCAGCAGGATCGTGTTCCCGAGCACGAGATTCGGCGCGACGAACCGGGCCACCTGGTAGCACGGGAAGTTCCACGGCATGATCCCGAGCAGCGCGCCGATCGGGCCCTTGGTGATGACGGCCTGACCACCTTTGATGTCGATCGGCTCGTCCGCGAGCAACGCCGGCCCGCGCTCCGCGTAGTACCGGAAGATGTCGACCACGATGCCGACCTCACCCAGCCCTTCGCTGACCCGCTTGCCCATCTCCAGCGTCATGATCCCCGCGAGCTCGTCCGCCCGCTCCGCAAACAGCTCCGCCGCCCGCGCCACGACCGCCGCCCGCTCCCCCACACCCCGCCCCCGCCACCCCGGGTACGCCGCATGCACCCGCGCAACCGCCGCCCGAACCTCCTCCCCCGTCGAGTTCCCCACTTCCTCCACCAACACCCCCGTCACCGGATCCGTCACCGAGTACATAAACCCTCCATCCATCGCGGTCGCCAATTCACCATACTGTATACAGTGAGCCGATCTGTTGTGGTACCGCCGTCTCACCAGGCATGCTCGAGGAGCCCGTTGTACCGCCCCGCTGAGGATCGGATGCCCGCCCGTGTCTGAGCAACGGAAGTTTCGTCGTGTTGTGCGGCTGGTTGCTGTGCTGGCCGCTGTGTCGGTGCCTTCGGTGGCGCTTGCTTCGCCGAGTGCTACTGCTCCCCCGGATCCCGTGAACGCCTGGCAGTTCCCGCATTGGCCGCAGAAGCAGCCGTGGCAGGAGTCTGGACAGGACAAGCGGGTCGCGACCACTGTCTCCCAGGGACTGCCGGGGCCGATCGACCCGCAGAACTGGGAGAACCCGGATCACATGACGTGGAGCGACTACGTCAAACCACCGGGAACTAACTGGGCCGACCCGGCTGTCAAGGGATCGGAGCGGACCTTCAAGGGTGCGCTCGTGCTGCTCGACTACCCGAACCAGGACTTCGTCATCACCAAGCCCAAGGGGTCGACCGCCTTCGGCAATCCGAGTGCCGCGGCGAACGGCGTACCGCGGGATCAGGTCGCGCAGTTCTACCGGAACTTCCTCAACACCCCCGAGCCGCTGAACCACGGCCACACCCTGCACGAGTACTGGATGGAGGACTCCGCCGGCCGGTACGGCGTCGACCTGACCGCCTTCGGCCCGTACCGGATGCCGGGCAAGTCGCACGAGTACGGCATGGAGTTCCAGGGCGGTGCGAGCTGCCCGGCCGGCGACACCTGCACCAAGGACATCCGCACCGACGGTCGCGCCGCGTGGGTCGCCGACCAAGGGACCGAGGTACCGGCCGGCTATGACTTCGTGTTCTTCCTGAGCGCCGGCCAGGACGAGTCGTCGACCTGGCAGGAGTTCGGGATGATGAAGTTCCCGACCAAGGAGGACGTCAGCGACGCCTTCGGTCCGCCGGATCCGGCGCTGCCCAACTGGTCGCAGACCCGGTACGTCGACTGGACGTCGTGGGCGGCCGGCGCGTCGATCTGGCCGAACGCCGGCGGCGGATCGTCCACGCAGGCGGAGAGTTCCGGGATGGCCGTGTTCGCGCACGAGTTCAGCCATATCCTCGGCATCGGCGACAACTACAACAACCCGTACGGCGTCCCGCCGAGGCGCGCGTACACGGGGATCTGGGAGATGCTCAGCCGCGGCAGCTTCAACGGCCCGGGCGGTCCACACAGCCGGTGGATGATCCCCGCGACCGGTGGCGCGTCGATGGGCGCGCAACACATGCTCCGCAACAAACTCAAGCTGAAGATGGTCGACGAGCAGAACGTACTCCGGCTCTCCCGCGAGGCCCTCGCGACCTCCGGCGTCGTGATCGCAAACGTGAAGGCCCGCAGCGTCGAGCCCGGCGCGAAGGAGCTGTCCGGGATCAACATCGAACTCGGTGGCACCGGTGATCTCGACGCGCCCTGTGACGCGACCAAGGATCCGCTCTGCGACGGCCGTGGGTACCAGAACTACACGGTCGAGGTGGTGGACCGGATGGGCACCGACTCGTTCACGCCCGATTCCGGCGTACTGCTGGCGAAGACGAAGAACGAGGACCGGGCGCCGTTCGAGTGGGTCATCGACGCGAACCCGCAGGACATCAACCTGACGGACTACGTCCTGCCCGACGGGACGAAGGTTCCGATCACGATCGGCGACTTCCGTCAGTTGTCCGACGCACTGTTCCACGCGGGGACGAACTCGGGCAGCGAGTACGAGTACACCGACACCGCAAACCGGCTGCACTTCTACATCACCAACGTGCACCGCGACGCCAAGGGCCAGCTGTCCTACACCGTCGCGGTCCGATCCCTCGACGGCTCGGGTCCGCAGAAGCGCGGCGTACGCCTCCTGCCGACGGCCGCGAAACCGGACCGCAGCGGCGTCCAGACCTGTAACTTCCGCCTGACCAACACCGGCAAGGCCGGTACTGGGCCGTACCTGAAGGGCGATGTCTACCGCTTGTCCGCGAAGTCCAACGGCTGGCCCATCGCCCTCCCCAATGCACTCGCCACCGCGAACGCCGGCCAGCAAACCACCGTCCCCGTCTACACCAAGGCAGGCACCGGCCCCCTCGCCAAAATCACTCTCACCGCCACCTCCGAAAGCGACCCCACCAAGTCATCCACCGCCACCTGCATCGCCATCAAGCACTGACCGCAACGCGCCGGGCGTCCAGGCTTTCTGGACTCCCGGCGCCGCATACAGGTACTCCACGATCTGGTCGATCCCCCAGCCGTGGGACTCGGCTAGGCCGGTGGCTATCCAGTGGAGGTACGGCGCGGTTGGGGCTACCGGGGTGAGGTCGGCGACTGTTCCGTGGGTGACTGTGAACATCGGGAGGCCGTCGAGTTCGCCTAGTCGGATCAGGGTCTCGTAGCGGCCCGGGCCGATCGCGTGGAGGCGGTCCACGTTCGGGAGGAGGGCGGTGACCTCGAGGGCGAAGGGGCCGCCGGGGTCGCGCCACATCTCTTGGGCTGCGACGTCGCCCAACTGGTCCGGGGTGAGGAGGTACGCGCGGCCGGCCAACTGCGTGGGTGCGGACGGGTTGTAGAAGGCTGAGCCGCCGCCCCAGACCTTGGAGGCGCCGGCGAACACCAGGCCGCCGGGAACCGTGACGGCGGTGGTCTTCTGCGGTGGGTCCTGGTTGCGGCACCCCGGGTACACCCGCGCGCCACCGCGTGGACGGCCTCCGGAGATGTAGCACGTGAAGCGTTCGAGAGCGAGGTTCGATCCATAGGCGGCGTACCAAATGCTTTCCACAGATCTCCCCGCTCCTCCGTCGAGCCGGCGTACTGGTTGCTGGTAGCAACGATTGTCGCGCCGGGCCTACCACGTTCACGAGTCATCCTCGCACCTTATGCACAGAATTGCGGCGCTGTGGATAAATTCGATTGCCGAAGTCCCTTGAAAATAAGGGCTTTCGGGTTTGAAAAGTGTCGGAGGGGGTGTCTACGGTGTGGGTATGGAGATTCTCGGGGAGCGACCGGTGTGGTCGATGAGTGGCGGCGAGATGGTGTCGACTCTCGACGCCACGTACGCCGAGATCGCCCGCCTCGAGACCCTCGCTCTGCACCTGACCGCGGGCCTGGAGACCATCGGCTACGCCAAGGACGTCGGTGCCGGCACCACGGCCCGGTTCCTGACCTTCCGCTACCGCATCGACGCCACCAAGGCACGCCGCGATGTCCACCTGGCCAACGCGCTGTCGAAGTACCCCGCGGTCGCGGACGCACTCCCCGATCCCAATCCCGACCACGATCCCGAGACCACCCACAGCGACACCGGTGAGGGCGATGTGGGTGAGGGCGATGTGGGTGGTGGGGTGCTGTTGCATCCGGCGCAGGCTGAGGCGATCGTGTCCGCGCTGGATAAGTTGCCGACCACGGTGCCGGTCGAGGACCTGGCGGTCGCCGAGCGGGAAATGGTCGAGCTCGGCCGCACGCACGGCCCGCTCGACCTCCGCAAAGCCGCCACCCAGATCCGCGATCGTCTCGACACCGACGGCCCCGAGCCCGCCGAGCAGAAGGCCTACGACCGCGAGACACTACGGCTGAAAACGGCCGACAACGGCGTCACCTTCAGCGGGTTCCTGGCGAACGAGAACGCCGAACTGTTCCGCACCCTGATCCACACTCACGCGAAACCCCACAAAACCATCGACGGCGCCCTGGACCCCCGCAGCCGCGACAAACGCCAGGCCGACGCCCTCACCACGATCCTCGGCGGCACCAACGCCCACAACACCTACAACACCGGCACCAGCACCAGCAACCTTGCAGGTGACCGCACCGCCGGCGCGGGAACGCCCGAGAACGCGACGGGTTCGGCCGACGACAGCGCGACGAGTGCTCGCAGCGCGACTCGGACCGGCGGTGCAACTCGTGCCGGCGCGAACCCGGCTGCCGCCGGCGGCGCGACTCGTGCCGGCGGCGCGGCTGGTTCCGGCGGCGCGGCTGGTGCCGGCGGCGCGAGCCCGGCTCGTGCCGGGCACGGCGTGAAGCCGCACATCACCGTCACCATCGACTTCAACGACCTCAAGGCGGCTGCGGCGACCGCGACAGGTCAGCTGATCTACGGCGGCAACCTGTCCGCGGCCACCATCCGCCGACTCGCCTGCGACGCCCACATCCTGCCGATCGTCCTCGGCTCGGACTCCCAGCCCCTGGACGTCGGCACCACCGTACGGCTCGCCACCGGCCCCATACGCAAAGCTCTCATCACCCGCGACAAAGGCTGCG
Organism: Kribbella sp. NPDC054772; assembly: GCF_053611945.1. Classification (NCBI taxonomy): domain Bacteria; kingdom Bacillati; phylum Actinomycetota; class Actinomycetes; order Propionibacteriales; family Kribbellaceae; genus Kribbella; species Kribbella sp. NPDC054772. The sequence goes on along the minus strand of NZ_JBSHBJ010000012.1, from coordinate 29,784 downwards.
TCTGCTGCGGAGCCCCACCCATCTACTGCGACGCCCACCACGTCACCAGCTGGATCGACGGCGGCGAAACCAAAATCAACAACCTCGTCCTCCTCTGTAAACGCTGCCACCGCGACCTGCACGCCGGCAGCTGGGACATCCACATCACCAACGGCATCGTCCACGTCACCCGCCCCACCTGGGCCACGCCCGATCGCGTCCCGCGCGGCAAATACCGCCCACCAACCGCCGCAACCACGTCTACCGCAACCACACCCAGCTCAGCCACCCCCGCTGCAGACACACCCGGCGCAGCCACCCCCGGCGCAGGCACGCCCCGCGCAGACATGCCCGGCGCAGGCACCCCCGGCGCAGGCCTGCCCGGCCTTCCCGCACGGGTCTGGCCGCGTGACACCGATCCACCCTGGATCAGCGCAGAGGACGCCGCCCGCCTCAACCCCTGGGGCGACGCGCCTGACGAACGGCCTGCCCGCACTCGAACGCACCCACCCGCCGCTGACTTCGATCCTTGGGGCGACGGCGGCAGCTCGATCGCACAGGTCGATCCTCACAGCGACCTCAGCCCGAGCACCACCGTCGCGTTCGACCCGTGGGGTGACCTTGCCGCGGTCTCTGGCGACAACGAGTGCAGCCCTGCCGACGGTTCCAAACTCGACCCCTGTACTGCCGACGGTTGGCATGACTCCGCGGAGGCTCGCACAACTACCGCTGCCTAAACGCGGCCAGCTTGCAGCAACCTCGTCCTCCTCTGTGAACGCTGCCACCGCGACCTGCACGCCTGCACGCCGGCACGCCGGCACGCCGGACCATCCACCTCAGCAACGGTGTCGTCCACGGCGCCCGCCCCGGCTGGGCCGACCCGATGCCCCACGGCAGATACCGCCCACCTGCCCATCAGACCCCACCCCAACCCCAAACGCATCAGGAACAATCACGTCCGGCGCGACCATGTCCGAGGAGGACCACCTCCAGCTGCAGAGGTTCAGATCGAGCGCGCGAGCTTGTCGGCCTGCGCCAGGTGCTCCGCGCTCAGAGCCGACCAGCGCTCGAGATCGTCATCGCGCAGCACCGAACCGCCGAACACAACGAACTCACTCGACCGTGCTCGCTCTCCGATCCGGTCGGTGAGCATCGTGGTCTTCATCGCCTGGTAACAGCCCGACGACTCAAGCTCGGCGATTGTGTACCCCGCCGTACACAGCACCAACGCCTGCTCAGCAACCTGCACGACCGCCGGCTTACGCGCGAACCCCACCGTCCACACGCGATCGAACCAGCCCTTGAGCCGCGCAGGGCAATCGGCCCACCACACCGGATAGACGAACACCCACACGTCCGCGGCAACAAGCTTAGCCTGCTCACCGGCGACATCGTCGGGAACAGACGCATCGGGCCGCTGGCCGGACTCGCGCTCGTACTCCTCAAGACTCAGTTCCGACCGGAACTCCATCGCGTAGAGATCCGAGACCGTGTGCGTGTGGCCGGCGGCGTCCAGCCCGCCCACGAACGCGTCAAGAACCTCACGCGTGAAGCCCCGGTCACTGGGATGCGCATAGATGATGTGGACGTGGGTCACACAACCATTCTCGCGGGCCTGCTGGGTCAGCGTAGCCGTGCTGACCACGAGCGCACCGTTGGGCGCCGGGGTGAACTCACTTCACCTCGGCAGTCAGCCACCAAGTGGTTGCTCGGAATGGTTTGAAAGTCACCTGGGGTGGACAGCAGAGTTCATCTTCCGTCAGTTAATCGTTCAGATTAGGGTGCCTGCGATGCATTCCTGGTGTTTCAGACTCCATCCGCCCCACCGCCCGACAGGAGACTCGCATGCCAGACATTAATCGCCGAAGGTTCCTGCAGCTTGCCGGAGCGTCGGCCGCGCTTGCCGCGATGACAAACAGTATCGAGCAGGCCGCCGCGATCCCGGCCCATCGCCGCTTCGGGGACATCCAGGACGTCGAGCACATCGTCGTACTCATGCAGGAGAACCGGTCGTTCGACCACTACTTCGGCACCCTCAAGGGCGTCCGCGGGTTCGGTGATCCGCGGCCGGTGACGCTGCCCAGCGGTCAGCCGGTGTGGCACCAGAAGAATGCCCTCGGCAAGGAGATCCTGCCGTTCCGGCCGGAGGCGGACAACCTCGGTCTGCAGTTCATCCAGGACCTCGCGCACAGCTGGGGCGACGCGCACCAGGCGGTGAACAACGGCAAGTACGACCAGTGGATCCCGGCGAAGACGTCGACCACGATGGCGTACCTGACCCGCGAGGACATCCCGTTCCACTACGCGCTCGCCGACAAATTCACGGTGTGCGACGCGTACCACTGCTCGTTCATGGGCTCCACCGACCCGAACCGGTACTACATGTGGACCGGCTATACGGGCAACGACGGCACCGGCGGTGGCCCGGTGCTCGGCAACGACGAGGCCGGGTACGGCTGGACGACGTACCCCGAGCGGCTCGAGCAGGCCGGGGTGTCGTGGAAGATCTACCAGGACATCGGCGACGGCCTCGACGGCGACCACGGCTGGGGCTGGATCGACGACGCGTACCGCGGCAACTACGGCGACAACTCGCTGCTCTACTTCAACACCTACCGGAACGCGCAGCCCGGGAATCCCTTGTACGACAAGGCGCGCACCGGCACGAACGCGAAGGCCGGCGAGAGCCTGTTCGCGCGACTCGCCGCGGACGTGAAGAACAACCAGCTTCCGAAGATCTCCTGGATCGCCGCGCCGGAGGCGTTCACCGAGCACCCGAACTGGCCGGCGAACTACGGCGCCTGGTACATCTCCCAGGTCCTCGACGCACTCACCGCGAACCCCGAGGTATGGAGCAAGACCGCACTGTTCATCACGTACGACGAGAACGACGGCTTCTTCGACCACGTCGTCCCGCCGTACCCGCCGATGGACGCGAACCAGGGCCTGTCGACCGTCGACGCCGGCCCTGATCTCTACACGGGCAACAAGGCGGCGCACGGCGCCTACGGTCTGGGGCAGCGCGTTCCGATGCTCGTGGTCTCGCCGTGGAGCACCGGCGGCTACACGTGCTCCGAGGTCTTCGACCACACGTCGATCATCCGCTTCATGGAGAGCCGGTTCGGCGTGCACGAGCCGAACATCTCGCCGTGGCGCCGGGCGATCTGCGGCGACCTCTCCTCCGCGTTCGACTTCGGTACGTCGGCCACGCAGCCCGCGAAGCTCCCGGACACCAGCGCCTACCAGCCGCCGGACAACAAGCGGCACCCGGACTACGTGCCGACGCCGCCCGCGGTCGGCAAGCTCCCGGCGCAGGAGCCCGGCCGCCGCCGTACCCGGCCGTTGCCCTACGCGCCGGTCGTCGACGGCATCGTTGCCGACAGCAAGTACAAGCTGACGTTCAGCTCCGGGGCACACGCCGGCGCGCAGTTCCTGATCACGTCCGCGAACCGCACCGACGGCCCGTGGACCTACACCACCGAAGCCGGTAAGACCGTCGCCGACAGCTGGAACCCGGTCTACTCCGCCGGCGTCACCGACCTCACCGTGCACGGCCCGAACGGCTTCCTCCGCACCTTCAAGGGCAAGCCCGCCACCGGCCTGGAGATCACCGCCCGCGAGAACGCGACCACCGGCAACGTCGACCTCACCTTCACCTCCAACGCCGCCCGCCAGGTCACGATCACCAACGCGTACGGCGGTACGCCCAAGACCCTCGACGTCCGCAAGGGCACCACGACGTCGACCGTCACCACCACGAACCGCTGGTACGACGTCTCGATCACCACCGCCGCCGACTCGACGTACCTGCGCCGCTTCGCCGGCCACATCGAGAACGGCACCTCCGGGCTCAGCGACCCGGCGATCAAGACCGTCTAGGTCAAAACGGCCAACCCGGCCAGGCTCAGGTAGACGCCGCCCGTCGTCTGCCTGAGCCTGCGCCGGGCCCCTGGCGAGCGGTGGATGCGGTGCGCCAGGAACCCGGCGACCACGGCGTACGTCGCGTCGCACGCCGCCGCCAGCAGCACGAAGCAGCTGCCGAGGACGAGGATCTGTGTCGGTCCGGACCCCTCCGCCGGACGGACGAACTGCGGCAGGAACGCGAGGAAGAACAGCACGGTCTTCGGGTTCAGCAGGTCGACCAGGATGCCGTCGCGGACCATCCGCAGCGGGCTTCTCGGCACCGCTCGGTGCTTGGCACCGGCCTCCTTCGCGGGACGGAGTTCGCGCAGACCCATCACGAGCAGGTAGGCGGCCCCGGCGTACCTGATCACGCGGAACATGCCGGGTGCGGAGGCGAGGACCGCGCCGAGTCCAGCGGCGGCCGCGACGACGTGCAGCAGCGCTCCGAGCTCGAGGCCGACGACAGACGCCAGGCCCGCTGTTCGGCCGTGGCGCAGGCTGCACGCGACGACGTACGCGACCGACGGCCCGGGTACGACAAGCACCACCATGGCCGCCAGGCAAAAGGACAGGACTGTTGTCCCGCTCGGCATGATCCCCCCGATCATGGGCGTGCGTCGCCCGTTGCCAGTGACGGTACGAGGCGGCGCTGCCAGTTCGCTGTCAGTCCGGACGACCCGATCACTCGGTAAAGTGGGAAGTTCACATTTCTCGGGGGTGAGATGGGACATCTCGACATTCGGCTGCTCGGCCCGTTCGAGATCCGCCGCGACGGCCGGGCGATTCCGGTTCCGGGCCGTAAGGTGCGGGCCTTGCTGGCGATGCTTGCGGTGCACTGTGGGCGGACGGTGTCGTTCGACGGTCTGGGGCATGCGCTCTGGGCCGAGGACCCGCCGCAACGGCTGCGCGGGAGTCTGCAGACGTACGTCGGCCGGCTGCGACGCGTGGTCGGTGAGGAGGCGGTCGTCACCGAGCCGTCGGGGTACCGGCTCGCGCTGCCGGTCGAGTCGATCGACGTACTGCGCTTTCGGCGTTTCCTCGACGAGGGGTGTGTCGAGGAGGCGTTGGGGTTGTGGCGCGGTGACCCGTTCGGTGGGTTGTCGCCGTGGTTCGAGGAGCACGAGGTACCGGCCCTCGTCGAGCGTTTCCTCGGCGCCTGGGAGCAGCGGGTCGACGAGTCCACCGCCGATCACATCCCCGAACTGCAGGAGCTGATCGCCCGCTATCCGCTGCGCGAGTCGCTGTGGCTCCGGCTGCTCACGGCTCTCCGGGACGCGGGCCGGCGGGCCGAGGCGCTCGAACGCTACGAGAGCCTGCGCCGACGCCTGGCCGAAGACCTCGGCACGGATCCAGCCCCCGAACTACAGGCACTCCACCGCGACCTCCTCGCCACGCCGATGCCGTCCACTAACCGGCGGCCCGCGCCGGAGCTCACGCGGTTCTTCGGGCGGGCGGGCGAGCTGGACAGGGTCGGACAGATGCTGGCGGGCTCGCGGCTGGTGACTGTCGCAGGCCCGCCCGGGGCCGGGAAGACCCGGATCAGCAGGGAGTTCGCCGGACGCCAGACCTTGCCTGTCGTGGTGGCCGAGCTCGCGGCGGACGAGTCGGTCGACTGCGCTGTGGAAGGTGCGATGGCCGACGCCCTGGAGCTGGCGCCCGGGGTCGGGATCGACGCGGTCGGCGAGCTGCTGCTGGTGCTCGACAACTGCGAGCACATCGCGAGCGACGTCGCGCAGTACGTGGGTGAGGTTCTCCAGACCTGCCCCCAGGTACGGATCCTGGCGACCAGCCGGGTCCCGCTGGGTGCGTCCGGCGAGCACGTGTATCGGCTCCCGCCGCTCAAACAGCAGACCTCCGTGGAACTGTTCTCCGATCGCGCCCGACTCGTCACCGCAGACTTCGCGGCGGACGACGTCGTTCACAAGATCTGCCGACGGCTCGACGGGCTGCCGCTGGCCATCGAGCTGGCCGCGGCCTGGGTTCGCGTGCTGTCCACGCAGCAGGTGCTGGAACGGCTGACCCAGCTCCTGCACGAGAAGCACGGCCGGCCCGCGACCATGCGCGCCGCGATCGACTCCAGTTATTGCCTCCTGCAATCAACGCAACAACGCCTGTTCGGGCATCTCGCGGTCTTCACCGGCGGCTTCGACCTCGATGCCCTGGAGGCGATCACCGATCTCGGCGACGACCTGCTGACCGCTTTGACGGCTCTCGTCGACCACTCCCTCGTCCTGACCGAATCGCTGCCCGACGGCCGCGTCCGGTTCCGCCTCCTCGAACCGGTCCGCCAGTACGCCGTCATTGTCTTCGCCGACGACGCGGACAGCGAGGCGGTCCGCCGGCGCCACGCCCAGCACTACCTCGCCGTCGCCCGCCGCAACGACGCCCGTCTCCGCGGCCTCGAACGTGCCGCTGCACTCGTCGACCTGCAACGCGAGGAGGCCAACCTGCTCGCGGCGCTGGCCTGGGCTCGTCGTCAACCGACCGACCTAGCGCTGCGCCTGGCCACGACACTCGGCTACTACTCCGAGCACCGTGGCCAGGTGAACGAGGCCCGCGCGCGCATCGAGCAGTACCTCGACCACGCCCCGGCCGAACCCAAGATCCGCGCGGCCGCCCTCGCCAGAGTCGGACGCCTCGCCTGGCGCCAGCGCGACTACCCGGCCGCGCGCACCGCCTACCAGCAGAGCCTCGACCTGCGCCGCGCCTTCGGCGACCAGCACGGTACGGCGCGCAGCCTGCGCGACCTCGCCCTCGCAACGGCCTCCGGCGGCGACACGTCGCTCGCGGCCGAACTGTGCGAACAGAGCCTCGCGATGTTCATCCGGTCCGGCAACGAACGTGGTCGCGGCTGGGCGCTGACGGTTCTCGGCCTGATCCTGTTCGAGGACGGCCGCTGGGCGGAGGGCGAGGAGCACTACCGCGAAGCGCTCGAGATCAGCCTTGCCGGTGGCGGTGCCGCGATGACCGTGACCGCACGCCTCGGCATCGCGTTCTCCGCGGCGGTCGCCGGCGACGTGACGGCGCACCGGCACGAACTCGTCGCCGTCGCCGAGCAGATCCGCGCCGCCTCCGGTCTGATCGAGGATCCGGAGTGGTTGTGGGCCGGGATGAGCCTGGCCGCCAACGAGGGCCGCCCGCGTGCCGCGCTCCGGCTCGCCGGCGCGGCCACCGCCTTGAGCCGCGGGGGCGGCGGGATGTCGGGCACGATGACCACCTTCTGCGACGCGGCCGTGGAACGGATCCGCCGGAACATCGGCGTACGCCGGGCCGCGCGCCTGATGGCCGCGGGCCGGGAGCTCTCGCAGGACGAACTGCTCTTCGACGCGCTCGCCACGCCGACCGTCGACGACCGGCCGCTGAGCCGCCGCGAGCTCGAGGTCGCCGACCTGGCCGGTCAGGGCCTCAGCAACGACGACATCGCGAGATCCCTGACCATCTCTCGCCGTACCGTCGAAACGCATCTCGACCACGTCCGGCGGAAGCTCGACCTGACCAGCCGCTACGAGGTTGTCGCCTGGGCCTTGACCCGATCCGGATGATTCCGGATGCGCCTGGTCGCGGGATCACGCGACGCTGCTGGGATGAACTACCTCTTCGACACCGGCAGTGAACTCGGCCAGGACCATCTCGATCACCTCGGTGCGATCCTCGACGCCCCGACCCGCTGGGCCCTCGAACGGCGCCCCCTCTCCCCCACGGCCCGCTGCCTGGAGATCGGCGCCGGTTCCGGCGCGATCGCCAACTGGCTGGCCGCCCGCACCGCCGAGGTCGTTGCCGTCGACATCGACACCAGCCAGCTCACGGACATGGCACCGAACGTCGTCGTACGGCAGCACGACCTCCGCAACGGCCTCGGTGTGGACGGGACCTTCGACCTGATCCACGCGCGCCTGGTTCTCGTGCACCTCCCGGAACGCGAGCAGGTCTTCGCCGACCTCGTGAACGCGCTCGCGCCCGGGGGGCGAATCGTGATCGGTGACTTCACCGGCCGTCGGCTGCATCCGATCACCACGCCGAGCGCCGAGGACGAGGCACTCTGGGCGCGCATCCAGTACCTGTCGCACGAGGTCGTCAGCCCGGCCGGCGGCATCAGCTTCAGCTGGGCCGGCGGTACCGGGTCCCGCATGACCGCCGCCGGCCTGGTCGACGTGCACACCTTGGAGTACTCCGAGACGACGACGGGTGGCACCCACGGTTGCCTGCTGCATCGCAACCTCAACCAGCAGGTCGAACCGCAGCTGCTGGCCGTCGGTGCCACCCCGGAGGAACTCGTCCGCTACCGCGAGCTGATGACCGACCCGGCCTTCGGCGCGTGGTTCTACCAGTTCCTGTGTACGTCGGGACAGCGCCCCTAGATGATCGGGACCTCCGGCTGCGTCGTGTCCGCGGGCGTGTTGTCGTCGACCTGGTCGAGTTCGTCGACCGCGATCCGGCTGGTCCAGCGCTGGTCCGGGTCGGGTTGCGGGATCGAGTCGAGCAGCAGCTTCGTGTAGGCGTGCGACGGTTCGTGCATCACCGACGAGACCGGGCCGCGTTCGACGATCTGGCCCTTCGTGATCACCATGACCTCGCCGCCGAGGTAGTACACCGTCGACAGATCGTGGGTGATGAACAGCGTCGTCATCCCGTGCTCACGCTGGAAGTCCAGCAGGATGTCCAGGAAGTGCTTGCGCACCTGGGCGTCCAGCATCGACACCGGCTCGTCGGCGATGATGAACGACGGCTTCAGCATGTGCACCCGAGCGAGCATGATGCGCTGCCGCTGACCGCCGGACAACTGGTGCGGGTACCGTCCGAGGACGTTCTCGGGCTCCAGCCGGACCGCGCGCAACGACTCCTCGATCAGCGCCAGCCCCTTCTCCCTTGTGTCGGCCAGGTTGAACTTCTTCACCGCCTTCCAGAGCGCGCGATCCACCCGGTAGAACGGGTTGAAGATCGCGTACGGGTCCTGGAACACCGGTTGTACGTCGCGCCGGTACGCGTCGTACTCGGCCCGGCTCAGTTTGAAGATGTCCTTGCCGCCGTACAGCACCGTCCCGGCCGTGGGCTTCTGCAGGCCGAGCACGTTGCGGGCGATCGTGCTCTTCCCGCTGCCGCTCTGGCCGACCAGGCTGACGATCTGCGGCGGCGACGCGGCCAGGCTGAAGCTCACGTCGTCCACCGCCGTCACGTACCCGTCGGCCACCCCGCGGGCATGGAATCGTTGCTGTACGCCCCTGAGTTCGAGCTCCGACTTCATGACGCCCTCCGTCCGACCTGCGGGATCGAGTCGATCAGCTGGCGGGTGTACGGATCCTGCGGGTCCTTGAAGACCTGCCGTACGTCGCCCACCTCGACGAGCCGTCCCTCGTACATCACGGCGACCCGGTCAACGAGCTGCGCGTGCACACCCATGTCGTGCGAGATCACCATCAGCGTCACGCCGAAATCGGTCCGCAGGTCCGCCAGCGACTGCAGGATCACCCGCTGGATCGTCACGTCCAGCGCGGTGGTCGGCTCGTCCGCGATCACCAGGTCCGGTTCGAGCGCGACCGCGATCGCCATCAGCACGCGCTGCTTCATCCCACCGGACAGCTCGTGCGGGTACATCCGCGCGACCCGCGGCTCGAGCCCGACCTGCCCGAGCAGCCGCGGGATCATCTCACCGACGGACTCCTTGCGCTCCGGCGCGTGCTCGAGGATCACGTCCTTGAACTGGTCCTCGACGCGCATCACCGGGTTCAGCGAACTCATCGAGCCCTGCGGGAGGTACGAGAGCGCGCTCCAGCGCAGTACCCGCAGCTCCTCGCCGTTCACCTTGAGCAGGTCGACCGGCGAGCGGCCGGCCGGGTGGAACATCACCGAGCCACCGGTCACCTTGCCCGGCGGCTTCAGCAGCCGGAGCAGCGCGACCGCGAGGGTGCTCTTACCGCTGCCGGACTCGCCCGCGATCCCGAGGATCTCGCCGCGGTGCACGTCGAGGTCGATCCCGCGGACCGCCTTCACGTCACCACGGTTCGTCGAGTACGCGACCTCGAGCCCTTTGACCTCGAGAACGTTATTCACCGGCCACTCCCCTCAGCCGCGGGTTGTAGACCTCTTCCAACCCGATGTTCACCATGTTCAGCGCCGCGAACAGCAACGTCAGCAGGGCGATCGGTACGACGAACATCGGCCAGGCGCCGAGTGTCAGCGCACCGGTCCCGATCGCGTTGAAGATGATCTGCCCGAGGTCGATCACGCCACCCGGCCCGAGACCGATGATCTCCAGGCCGACCAGGCCGAAGATCGCGCCGAGTGCCGACGACGCGAACCCGACGCCGATGAACGGCAGCAGGTTCGGCAGCAGCTCGGTGACGATGATCTCCAGGTCACGGGCCTTGCTGACCCGCGCCAGATCGACGTACGGCCGGGTGCGCAGGCTCAGCACCTGGGACCGGATCGTCTTCGCGGCGAACGGCCAGGAGAAGATCGAGATCATCAGGCCGACCTGGAACAGGCTGACGTTCTTCGCGTACGCCGACAGCGCGATCAGCAACGGGAACGTCGGGATCACCAGCAGGATGCCGGTGAACGTGGAGAGGATGTTGTCGATCCACCCGCCCTTGTACCCGGCGACGAACGCGACGATCACACCGGCGACCGTCGAGATCACGCCGGCGATCGCACCGATCTGCAGCGAGACCGACAGCGCCTTCACCACCATCGCGAACACGTCCCGGCCGAACTGGTCGGTGCCGAGCAGATGTTTCGGTCCCGGCACCAGCCACTTGTCGTACGCCGCCAGCTCGATCGGGTCCTGGCCACCACCGATGGCCTTGGCGATCAGCGGACTGAGCAGCGCGAGCAGCACCAGCAGCCCGAGAATGGTCAGCCCGGTCGCGAGTCGCCGGCTGTTCCGGATCGTCCGCAGTACCGCGGTCATGAGTCTCATCGTCATCACTTCCAGTACTTGACCCGCGGGTCAAGCAGCGGGAGCAGGAGGTCGAGGAGCAGGACGGCGGTCAGCACCGAGAAGATCGCGATGTCGGTGACACCGAGGATCGTGTTGAAGTCGAGCTGCTGGATCGCCGTGACCAGCGTGGTGCCGAGTCCGGGGTAGTTGAACAGCTGCTCGACCAGCACGTTGCCGTTGAAGATGAAGCCCAGCGAGATGCCGAACGCTGTGATCTGCGGGAGGTAGCAGTTCCGCAGCGCGTACCGGGTCAGGATCCGCCAGCTCTTCAGGCCCTTCGCCTCGGCGTACACCAGGTAGTCCTCGCCGAGAATCGGGACCATCAGCATCCGGGTCGACAGGATCCAGCTGAACGTCCCGATGATCACGATCGACAACCCCGGCAGCAACCCGTACTTCAGGACGCTGCCGATGAACGCCAGACTGATGCCGGGATTGATGTTGGAGTCGTACGCCGATCTCGCAGGCAACAGTCCCATCGTGTACGCGAAGACGTACACCAGGATCAGCGCGACGAAGAAGTACGGCACGTGCGACAGCGCGATCGACAGGTTGGTGGCGATCGCGGAACCCAGCTTGCCGCGCCGCCAGCCGGCGATCGCGCCGATCACCACACCGAGGATCCAGGCCATGACGGCGGAGATGCCGAGCAGACCGATTGTCCACGGCAACGACCGCAGGATCACTGTCTGCGCCGGGGTCGGGTAGTTGATCAGGCTCGGCCCGAGATCGCCGTGCAGGACCAGCTTCTCCATGTACTTGAAGTACTGGGTCAGCAGGTTCCCGTCGAGCCCGAACTCGTGCCGGTACCGGGCGATCAGCTCGGCACTGGCCTGCGCGTTGTAGACATAGTTCTGCTGCAGCGTCTGGATCAGCGTCTGGACCGGATCGCCGGGCATCATCCGGAAGAAGAAGAACGCGATCGTCAGTGCGCCCCACAGCTCCACCAGGTAGAGCCCGAATCTCCGGATGGCGTACGCCGCCAGCGGATGCCGCGACAGCCAGGCCCGCACCCCCGAAGCGGGTGCGGAGTCCTGGCTCTTGTCGGTGACTACCGCAGGCGGGGCTTCCGCCGTCACGCCGGTCCCTTCTGCCCGGTGGCACTGATCTTGCCGAGCACGAAGATGAAGTGCGGCCACCAGTTCAGCGGCACCTCGTACAGGTCGTCGTCGGTCGGCCAGTCCTTCCAGAACGCCGTGTTGAAGTACGACGGGTAGCCGGTCTGGATCGACGCGAGCAAGGGGATCTGCTGGAAGTAGATCTCCAGCGCCTTGTCGAGCAGCGGCTTGGCGTCCGGCGAATCCGGGTTGAGCACACCCAGCTGCTCGACGATCTTGTCGAACTCGGGGTTGCGGAACCGCATCTTGTTCTTACCGGCCGAGTTCTTGCCGACCGGCTGGTACTTGTCGCTGGTCCAGTCGGTGTACAGCTGCACCGGGTCGATCGCGAAGCCGGCCCAGTTGGAGTCGATGTCGTACTGGCCGCGCTGGAACTTGTCGTCGTGGACGCTGCCGGCGAGGCTGCGCACGGTGGACGGTACGCCGACCTTCGCGAGCTGGGTCTTCAGCAGGTTGGCGATCGCGTACTCCGGGCCGTCGACCGGCGAGACCGTGATGATCTCGAGGTTGATCTCCTTGCCCTTGTACGTCCGCTTGCCGGCCGCGTTCTTCGGCGCGATCTCGTCCAGCATCTGCGTCGCCTTGTCGGGGCTGAACTCGAACTTGTACTTGTTCGCGAGGTCGTCGTTCTTCCACTTGTCGTTGGTCGGGTAGTCCGCCCACGGGTACTGCGCGGGCGGCACCTTCACCGGCCAGATCGAGTTGCCGATCTTCTCCCGGTCGATGCAGTAGTTGATCGCCCAGCGCATCTTCGGTTCGGCCATCACACCGCGGCTCGGGTCGCAGTTCAGCCAGAACACGCGCGGGTTCGGGTCGTGGAACTGCGTGGTCACGAGGTTGGGGTAGCCGGTGTTCCGCAGCTGCTTGGCGTGCTGCTCGTCGACCGAGCCGACGTCGAACTCGGCCCGCTCGAAGGCCAGCGATGCCTGGTCGAGCTGCTTCGACGTGCTCTGGAAGACGACGTACTGCGGCTTGACGTCGAGCTTGTCCTTGTTCCAGTAGTTCGGGTCCTTCTCCCAGATGAACATCTTCTGGTTCCGGATCGCCTGCTTCAGCTTGTACGGACCGCTGCGGACCGGCGGGTTGTCCTTGTACTTCGTCGGGTCCTGCGACTTCCAGATGTGCTCCGGCATGATGTTGTTCGGAGCACCGGAGATCGCGGCGATGAAGTTGTAGTGGAAACGCGGCGCCGGCTTCAGGAACGTGACCACCGCGGTCTGCGGGTCCGGAACGGCGACGGACTTGACGAACTCCTTCAGGTCACCGCCACCCCCGAAGAGGTCCGGGCGGTCCTTCAGCAGCATCACCGTGAACTTGAAGTCGTTCGCGCCCAGCGGCTGGCCGTCGTTCCAGTGCGCCTTCGGGTCGAACTTGAGGGTCAGCTCGGTGAAGGCGTCGTTGTACTTGTACTCCGTCGCCAGCCACGGCGTGAGCTTGCCGGTGGCGAAGCTGAGGAAGAACAGCGGTTCGGTGCTCAGCTCCACGCCGGCGCCGGACGGCGACCCGTTCGGGATCATCCCGTTGAAGCTGTCGAAGACCGTGTACTCGACCTGGCCGACGATCACCGTCTGGTCCCGGGGCACCGGGATGTTGGCCTTGCCGATCTGGATCGACTTGGTCGCGACCGGCTTGTTGTTGCCCGCCGGCTTGTCGGAGTACGACGAGCCGCCACCGGAGCAGGCCGACAGGAACGCCGTGGCCGCGACGGCCGCGCCTCCTCCGAGCATGTTTCGTCGACTCAACTGGTACCGAATGACATCCTCGACGTCTTCGAATTGTGGGCGCGGTGCTTCGTTCATGACGAATGTCACCTCCGTTTCCGTTGCGCGGGCGGGCTGATCACCGACCGAGAGGTGCCACGGACTATAAGTAGGCCTGACAACGTTGGCAAGAGTTCATTGCCACGTTGAAACTTCGAGGTCATATCCGCAGATCAGTCGATATACCAACCTTTGACAACGTTGGCTCGCTCTCCGTGACGCCGTACGCGGAAACGCTTCCAAGTACGGTCACGAAGCGTGTATCTTCGGGCCCCGCGGCCGGTTCCGGTCAGTCGTGGACGGCGTCGAGAAGAAGTTCCACACTGCGGTCCGGTTCGTTGAGAACCGCACGGATCACATGCCGCTGGTCCCACCGGCCGGCGGCCCAGGCGAGCGCCTTGGCGAGACCGTCGAAGGTCGCGGCGTGCGGCGTCCGGTCCGCATCCACCCACCAGTCGACCTCGACGCCGTCGACGGTCAGTTCCTCGTGCTCCCACCACACCGGAGGAACCTCCGGTACCAGTTCCCGGACGATCGCCGGTACGTCGGCCTCCGCGCCGGTCCCGTCAATCTTGCCCTCAGCAACTTCTTGGGCCAGCGGAACGTCGAACAGGTCGCTCAGCCCGTCCGCGGCGGCCCCGGACCCGACCACGAACCCACCGAGGTCGGTCCGCTGGATCCACATCGGCGCGTCGACGACGACCGCCCGGTCGACATCGGTCACCCGCGTGACGCCGTCGGTCCCGAGCACGCGGACCTGCGCGGGCGCGTCGCCGGGGAACAGCGCGAGGGTGCCGAGCCGGTTCCAGAGCCGGAGGATCGCGACCTCGTCGACCTCGCGCTCCGGGTCGGACAACCGCTCGAGGACGAGACCGATGCCGTCGGCGTCCAAGTCGCCGACCTCGCGGACCAGCCCGGCCGCCGTTCGGACCTCTGGATCGAGGCCGGCCGTCCATTCGGGTGCTTCGTCGAGGAAGCTCGCGAGCACCGGCTCGGCGTCCGGATCCGCCCGTCCGGACAGCGGTTCGCCGTCGTCGAGTACGACGTGCTCCCGGATCCACCAGGCGGCGTACGACGGGACGCCGAGCGGCCGGTCGTCGGGCCCGACGACGCGGACCTGAGTGACCAGCGCGCGCCGCAGTTCGGGCGAAGAACCCAGTAATTCCAGGACTTTCGGCCAGCTGTCGTCGGTGATCCAGTCGAGGTCGCGGATGGCGAGCAGCTCGCCAACGGTCGCGCCGTACCGGGATCCGTCGGGCGCGACGTCGTACGCCCAGTCCTCGATCGCGTCGAGGTCCTGGAGGACTTCGGGGAGTTGGTCGAGGGCGACGTCGGACACGGTGATGATGCCGAGGGTCGCGAGGACGCCGACCGCCTCGAGCGCCGGTCGCCCGTAGCGGTCGAGGACGTCCGCGGCGACGGGTGCGACCTCGTCGGCGTCGAGGACGGCCTCGGCGTCGGAACCCTTGACCACCAAGGCGTTCGCGGGCACGAGGTCGCCGTTGGCGTCACGGAGTACGAGGTCGGAAAGCCACCACAGACCGTCGGCCTGGGAAGGGTCGGCGGCGACGAGACTGAGGACGGCGTGGGCGATCGCGTCCGGGTCGTCCGCGTCGGCGGAGTGCTCGACGGCGGTGCGGACGGCGCTGTCTTCGAGCAGCGATCGTGGAGTGGCGGGGATGGCGCCGAGTCGCTCCAGCGCGGGATCCACCGCGTCGGGGTGGACGACGCGTACGCCGTACTCGCCGAAGGCCGCGAGGGTGTCGACCGGGAGCTCTGGTCCGGGGAGCAGCACGCCGCGGGCGCCGCGGACCAATCTGCCGTCGGCGAGTGGGATCGGGAGGGTGCCGAGCGACTCTCTGATCAGTGGATCGGTCACCATCGTGGACAGTGACGCGTAGAGGGTGCGCCACCAGTCGGGCGACTCCTCTCCCCCGAGCTGATCCACGACCTCGGCCAGCTCAAGTCGTCGTACCCGCAGGGCATCCAGCGCGAGGCGGTCCTCGCGACGGGCTCGGATCAGACCCGGTACGAGCGGCGCGAGCACCGCGTTGAAGGCGTCGTCAGCGCCCTCTACGAGCACGGCGTCGCGCGGCCGCAAGGCGGTCCCGTCCTCGACCGCTCGCAGAAGCTGGATGTCCGGCAGTACTGCGAGAATCTCGTCGCGGAGCGCCCGGTCCAGCGCACCCGCCGCGAGACCGGTCGGGATCAGATGCAGCACGTCTTGCCCGTCGTCGGCGCGCTGGCGCAACAACTCGCCGTACGCCGTCGAGGCCTGCTGGACAAGGCGATCCGTCAACGGGCCGTTGGCGACGTGCCGTCGGGTGGAGTCGAGCGGGAAGGTTGCTAGAAGCAACGCACCGAGCGAGAGCGGCTCGTCCGTCGGGGTGGGCGCGTGCACAACGCCTGGCAGGTCTTCGGTTGCGGTGCGGGGCAGCGCCCAGACGACCGACCAGGTGGGGCGGGAGCGTTCTTCGGTCGGGCGATCCGCGAAGAGTTGTTCGCGTTCGGTGGAGTCGAACACGCCTTCGGCACGGTGGATGTGCCAGCGGGACTCGGCGTCCTCGAGGACTCGATGGGTCTCGTCGGTCTCGATCTCGATCCGGGCCAGACCGGGAAGGGCCAGCAGCAGCGCGTCGTCGGCCTCGGCGAGCAGGCGGCGTACGAGAGCGACCGCAGCCTCGTCGCGGAGCGGGAGCATGACGGCGGTTTCGTAGCCGGCGGGCGGTTCGCCATCGGCCTCGAACGGAAGGCGGAGGACGGGCACCTGACCGTCGCGGCGGCGAAGCTCGGTGTCCAGCGATCCCAGGTCGGCGATGGCCGCCGCGGTGTCGGCCTTGGAGAACCGCACGCCACCGGTGCGCGAGAGGATGACTGGCTCGTCCGTCACCGCGAGGACGGCGGAGAAGCCGACACCGAACCGGCCGACCTGGGTGTGCGGATCGTCGCGTTTCGCCGAGGCCCGCAGCGTCGCGAGGGACTGCACACCGTCGGCGTTCAACGCGGCGCCGGTGTTCGCGACGACGAGCGTGTCGCCGCGGAACTCGAACAGCACGCGTCCCGGCACGCCTGCCCGCGCCGCCGCGTCCGCCGCGTTCTGGGCTAGCTCGATCACGAGGCGGTCGACGTACCCACCGAGGGCCAGCTCCTCCTCGGCGTTCGCGTCCTCCCGGAACCGCACGGGTGCCGCCGCCCAACCAGCCAGAACCCGCTCGCGAATCCCCGTCGTACCGAACACGTCGTCAGTCACCGGGGCAGTATCTCGTACCGGATCTCCGGCTATCGTGGCCCGGTGATCGCTTCCGGCAGTCGGTATGTGGCATTGGGCAGCTCGTTCGCGGCGGGACCGGGGATCAGCCCGATCGTGCATCCACCGGCCGGGAGGTCAGGCAGCAACTACGCGCACCTGGTCGCCGCCGAACTCGGCCTCGACCTCACCGACGTCACGTACTCCGGTGCCACCACGGCGCACGTGCTCGACACCCCGCAGGACGACGCGCCGGCGCAGCTCGACGCGCTCACCCCGGACACCGCGCTCGTCACGATCACCGTCGGCGGCAACGACCTCGAGTACGTCGGAACGTTCCTGCGCGGGAGTTTCCTCAACACGCTCGCCAAGCCTGCCACGATCTTCGGGCGCCGCGTCGCGAACCGGATCCGCGCGCGGGTCAGTTACCTCAAGGACGAGGCGTCGTACCAGACCGTCGCCGACTCGCTGACGACCGTCGTCGAGCGCGCTCGCGAGCGGTCGCCGGAGGCGCGGATCGTGCTCGTCGACTACCTCAGTCTCGTCGGACCGGCTACCCGGCCGCGGCTCGACGTACCGCTGAACGAGGAGCAGTTGCCGAGCATCGCGATGATGGCCGACGGGCTGGCGGGTGCGTTCGCGAAGGCGGCCGCGGCGAGCGGCGCCGAGCTGGTGGCGGCGTCGGCGGCTTCGCTGGACCATGCGATCGGGTCGGCCGAGCCGTGGACGACCGGGTTCACGATGCTGCCGCCGAATCTCGGTGGTTTCGTTCCGTACCACCCGAACGCGGCCGGCATGCGCGCCGTCGCCGACCTGGTCCTCGAGGTGCTCCGGACGTGACCGTCCGCGAGGCAACGCCTGCCGACGTGGACGCGATCGTTGGCACGCTCTGCCGGGCGTTCGCCGACTACCCGATGACGCGCGCTTGTCTCGACCCCGACGGGTACGAGGACCGGCTGACGGCGTACCACCGCCTGTTCGTCACCGAGATCGGTCTCCCCCACGGGCGGATCTGGGTCACCGACGACGTCAGCGCGGTGTCGGTCTGGACGACGCCGACCACGTCCCGAGACGTCTTCGCGCCGCTCGCGGACACCTTCCGGGAGATCTCCGGCACCCGCGCCGCGATCACGGCGGAATACGACCAGGCAGCCGCGATCTTCCGGCCGCAGACCCCTGTGTGGTTCCTTGGGCTCGCCGCGGTCGACCCGTCGTACCAACGCCGAGGCCTCGGTCGAGCCGTCATCCAACCCGGCCTGACCGCCGCGGACGCCACCCACTCCGCGGCCTTCTGCGAAACCCAGGACCCCACCAACGTCACCTTCTACGAGTCCCTCGGCTTCACCGTCACCGCCGAACTAGAACTCCCCCACCACGGCCCCACCCACTACTCGCTGTACCGCGCAGCGCGTTAAGCCGGAGTGTGGACGTACGGCGTGGTCGTGGTTACCGCGAGGAAGCCGAGGCGCTGGAGGATCGGGGAGCTGTCGTCGGAGGCGTCGACGTGGAGGTACTTGTAGCCGAGCTCGACGGCGCGCGCCGCGCGGACCGCGACGAGAGCCTTGTAGATTCCTCGGCCGCGCCACTCCGCCAGCGTCGAGCCACCCCACAGACCGGTGAACTCGGTGCCGTTCTTGTAAACGGCCCACGCCGCGGACACCACCTGCCCGTCGACCTCCGCGACGAAGACGTCCGCGCCGCCCGCGTGCCGGCGTACCAGATCGTCGGTGAGCCAGGACCAGTCGTCGTTCCACACCGTCGACTCCATCGCGGCGATCCGCTCGAAGTCCGCGCGATCGTGCACCAGCCGGATCGTGACGCCGTCGACCGACTCGCGGCCACGCAGCCGCTCCACAATGTCGGCGCTCTCCGCGACCAGGACGGTCTCCTGCTCCTCGGGTACGAACCCCGCGGCGCGCAGCCGGTCTGGCAGGTCGGCGGGCTGGTCGTGCCCGCGCAGCTTCCACTCGACCGCCTGGCCCTTCGCCGCGAAGTAGTCGCGCTGGCGGGCGATCAGGGCGTCGACCTCGGCACTGTCGAGACCGTCGAGCGAGCGGTAGCTGACGAACCCACGGTTCGGGTACTCGACCCGCAGCACCGGGCCGTCCGTGCTGGTCGGCACGTCCGCGCTCTCGCTCGTCCCGCGCAACTGCTCGTCGTACACGGCCAGCAAGGCGGTCTTCAAGGTATCCGTCACGGGAGGACTCTGACACGACGCAGGTGCAGCGCCGTGATCAGGACCCGCCAGCTGCGGTGACCGCGGGCCGGCATGGTGGGGCGGCTGCGGCCGGCGGGGTCGCTCAGGCCGTGTTGGTTGTCTCGGTTGTCGTTGGCGAAGTGACTGAGCGAGACCATCAGGTTCAGCGGTTCCATCCGTCTGTCCTCCAGGTTCAGCGTGCTTTCACCTGGACGTCGGAGCTGGACGGTCGTTCTTGACACGTCCCGCCTAGGAATCCTGTTCAGAGGCCGTGACGAGCCGCCGGAGCAGGTTGTCGAGGAGCGTCCGCTCGGCGGTGGGCAGGTGGTGGATGAGCTCCTCCTCGACCCGCTGGATGTCGCCGATGCCGCGCTCCCACAGCTCGTTCCCGGCGGGCGTCAGGGTCGCGACCACCTTGCGGCGGTCGTCGCGGTCGTGCGTGCGTTCGACGTACCCACGCCGCTCGAGCGCATCGAGCCGGTTGGTCATCGCGGCCGCGGACATGGTCAGTCGCTGCGCCAGCTGGCCGGGTGTCGCGCGGTACGGCGTACCGCCGCGGCGGAGCATGTGCAGCGTCTTGAACTCCCACAACTGCAGCCCGTACGCCGCGAGCACCGCCTCGCGCCGGCGCTCGAGATACCGGGTCAGCACCTGGAGGCGGACCGTGATGCCCTCGACGTCCCGATCCAGGTCGGCCAGCTGCCCGGCCCAGAGGTCGACGTGTTCGTCCACGAAATCCTTCACCCGACAAACTTTTCAGCGACTGAAGGTTAGTTGTCAAATATTTCGACGTCGAAATACCGTGCGGTCATGACTCAACTCGCAGCCACCGAGGTCGCCACCGCGGCCCTCCACCTGATGCGCGCCGGCCAGTGGGCCGCCGCGACCGACCTCCTCACCGCCGCCAGGACCGACGACTCCGCCGAGCGCGCAACCCTCGCGCTCGCACTCGCGGAGGTCACCGTCGACCACGACTTCGGCCGGCAGACCAACCACGCGTCCGCCGCGCTAGCTGCAGTCCTCGACGAGTCGTGGGACCTTGCACTTCTGAGATTGCGGAAGGACTACGCAACCGCTCTCTTCCAGTCAGGTGACCGAGACCTGCGCGACCGCGCGCAGGCCCTCATCGACGAGGCTCCCGACGACGCCCGACGCGGCGCGGCGAGCTTCTGGGCCGGCACGATCGCCGACAACGTGTACGAAGATCCCACGGAGGCCGTCAAGCTCTACACGGCCGCGCTAGAGCTGGGTGACAAGTTGCTGACCGCCCAAGCGCTCCGCCATCTCGGCTACCACGCCCGCGCGGCCGGTGACCTCGCGCTCGCGCGGACCCAATGGGAGCGGTCGACCGAAATCCTGCAGGAAGCCGGACACCTCCGCCCCGCGCTCGCACAACAGACCATGCTCGCGACCCTGCTCCGCGATGAGGGCGACGTCGCCGGCTCCCGCGCTCTCGCGACCGAGGTCAACCGCTGGGCGCGTCAGTTGGACATCGCCTTCATCATCCAGGAGACGGCCGAACTCATGGCCTGAGCGGTACGCCGAACTCCGCGGGCACGCCAGCGCTGAACGCGACGTGATCCGGCGGCCGGTCAGGTGGAACGAGGCCAACCGACCGCAGCAACCCGTCAACGTCCAGCGAGGTGAGGTTCGCGCGGTGCAGGATCCACGGCGGGTGGCGATTCGGGAGGTACCACGTCCGGCCGCCGCGCTGGACATGCAGCCCCCAGCGCGCGGTCAGGAATTCCTCGAGCGGCCCAGTCGGCAACGGCTCCCCCATCTCCACGCCAACGAGAGCCTCAACGCCTGCTCCACGGAGGTTGGAGGTGTACATGTGGTGATTGCCGTGGCGTTCGTGGCACATCCGCGCCCACCGGTACGGCAGACCGAAGACACTCCGCGCCGCCGCCACCACGGCCAACCGGTTCGCGTCGAGGCTGAGGAAGACGACACCACGCCGGCCGGTCTCGTCGACGGAGTACAGCCGGATGTTCGTCTCCAAGAACGAGCCGAAGTACGGCGCGGCTGGGCCATGAGGCAATCCCGTGCCGACCATCCGGAACGGGACGACGCCGACGTACGTGCGTCCCTCGAGGATGTCCGGTCGGGTGCCAGGCGGGAAGAACCGCGCGACCTCCGACGGATCGACGGCCCAGTGCAGGAACGTCAGGTCCAGCCACTGCTGCCGCAGGATCCGCGGTCGCCGCAGCGCCGGCGCCTCCCGCCAGATCGCGTCCAAGATCAGTCGGCGGTCGGCCGAACCTCACACGTCGGCTTGCCGCCGTTGAGGTCACACACGATGTACGCCGTACCTGCGTCCGCCGCCGGCTTCCAGGGCATCACCGCATCGCCGGACAGCAACGCGTCGAGCGTCTGCAGCTCGGCGTCCCGCTGCTCGGCGTGATGCCGGTACCCCGCCGCGCCGAGCGCCAGCGCGATCGCCATTCCGAGCAGATTCACCTCGGTGGGCGCCTCCGGAACCGTGGCGCCCTCCACCGTCTCCAGCCTGATCCCGTGCCCCGGGACCTCCGCGATGCGCGCGACGTACCGCTCAGCAGTCATGTTCCCGAGCGTAGCCCCAGGGCCCCCGAACCGGCAGAACCCTGGGGCGTGTGCTCGCTACCGAACGCCCAGCAAGTGCTCCATCGCGAGCTGGTCCAGCTTCTCGAAGCCGAGACCGCGCGCGGCCAGCGCATCCGGGTCGTACGTCGCGTTGCGCACGTCGTCGAGCGACTCCCCCGCGGCCAGCGTCGGCTCGGCCAGTTCCGCGACCCGCGCGACGGCCAGCGCTTCGGCGACCTCGGGGTCGGCCCGGAACGCCTGCACCTTGTCCCGCAGGATCAGGTAGTTCCGCATGCAGGCGCGAGCGGTCTCCCAGACACCGTCCTCGTCCTCGGTCCGCGGCGGCTTGTAGTCGAAGTGGACGTGCCCGTCGTACGCCGGGTAGTTCCCGGAGCCCTGCAGTACGTCGACAGTCCAGAACGCCTCGCGCAGGTTCCCGGCCCCGAACCGCAGGTCCTGGTCGAACCGCGGACCGTGCTGCCCGTTGAGGTCGATGTGGTAGAGCTTCCCGTGCCACAACGCCTGCGCGATCCCGTGCGCGTAGTTCAGGCTCGCCATCTGCTCGTGCCCGACCTCGGGGTTGATGCCGACCAGTCCCGGGTCTGCGAGATCGTTGATGAAGGCAATCGCATGCCCGATCGACGGCAGCAGGATGTCGCCCCGCGGCTCGTTCGGCTTCGGCTCGATCGCGAACCGGATGTCGTACCCCTGCTCGCGCACGTAGGCGCAGAGGATGTCCATCGACTCCTTGTACCGGTCCAGCGCCGCCCGCACGTCCTTCGACCCGCCGGACTCCGCGCCCTCACGCCCGCCCCACAGCACGTACGTCGTCGCGCCCAGCTCGGCCGCGAGATCGACGTTCCGCAACACCTTCGCCAGCGCGTACCGGCGTACCTGACGGTCGTTCGCGGTCAGGCCGCCGTCCTTGAAGACCGGGTGCGCGAACAGGTTGGTCGTCATCATCTCGACGCCCATACCGGTGTCGGCCAGCGCCTTCGTGAACCGCTCGAGGACCTGCCCGCGGGTGCTGTCGTCGGGGACCACGTCGTCGTCGTGGAAGGTGACCGCGGCGGCGCCGAGTTCGGCGAGCTTCTCGACCGCGTGCACCGGGTCCATCGCCGGGCGGACCGCCGTACCGAACACGTCGACGCCCTGCCAGCCGACCGTCCAGAGACCGAAGGAGAACTTGTCGTCCTTCGTCGGGGTGTAGTCGTTCATTCAGCAATCTCCTGCCATTGTCGGGATGCCGAGCTGGCCTCGACCGCGGCCAGTACGCGCTGAACCTGCAGGCCGTCGGCGAACGACGGTCGCGGCTCGGTACCTTCGGCGATCGCGGTGACCAGGTCGACGGCCTGGTGGGTGAACCCGTGCTCGTAGCCGAGCAGGTGCCCCGGCGGCCACCACGCGGCGACGTACGGGTGCACGGGTTCGGTGGCGAGGATGCGGCGGAAACCTGCCGTCCTCGAGTCCTCGGTGGCGTCGTAGAAGTGCAGGAGGTTCATGTCCTCGAAATCGAACGCCAGGCTGCCGAGGCTGCCGTTGATCTCGATCCGGATGCCGTTCTTCCGCCCGGTCGCGAACCTCGTGGCCTCGAAGACGCCCAGTGCACCGCTGCGGAAGGTCGCCAGGAACACCGCGGCGTCGTCCACCGTCACCGGCCCGCGCTCGGTCCCCGCCGTCCCGGCCAGACCCGAGTGCTCGGCCGCGACCGGCCGCTCCTTCACGAACGTCTCCAGCCGGGCGCTGACCTCACCGATGGTGTCGCCGGTGATGTACTGCGTCATGTCGACGATGTGCGCGCCGATGTCACCGAGCGCGCCCGACCCCGCCTTGGTCTTGTCCAGCCGCCAGGACAACGGTGCCTCCGGGTCGGCGATCCAGTCCTGCAGGTACTGCGCCCGCACGTGCCGGATCGTCCCGAGCTTGCCGTCGGCAACGAGCTGCCGCGCCAGCGCGATCGCGGGAACACGACGGTAGGTGAAACCAACCATCGACCGGATCCCCTTGGCGCTGGCCGCTTCCGCCGCGGCCGTCATCGCCTCGGCCTCCTCGACGGTGTTGGCCAACGGCTTCTCGCACAGCACGTGCTTGCCGGCCTCCAGCGCCGCGATCGCGATCTCGGCGTGGCTGTCACCCGGCGTGCAGACGTCGACCAGCTGGACGTCGTCGCGCGTGAGCAGCTTGCGCCAGTCGGTCTCGGCCTCCTTCCAGCCGAGCTTGACCCGCGCCGCCTCGACGGCCTCGGCGTTGCGGCCGCACAGGACGTTCAGCTGCGGCTCGAGCGGCAGGTCGAAGAAGCGCGGCGCGCTCCGCCAGGCCTGCGAATGGGCCGCGCCCATGAACGCGTAGCCGATCAGGCCGATGCCCAGGTTCGTCATGACTCTCCTCTGCTCATCTCAGCTCTGGTAGATACGTCGGGTCAGCGAAAACCTGGTCGAGCGCGATCTGCGCGCCGCCGCGAACCGCTGCGGCGAAGCCGAGCTCCGAGCGGACCACTCGGCAGCCGCCGCCGTCCGGCGCGAGTACGCGCTCGCGCATCGCCTGTTCCAGCGGCGCTTGCAGCCACGGCCCGAGCACAGCGAAGTACCCGCCAAGCACGAGGACGTCCGGGTTCAGGATGTTCACCAGGGTCGCTCCCCCGATGCCCAGCCAGTTGCCGACGTCCTGCAGCGCGGCCAGCGTTCGCGCGTCGCCAGCCTCGGCCCGCCGGACAATCTCGGCCAGCCGGCGTTCCACGTCGAGCGCCGGATCCCGTGCCGGGTCGTCGCCATCCGTTGCCTTACGCAACAGTGCGGTCAGGCCGACGACGGTCTCCCAGCAGCCGGTCCGTCCGCAGCCACAGGTCTGCCCGGGCGGCGCGACCGGCATGTGCCCGACCTCGCCGCTGTACCCGTGCCCGCCACGCAGCAGATGCCCACCGGACACCACGCCACCACCGACACCGACCGCACCGGTCAGCAACACGAGATCGTGCAGCGGCTCGTGTCCGGTCCGCCGAAGTTCGGCGTACGCCGCCAGCGTGGCCAGGTTCGCCTCGTTGTCCACGTGCAGTGGGTACGTCGGAGCGCCCAGCCGGCTCCGCATCTCCTGAGCGACGGCCAGCTCGCCCCACCCCAGGTTCGGCGCGAGCTTCAGCTCACCGGTCTCGACCTGGACCAGCCCCGGGAGGGCGAGCGTGACGCCGGCCAACTGTCCACCGCGAGCCTCGACCGCCGCCACGGCTTCCTCGACCAGGCCCGTGAGGCGATCGAGCGTCGTACCGGGATCGAGGTGGGCGACGTCGACGGGGACGCGCTTCTCGAGGACGACCTCGCCCGTCAGGTCGAGCGCTACGACGGCGAGGTACTCGACGTTGATCTCGGCGCCGATGCCACAGACGCGGGCGCCGTCGAGCTCGACGAGCTGTCCGGGGCGCCCAAGCGCGCGGCTGGAGTCGGCGCTGCCTTCGCGCAGCAGGCCGCGTTCGACGAGCTCGGCGACGAGGCTGCTGACGGTCGCTTTGTTGAGCCCGGTGTCGTCGGCGATGCGAGCACGGGACCGCGGGCCGAGGTCGCGGACGTGCCTCAGGACGACGGACAGGTTGTTCCGCCGGAGCGAGACGTGATCGGCCGCAACGCCCCGGCCACCCGAGCGACGACCGTCGGTCAACGTCATCCGGCACCCTTCTCACGACTTAGTCTGTTGATCCAACAAACTAAGTTCGGGCACGCGAGACGTCAAGACCCCGTCCAGTGGAGTGGGCTTAAAAGAGCTCCATGCTGTCGGAGGTCGCGGTGATCACCGGGTTGTCGAAGTACAGGCGACAGGCGATGGCGTGGCCGGAGCAGGTCAGCAGGGACGGGCCGGCCGCGTCGACGACCCGGTACGCGACCGGGTGCTCACAGCGCTCGACCTCACCCTCGTTCTCCAGGCCGCAGCCCAGCACATGGCAGGTGACGGTGTCGCCGACGTTCATCAGCGTGAGGCCGTGCTCGGGGCAGACGCCCCAGCCGACGCCGCAGGCCTGCTCCTCGTTCGCGGCCAGCCGGACGAGCTTGCCGGCGGTGACCTCCAGCTTGCTCGCCAGGTCGCGGAAGGTCGTCGCGGCCTGGTCGAGGTCGCGACGGAACCGCCGCAGCTCGACGGACTCGGGCATGTTCTGAGTCGCCGCCTGCAGATCCTCGGCGAGCGTCATCGCCGCCACCGCGATCTCGTCGACCCGGACCGGGGTGTTGAACTGGCGCAGCGCCGGACCGTGCTGGACCCGCGGCCGGTCGCGCACTTCCGACAACCACTCCGACTGCGGCACGTCGCGCTGCTGATCGGCCCGTAACTCGGCGATCTGCTGCCCGGACTGCCACTCGGATGGTGCTTCGAGGTCAGCGGATGGTTGCGGAGTGTGACCGTTGTTCCCGTTCGGGCGGTCGGCTCCGTTCCCCGGCATTCGTTTGTCCTGCGCGGTCCGCCCGTTCATACAGCCTCACTCGTCCGGTGCCTGGGCACCCGCCATTACGCGTCCCCTGTAGTGCCCCCGGTGGAAGATCGTGCCATGTGGGCGGGCTCCCGACCAGAGGAAAAACAAAAGGGATTCCGAGAGTCGTCAGTCCGTTGCTGTCAGGTGCGTCCGGAGGAATTCGACCGCCCTGGAACGGGCATGGAAGGCCGAGTTCGGCGGGTCCTCACGCAGGTCCCGGGTCAGTACCGCATGCGCCCCGCGGGTGTACCCGTCCGGGTTTCCGGGCTCGGAATCGAGCTCGATCACCTCGAACGCGTCGCCGAGTTGTGTACGGAGAGTGCTGAACCGCTCCCCCGGCGCCATCCGGTCCTGGCTGAACCGCATTCCGAGAACACAGAGTCCATCGGCCCGGGTGCGCTCCTTGATCACCTCGAGCTCCCGCTCCGACAGACCGGGATCGCGCCGCCGCTTCCGGCTCACGGGGAACGGCGTCGAAGGCTGGCTCAGCACCGGCGCCTTCACCACGTCCTCGACCGCCGTCGCGAGTGCGAACCCACCGGTGAAGCACATCCCGATCACGCCAACCCCGCGCCCCGGCGTACGCGCCGCCAGGTCGACAGCCACGGCCCGCAGGTACTTCGTGATCGGGCGCTCGGCGTTGACGGCGAAGCAGCGGAATTCCTTCGACACGCACAGCCGGGCGAGGGTGCCGAGCACGTAGCCGTTGGTTTCCGCGCGTCCCGGCGTACCGAACGGGGACGGGATGACGACCGTGAAGCCTTCGCCGACCAGGTGCTCGCCGAAGGCGGCCACGTCCGGGGTGAGGCCGGGGATCTCGGGGATCAGCACGACGCCCGGTCCGGCGCCCTTCTCGAAGCAGTCGTAGGTCAGGCCGCCACCGGTGAACGGCGCTCTCCGCCAGGAGGACAGATCCACAGTCATGAGGAGCAGCTTGCCCTACCCACAGGAAACCTCACGGTCAGTTGTCGGAATGATCTCGGATAACCGTCTGTCAGATCTCTATTGCGTCACGGCGGGTTGACGATTGCGGAGCGTGACGATGTATGGTCCACGCGAATTCCGATCATTCCTGGGGGATCATCATGCGACCGAACCGGCGGCATGTCCTGATGGCGGGGGCCGCGGCGACCGTCGCCGTCGTCGCGACGGGCGAGGCTTCATTGGCGCGGACCGCCGCGGCTGCCGACCCGTACGGGTCCGGCGCGCTCGGGGACTGGACAGTCCTCAGTCACGCGATCGCGCCCGAGGCAACGATCACGTACGTTCGCGACAACGACGGCGTCTACATGTTCGGCGACAGCATCGCGGTGCAGGACGCCAAGGCGCTCGCGTCGCAGCTGATCGCGCGCAGCGGCAAGACCATCGCGGTCCACAACTGGTCCGGCCGGCCAACGGCTCCGGCGGTCGACGCGCTGCAGAACTGGGCCGCGCGGTACGGGCTACCGCGCCGGATCCTGATGGCGACCGGCACGAACGACATCTTCAACCCGCCCGCGTTCGGCCCGCAGGTGGACCGGGCGATGCGGATCGTCGGCTCGAAGCGAACTGTTGTCTGGGTCAACGTGCAGTGCGCGCGAACCGCCAAGTCTGCAGCCGTGCAGCTTGCAGACCAGCGGAACAGTGCGTGGATCAACTCGCAGCTGTCGGATGCCGCGAAGAAGTACTCGAACCTGAAGGTCGTGCACTGGTCGGAGTCGCTGGCGGCGTCGCCGACCCACCTCACGACGTACCTGCGGGAAGGCGTGCACACGTCGGTCCCGGCTGGGCAGAACGCGCGCAACGACCTGATCCTGCAAGCCCTGCTGGCGTCCTGACTCAGGGCTCGTAGTGCTGAACCGCTCCCCCGGCCGAGAGATCGACGAGCGTGTGGGCGAGTTCGCGCGCGTCGGCGAGAACTTGGTCGCGATCCATCGTCAGTAGTTGCCGGTCGCGTACGACGACTTGTCCCGCGACAACGACCGTGACGACATCCGAGGCGCGAACGGAGTACACCAGGGCAGCGCGCGGGTCGTGGATCGGCTGGTTGTGCGGAGCGGAGAGGTCGACGAGGGCGATGTCGGCCTGCCGGCCTGGCTCGAGGACGCCGATGTCGTTGCCAAGGCCCGCCGCGTTGGCGCTGCCGCGCGTGGCGAGCTGCAGGGTTTCGGACAGGGTCATCCACTCGGCGTCGTTCTCACGTTGCTTCTGGGTAAGGGCGACCAAGCGGATCGCTTCCCAGACGTCGAGGGTGTTGTGAACTGCGGCTCCGTCGGTCCCGATGCCGACGGGAACGCCGGCCGACCGGAGACCCTTGATCGGCGTCACCTCCCCCATCGCGAGCTTGAGGTAGACCTTCGGACACGAGGCGATCGCGACACGATCGGCGTACCGCTCGAGGATCGGGAGGTCGGACTCGCGGATCCCACACCCGTGCGCGATCAGAACGCCGGCGTCGAGCACTCCGGTCCGCTCGAGCACCTGCACCGGGGTCACGCCGTGCTTGTCGAGCGACGCCTGCGTCTGGTCATCCGTCTCGGCGGCGTGCAGGTGGATCCGCATCCCCTCGGCCCGCGCTCGTTCCGCCGTACGGCGCAAGTCTTCGTCGCCCACCGTGTACGTGGCGTGTGGACCGAGGCTCGCTGTGATGCGGGGATGGAGTTGGTTGAGTTCGCGGGTGGTCTCGACCGCTGCGTCGATCGCGTCCCGGCCGGCTGCGGAGAAGAACGTCGGGGCAATGTCGGCCCGGATCCCGGACTCGATCGCCGCGGCGGCGATCTGGTCGGCGTGGAAGTAGTGGTCGACGAACGTGGTCACACCGGCCAGCAACATCTCCGCACACGCCAACCGCGCACCGACCCGCACCCGCTGCGGCGTCAGGTTCACCTCCATGGGCCAGATCCGCTGGTTGAACCAGTCCTCGATCGACAGATCCTCCGCGGCCCCGCGCATCATCACCATCGGGCTGTGCGTATGCGCGTTGATCAACCCTGGCACCGCAACCAGTCCGGTCGCGTCGATCACTTCGGCATCGTCTGACTCGCCGGTGGTCGGACTGGTGGGAGCGGTCGGGGTGATCGCCGTGATCTGGTCGCCCTCTACGTGGATGTCCTGCGCCTCCTCGACCCGGCACTCCCCCACCTCGGGGACAACCAGCACGGCGACGTTGCGAATCAGCATGCATCCTCCCGACAACCAGGTAGATCCAGCTCAGTCTTGTCGATCCCGGGGTCCACGCGGTGCGTGCCGGTGG
Organism: Kribbella sp. NPDC054772; assembly: GCF_053611945.1. Taxonomy (NCBI): domain Bacteria; kingdom Bacillati; phylum Actinomycetota; class Actinomycetes; order Propionibacteriales; family Kribbellaceae; genus Kribbella; species Kribbella sp. NPDC054772. The sequence continues at coordinate 396 of NZ_JBSHBJ010000012.1, read as the reverse complement.
GGTCGACGTGGAAGGTGAAGTTGTGGGGTGTGGTCCATTCGAGGGTTTGGTGGTCGAGGCGGCGGAGGTTCCAGCCGTGGGCGTGGGTTTTGACGCGGTGGGCGTAGCGGCTGAGTGGGGCGAGGTTGGTGGTGTTGGTTTGGTGGGGTGGGCCGAGGGGGTTGTAGGGCTGGATGTGGTCGAGGTCGATGGTGGTGCGGGTTTCGCGGGTGCCGTAGGGGAAGAGTTCGACGGGGTGGAGGAGTTTGATGTGGTTGCGGATTCTGGTGGGGATTTCGTAGGCGTCGGCGCTGACTGTCTGGTTGAGGTCGATGACGGGTTTGATGGTGTAGGGGGCGTGGCCGACGAGTTCGGTGAGTTGTTCGGCGAGCAGCGGCCCGATGGTTTCGGCGCGCA